>JAIYDP010000298.1 GCA_027487435.1 Verrucomicrobiaceae bacterium | reverse complement strand
TAAGTTCGCAACGGTTAAAATCGAGGGGGTTGGGCCATGGTGGGGGGGGGGGGGGGGGGGTGCGTGTGTGTTGTGCGTGTCTTGAAAACAAAAGAAGGTGTAGTTTGGCGGGTGCAGGATAAAAGTGTGTGCGTCTGCTGTTTAACAAAAATAAAACCAAAATGCGCTGAAATACCCGCCTTGACTCTTCGGATATTTCGCCGCAGCGCTACAAAAGTACCTCAAACAAAAAAAAAAAATTCAAAAAATCGTCCCTCCACAGCCGAAAACAAAAAAAAAAACAAAAATGCTGACAAAATTTAAGCTAAAAGGTCCGCCTTCGGGAGGTCCATCCCGCGGCGCACACACTCGTCGTACGCGCGCAGGAGAATTTCGGCGTCTAGTGCAGCGTAGGTGAGCTGCGCGGCGCTGAGGGGGCGCGCCTCCCAATTTGACATTTGCTGCCCCTTGGAGAGGTGTTCGCGAAATAAGAATTGGACGACCTTTTAGCTGTTAGGGCGCGGGGACGCTGGCGTCACTTTGGCGAGGGAGAACGTGCCCGGAGCGTCGACAGATTGGGCGGTACTTTAAGAGTCAAAAAAGTTGTCAAACTTGGAAGGAAACGAAGGTGATGCATTTCCCCTCAATCACGGCGGGGGGGGGGGGGCAGGACAACAAACGACACAAGGCGCCGAAGCACGAAGAGAGCAAACGAGGGGGTGGGGGGGGGGGCATTGCAATCTGATTAAAAGGAAAGAAAACAAATCAGCGGCAGCTCACGCGCGGCCGATGTCGACGACGGACGTGACGGCGCGGTAGCACGCGGCGCCAGGGGTGGAGATGCGGAGGTTGCGGAGGTCCTCACGCAGGCCGAGTGCGACCTTTATGACCTTGGGGTTTGCAAATGCGTCGGACAAGGCGCTTGACTCTGCGCCGTTGAGGGCGATGAGGTCAAAAATGAACACCCCCTCTCTCGTCGCGACTTGGAGGAGCGCGCAGCGGGAGCGACCCCCCTTGACGAAGTTTGGCTTCGCTTCGCGGTCAATGCCGAGGATGGAGGCATTGCGGAGGGCGTCGGTCGCGATTCGAACCGTCTCGGGCGAGTTAACAAACACGACCTTTTCTTTAAGCGCAAGGAGCCGACAGAGGGGGTAGGAACTTTTGTCCGCGATGGCGCCGACGACGTTGGCGATGCCGTGCGCCCGCGGGTCGGTTTCCCTCCGAAGCGCTGCGGCGACTTCTGCGGCAAACAAACTATCCTTTGCGATGGGAATTAGAGCACCCAATTGGCGCCGCCGCATCGCCGCAGCGACAAAATCGTCCGCAAAAATGCCGCCGTCGCGCCGCACGCAGCCGAGGGCGTTGAGGCGGAGGAAGGCGTCGGGGATGGAAACGTTGGGCTGCTGCAGCCACTGGCGCGCGACGGCGCATTCGTCGACGGCAGAAAACCGGGTGGTGTCGCGGAGGGGGGGGTATGCGGCGAGGAGGGCAAAGAAGTCGTCGAAGTTGGAGGCTGCGACGAGGGACGGGGCGGCGGCTGCGGCTTGTTCGAGGGGGAGGGGGGCAGTGGGGGGGGTGCGCTTGAGGATGGCTAAAAAGAATGGGAGGATGGCTTTGTTATCTTGGAGGACAATGGGGATGGTTGGTTCGAGGAGGGTCGGGTCGTGGACGCAGGCGGCGGCGAAGAAGCTGACATTTTTGTGGACAAGGGAGGGTTCGACCCGTTCGGCGAGGGCTTGACGGGCGATGTCGGGGAGGGTCGCATTGGCTGCGACGAGATCGGGCAGGAATTTGTCGCCCACCTTGTGGTGATTGAAGACGGAGCAGAGAAAGGGAAAGTCTTTCAAGACTAGGAGCTCTCGAATAATTGGAACAGGCGAGTCTGGTGGATTGGACTGATGTAAGAAGTACTTCAGAGATAGGGCGAAGTTGCCTCGGGCATAAAGTCTGCGCTGTATTGAGGCTAACATGTCACTGGGAATCACGTTTCTTCCCCAGTATGGCTCGATGTTGTGCTGGCAGATAAAGGAGGTAATGTTCTCAACGTCCCCAGATCTCACAAGCTCGTAGAGATGGTCTTTGTTCCTCTTGTTCATGCCCCGAGCATGACCTCAAAAAGCCACACCCACTTATTCGTTTGTTTAATGTTAACAAAGATGACTCTCGTAATCTCGAAATCCCCACAAGGCTCGGAAAATTTCAGCACGTACATTCAAGTTGAAGAGAAGAATGAAATGATGCAACTGCCTAACAGGACATCAAACCCCTAAAGTTTGTTTGTTAATTTTTATCTCCAAACGTTTGATTGAAATGCCTCCTAAAGCAAGGCCTTCGAGCTCTTCGTATGCAGATCATCCTCCATTTCTTCCTGCGCGACCCTCCTGACATAACTTCCTTTCATTTTTATCACACTTGTGTTGTAAAACGTGCAGGTCCAAAACAGCTGCTCCCATCGTCGACTCATCGTTGTAAGCTAGGCCTCTTTCTCCCATTCACCCTCCAGTGTGGACCAACTGACATTGGACAAAGAAGCTGCTCAAAAGCGCCTTCATGAAGAACTTGAAGTCAACCGTCGCCTACGCCAGCTCTCCTCGGCCAAAGACGAGGCCTTAAAAGACCTCGAGGGCGAGGCTGTGCGCCTCCAGACCGTCCACGAGCGCGAGATTGGCCTCCTCTACGACGAATCCGCCACCCGCTATAGCGCTGCCGTCCACAGAGTGCCCCACTTGCCCAACCCCCCCCTTACCCGCCCAGATCCGCTGCCTTGAGCTGGAGGTCCTGCAGCTGAAGGACGAGCTGCGCTCATACGTCGTTTTGGACGAGCAGAACCAGCGGCTCAAGTCTGAGAGTCTGGTGCTGTTCAACAAAATGAGCCAAGACGCGGAGCGCCACAAGGCGGAGGTGGAGAAAGTGGCGCTCGACTTCGAGCGGCAGAAGCAGCTGATGGAGGCTAAATATAAAGGAATTGTTAATGACATCGCGCGGCAGTTCCAGGAGCGCAGGCTTCAGGACCTGGGGGTCAGCGGCCAGGGTTTTTAATTTTTAAACCCCAGGCGGACCAAAAAAGGATTATGGAGGCGAACGCGGCGCTGGCGGACCGATTTAACGAGCACGCGCAGCATTTTGGGCAATTAATTGAAAAATATGTGCGGCTGGAGCGCAACTCGAAGACTGCGGTAAGTTTATTTTGTTTTGCCAACATAACATTCGGCGTTATTTTTGATTGAAGTAAATTTGTTTGAAAATATTTTTATTTTTGTGGATGTGGAGATTAAATTTCTTTTTATTATTTTGTTTTATTTATTTAAACAGAACATCATGTAATCCGTTTACGCGCAGTGGTCATCGCATGTCCCGCAGTTTGACAGCAGTAATCAAATGAGATCAATTTTAAAACATAAATAAATGAAAAAGGCCAAAGAAGGGAAAGGGTGCAAAATAATGCACCGCGCAGCCGTTTAAAATAATGATTTTTGAGTCCACGACAGCCCCCCTAAACTCTCACCCCCCCCCCCCCCCCAGTCGCACGAGAAGTCGCTGGTGGACCAACAGGCGCGCCTCGTCACGTCGCAAGTGGCGGCGCTCAAGCGGCAGCTGCGGGAGGCGCACGAGAGGTCCTCCATGCTCGAGCAGGTGCTCTAAAGTGCATTCGTTTTTCTTTTAAATCTCTTAACCAACTCGGATGACGCCTCACCCCCCCTCCCCCCTCAGGAAGTCCGCGACTTAAAGACCGAAAACAAGTCCCTTAAGGAAGTCGTCGCCAGCGCCTCCAACGACAGCGCGGCCTTCGCTTCGCTTCGGACGGAGCTGTCCGCCACAAAGTCGCAGCTCTGTCGCGAGCGCAGCAACGCCTCCCGCCTGCGGCGCCGCCTCTCAGCCCCCCCCTCTTCCGTCCGGCCCTCAACAGCCGCGTCCGACATAACGGGGGGGGCCCTCCTCATCCTCGAAGACAACGTGCGGAGGGGGTGGCAAGAACGGGGGGGGGGGAGCAAGTTGAAACAATCAAATTCTCACCCCCCCTCTCAGGGCGGCGACGAAAGCGATGATGACATGCGCCGCATTTGGAGCGCCGATTTTTCCCGCCAAAATTCAGACCCCACCGCGCCGCTGCGCCTCCTCACTGCCACCCCCCCCCCCCTCGACGGCTCCGCGTCCCTCGTCGTGAGCGCTGACTCCCTCGCCGCCGCGCGCCGGATGGTCCAATCGGCCCGCGCACCCACCCCCCCCCTCTCGCTCGCCTCTCTCTCGCGCGGCCCAACGCCGTCGCTGCCGCGCCGCCCCCAAAGCGTCGCGGGCTTTGCGGTGCCGCCGCGGGCTAAAGTTGCGACGTTTGTTAAAAAGAGCGGGCCGCCGTTGGGGTCCGACAAGGGGCCGTGGCCAAAGCGGCGGTAGAAGGGGGGGGGGGGGGATTGGTTTGCTTCACGATGTCATGATTTATGTAAAGGTTTTTAATGAGCAGAAATTAGAGCAACGCTTGGTGGGGCGCTGATAACAACGAGATTACACAATGCATTTGTTATTTTTAAATCAAATGGACCTCCTCCCCCGACACGATGACCAAATTCTCCCCCTGCTGCCCCCGTTCACCCCCCCCCCCCCCCTCCGCCCCGTCACCATTTTGTTAAGCATGAAGTCAACCTCCGCCCGCGCAAACGGCTCCGACAACCCCTCGTTTGCGGCTGAAAAATAAGTATCCCCCCCC
>JAIYDP010000354.1 GCA_027487435.1 Verrucomicrobiaceae bacterium | reverse complement strand
CCTCAAAGTCCCACTCGCATTTACTCTTCAGCGCTGACGCAGATTTCAAAGCGGAGCTCCACCGCCGCGTCGACGACCTTCGCGACCGCCTTTGGGACATCTCCGACGCCAATCGCGACGCCGCTGACAAGCAGAGGGCTGCGATCGTTTGTTCCCCCCCCTAACCATTTCCTCACGCATTCCTTTTTATTTCATGTGCATTTTTGTTACGTTGACCCCTCCGCTAGGCCTCCGAAGGGTTTGTCGAGGACCACGTTCGCTTGTTGTTCAACAAGTACCTCGACCTCGTGCAAGTGGAGGCCCGTCGCGCCGCATCCACCCGCGCGCTCCTACGCGACTTCGCCGCCGCGTTGGGAGGCAATGTGAGGGACCCTAAAGAATATTTGCTCTGTTTTCCTCATCCTCTCCTCGCTCTGCTTTCTCATTCTTTAGCCTCTTGCGCAGGACCACCCTCCCCCTCCTGACGTCATATCACCCGCCCTTACCGAATTGGGGCCGAGGGTGCGCGCCGCACTGGGCGGGGGTGAAGAGGAGCCGGCCAAGGGGAAGGATGCGAAAGGGGGGGCCAAGGACGCGAAGGGGAAGGACGCGAAGGGGAAGGCGGCGGCTGCGGCCGCGGTACCCGAAGGGCCGCGCAAGGTCGCGATGGAAGGGGGCGAGGTTGAAATTAAGGCATACGACTGTTTGTTTGTGGACGCGCTCGCGGCTGCGGTCAAGGCGGCGCTGGACGCGCTAGGGGGGGGTGGAGAGGGTGGCGACGGGTTTTTGGATAAGGCGTTGGCGAGGGAGGGGCAGCTTTTGGCTGCGCGGCTGGGGAGGGTTGCGGAGGGATTTTTGCGAACTGTCGCGGACTTGCGGCAGAGAGAGGGTCGGTTGCTTGAGAGGCTTGACAACTATGTCGCGCAGCGGTTTAGAGACGAAATGGAAGCGGTTTTGCGCTGCTTTTTTGGTGGCTGACCCCCCCCCAGATTGCAGGCCTCATTCTCCACGTGCGCCGCGCGATCGAATCTCAGCGGCCGCTGACATTTTTCCTCTCGCTCTCTGGCGCCGACTTCGCCGTCAACGAGACTCTCGTCGCCATTGACATCCCACCCCCCCCCTCTCTCCCAGCGCCGCGGGAGCTTCTTCCCCCCTACGTCCTCTCGTCCACCCAACTGGGTCGAATCGTCGCCCACTTTGCTGCCGCCGCACCCTCAGGTTTCGTTTCGTGCGATGAAGCAGCAGCGTTTGTGGTCCGCGCCGTGGCCGCCTATGGCGACCGTTACGCCCCCGCCGAGTGGGGGGGCACTGCGGCGCCTCGTGTCCGCGCCATGTTCGCTGGGTTTGACTTTGCGAAGACTGGTTGGATGTTCTCGATGAATTTCTAACCCTCCCCCTCAGGACTCATACCCTGGCGCCGAGTCGTTTACGCCCTTGCGAATCTACCCCCCCCCTCTGTGGACGAGCTTCTTTCGATCCGTTCGAAATACGATGCCGAGCGGCCAGATCTGGCGCGGTTTTCTCGCGAGATCTTGTGGTTTGAAAAGAGCGAGGCGCCCCCCATCGAAATGTCCGAAGCGGGCCCCGTTGTCCGCGCGCATTTGGTTGATAAGCTGAAGCGTTGCTTGTTATGTCAGCCTCTCCGATTCTGAGCTCACTCCTGAAGCTGCTTTCTCTCAGGACGGAGCGTTCTTGTTGACTGAGTTCCTTCTGGCGGCAGCTGCTGCAGGAGCTGAGGATTCCGCCGGAGGGTTGCGACGCGCTGCGGCTGTTGTTGCGGGGGACGTTGGCGCCGAGCTGACGGCGGAGAAGCTGACGCGTCTGATCATGGCTTGGAGAATAGCCGCACTCCCGTCGAACTTGGTCGATGTACCGCTTGGCCTCTTTCCCCCAATAACGCTTGCAGGAAGCTGAAATCAAGGTCGCGTTGGAGGAAGTCGCTGCCGAGTTTGGGACGACTTCGATTGTGAACATAGAAAAGCATCCAATGGCCTCTCGGCTGTTGGTTCCGCTGACACAGCATGTTGCAGTTGACGCTTATGCATTGTTGCGCGAGGGGGCCTGTTAAACTAGTAAAACAACGACTGAAGTTGCTGTGTACTTATGACTTGATGGCCTTGTACGCACTGCTGCTTTTTTGCAGTCTTGCAGCGTCCGAGCTTGCATTCAAAAGTCCCTCGCTCAATCAACGATATGAAGAAGGCGATACCGTGCATGTCGCTCTGGCAACTGGGCCTCTTCGTTCAGATGCATCGCTCGTTCTGAAGATAAATTCGGAGGAAATCAGCCGGATATCTACGCCAGATCCGTCAATTCAGCTTGCAGACCTTCAGTCGGGCAGATACTTTGTGTTTGCATATCTGGAGACCCAAGATGGTACAGTCGTGGAGACGTCAGGTCGCCGATACTTCACAGTTGGGAACCCTCAGCTGGAGCGCCCAAACTTCAAAGACGATACCTTCTTCCTCGAGGACGTTGCACTCGAAGAAGAGGAGCCTATAGTCTCAATCCTCTCCCCCACAGATTGCCAGTCCATCAAGTCCGGCGCGTCATTCGATCTCGTCGTCGCAGTTCAAGCAGATTTGGTCAATTTTGAGGGTACCCCCCCAATCGGAATTCTCTTTTTGAATATACATGGCTGACGTCAGCTGATTCCTTTAGTGGCTTTGACGTTGGCCCTTGATGGACACCCGATTGCGGAGCTGGTGGTGATGCACCGTTTGGCGGAGCTCGACAAGGTGTCAATGCCCATTAGAATACATCAGGCAGGATATCACAAGATAGAGGCATCTCTGCGCCGCGTTGATGGGCTCCCCCTCTACTCCCTCGGCGCCTCCGTTGCCGTTCGGGTCGATGACGCCGACCCCTACGCTGGTAACGCCAAAAGCGCGTGATTTCCATTTCGACCCCCTCCCCCTTGCACCACGCGTCTGACAGGAACAGGCTTTTCTCTCCACAGGCCGACGCCACCAGCTTCTGTCGACCCCGCTGCCGCTCGGCTCTGCGACGCTAAGAATCCACCACCACGCCCCCCCTCTCTGTTCACGGCTCCCCCCACACCTCCTGCAGACCCCTCAGCTCACCTTCTTGTCCTCACGACACTTTGCAACCGCGTCGACCTTTTTGAGCTCCTTCTCGACAGCTTCGGCCGCTTCATGGCGGACCCATTCTCTGTGTTCCTTCTCTACGACTCCCTCGCGCCTGCAGACGAGACGAAGCTACTTTTGCTCTGTGCTGCTCGGGGGGCGCAATGCGAGAAGAACCCCCTCTCCTTCAACTCCGAACATCCATCCCACCGCAACTCCCGAATGCTGCATTATTTAATCCAAACTGTTTGCTTCGGCCCCACCAAGCCTCACTCGCACTGCCTCGTCATGGACGCTGACATTTTCCTCATCTCGCCGTTTTCGGTCGTGCGGTTCCTCAACGGCGCTGGCGTCGGAATCGTGAAGCAAAGGAGAGGATTCCTCCGCTATGGCTCCTCCCACCTCATCGCCCTTGACGTTGGCAAAGTCCGTGACAAAGAAGAATTCAATTTCCTGATATTTTCAAACTCCGACACTGGTGGGAGGCTCCATGTGTACTTCCGGCGCCATCGCGACGACGATGTCCGCAACTTCAGGCACACTTCACATATTTCACGAGGGAGAGGGAATATCGAGGCTTTGCCACAGGCCCTGTGGGATGACTACGATGATGCATTTTCCCTTGAAATATTTGAGAAAGCATTTCTTCATTATGGCTCTGCATCCAATTGGAAAGAGGGTGTCTACCGATTTGGGGGTGATCCTTTTCCAGAGAAGTCTTCTTTTGTTCAAAGACTTGTCAGGGGCTGCATGAACGGAACCCTTGTCCCCTCTATGCTCGAGTACGCTTATGCCTATGATATTTGGGCAATGTAACTTCTGTTGCCCTGCGTTTGTAAAAGTGAGTCTAAAAATCTGTTAGCCTCCTCGCCACCATGGACATCGAAAAGCGCGGGTGAGTGGACTTTGTTGTTGCCTGCATCTGAATCGTCTCTCTCTCCACAAAATCTCATTTTCAGTGATTTTGTGTAGTTCCCTGCTGAACCTGTCCACGATTGAGTAATCTATGCAGCCGCTCAAGATCACGGTCACGGGGACGTTCAAAGCGATCACCTTCCAAGTCAGCGAGCCGAAGTCGCAGCAAAGATCGCCAAAGGCGTCGACGGTCAAGGTCCAGATCTCGCTCAAGGTCCAAGTCGAGCCGACGCTACGGTCACCGTGACTCTCGTTCTCGTTCTCGTTCGAAGAGGTCCAGGTCGAGGCCTCGATCGCCTCGTCGGTCGCCTCCTCGTGGAGGAAATTCATTTGGAGGAGGCTCTTTTGGAGGAGGCAGCTTTGGTGGACCTCCTCGTGGCGGGTTTGGAGGTGGTGGTGGTTATGGGAGCTTCGGTGGCGGCGGTTTCGGCGGTGGTGGTGGCTCAAGCTACGGCAGTTCTCTCGGCTAGTAATTGACTCTCCTGTTGGCTTGTCTGACGTCAAATAGCAGTGACACGCCTCTCCCAAAGCCTGATTTTGGAAATCTTCCCAAGTTTGAGAAGAACTTTTACGTCGAGCACCCTCACGTTCGCGCTCGATCTGACCGCGACATCGATGACTATCGTCGGCATCATCAGATTTCAAGCCAAGGCCGCGATGTCCCGCGACCGGTGCAGACTTTTGAGGAGGGCTCGTTCCCTCAGTACGTCCTTGACGTCCTGCATGGCGAACGCGACCACGAGGGCAAGGCTTGGGGTGGCCCGACGCCCATTCAGGCACAGTCGTGGCCCATCGCTTTGAAAGGACGTGATTGCATTTGCGTGGCTGAGGTGAATCAAATTTTTACATGTTGTAGCATCACTGATGCCGCAGACAGGCTCAGGCAAGACTCTTGGTTACCTCCTTCCTGGAATCGTCCACATTAATGCTCAGCCCTACCTTCAGCCTGGGGATGGTCCTATCATGCTTGTCCTAGCCCCCACACGTGAGCTTGCAGTCCAAATCCAGCAACAAGTATCCAAATACGGCACAAGCTCCCGCATCAAGTCCACTTGCTGCTACGGTGGCGCCCCCAAGGGTGGCCAAGCTCGAGATCTATCCGCTGGAGTCGAGATTGTCATCGCAACCCCTGGGCGGCTCATCGACTTCCTCGAGTCCCGCCGAACGAACCTCCGCCGCGTGACCTACCTCGTCCTCGACGAGGCCGACCGAATGCTCGACATGGGCTTCGAGCCTCAAATCCGCAAGATCGTGTCGCAGATTCGCCCAGACAGGCAGACTCTTTTCTTCACGGCGACGTGGCCTCGTGCGGTTCAGCATATCGCGCGGGAATTTCTGAACGATCCCGTGCAAGTTAATGTCGGCTCTCAGGACCTCCAGGCCGTCAAGACAGTCCGCCAGCACGTCGAAATTTGTGAGGATATGGAAAAGCCTAGGAAGTATTCTCACCCTGTCCTCCGTGCGCCGCTAACGAATAAGGCTCTTTGCCCTCCTGAAGGATCTCGGTGAGACCAGCCGTTCGACTGCATCGCCGCTCAAAGCCATCATCTTCGTTGAGACGAAGCGCAATGCGGACAACCTGTGCCGCGAGCTGCGCAGCAGCGGCTTTCCTGCCATGGCCCTCCATGGCGACAAGGAGCAGCGCGAACGCGATTGGGTCCTTGAGGAATTCAGGCATGGACGCTGCAACATGCTGGTGCGATTCACATGTTTCGATTTATTGAATTTTGTTAGATCGCTACGGACGTTGCTTCGAGAGGTTTAGGTAATCCTTTATGCGTGTAGCCCCCCTCTCTTGTTCTCGGAGATGTGCAAAGTTTCGCTGAGGTCCCTCTCCCCTCCCCCCGCGTCACCAGCCTTGCCCATGGACCTGTGCGCGCGTGTGGGGGGGGGGAGGGGGAAACTGGATTTCTGCGCGATTGCTGGGCGTGTCTCCCACGCTCGGCGCCGCGTGGCGCCCCTCAGCTTGCGCCAAGTCAACTCCCCTCAACTCGCACCTTGCTGCAGCTCTCCATACCCCCCCTTTGTCTCCATGTGACCCCTGGATAGATATTAAGGACATCACCGTCGTCGTTAACTACGACTTCCCTCAGGGGTGCGAGGACTACGTCCACCGCATTGGCCGCACGGGTCGCGCAGGCCGCACGGGTAGCTCCTACACCTTTTTCACCCCGGGCAATTTCCGCCATGCTCGTGAGCTCGTCGGCATCCTCGATGGTGCCAAGCAGGAGGTGCCCGCTCGCTTGCGAGAGCTTGGGTTTTCCCGAGGTGGATCCGGCGGCTCCAGCACTCGTAACTTGTTTGGATGCAATGTGCAATAATTTGTTAGGATGGGGTGGGGGTGGCGGCCGGGGAGGCGGCGGTGGCTTCGGGGGTGGCTTCGGTGGCGGGGGGTTTGGCAGAGGAGGAGGCTTCGGAGGTGGAGGGGGTGGGTATGGCGGCGGCGGTGGATACGGCGGCGGCGGCGGCGGCGGCAGTTCTGGCGGCAGCTTCGGCTACGGCGCGTCTCCCGCCGCACCGTGGGGTGCCGCTGCCCCTGCTGGTGGACCCCCCAGCTGGCGCTAGTTGGAGTTTCTCTGTTTCCGATAGGGAAGTAAACAGATTGAGATCCACCACTTTATTGGTCAATTGATGGTAGTCTTTGAGGGAACAACATTCATGTATCCACAGAACTGGCTCCATGGTGCAAAGTCGGAGACCGAAGGGTCACTGACAGTGCGGCCGCTGTTGTCAGTGTTGCGGACAGCAGTACCACCAGGCTTGTGGCTCCACAGCCCGTTCGAATCCTTGCGGACCCAATGGAAATTCGTGTTAGGCCAAATAAAGAGCGCAATCCAATGACCATGCTCAGGTGCAGGCGAAGGCAAGGTTGTGCCTACCCAAACAAGGCCGTCCGACTCAGCGGCAGTACGAATGGACTCGCAAGTGTTGTACTGCCAATGGTGACTGGAGCCTCGTCCGGGTTGTGCGAACGTGTTTGTAGCGATGTCTGAGCCGTAGTTATAGCAGCTGAAGGGTGAGAATGTCGAAAGATTTGTGAGAACTTGTTGTCGTATTGATATGTGATGAAGTAACCTTCGTCGTCACCGGTGACGTTGTAGTTTGGGACAGTGTCAGGACCAATGACAGGACTAACTCCATTCATGACTTTGCTAAACGACTCTAAGAATTCAGACAAGGAGGGCAAACATCAACTCATTGTCACGTACGCATCCGTCTCGAAGTCAGCAACGGCAACATCGACAGACGTATCATTTTCGATTCTGTCCAGAATAGAGTGCACATAGCTGATAACTTGAGGAGGGAGAAGGCCGGCAGGTGCGGTTGTGAGCAGCCAGCGCTCAAGATCCATCGCACCGACAACCTCGTAACTATCGTCACCGTTTCCAATAACAGAGACTCCCTGGTAACCAAGAACTGGGTACCTATCACGAGCACCCGTGTGAAGCCTCGAATAGGGAAGGCGAAGGCGGAACTGCCACGCCTCTGGTCCCGAGATAGTCCACGTGGGGTCAGGCGTGCCGCTGTAGACATGCAGAGTAACCTTGTACTCACAATCTGCAGAGTCAAGCGGGTCAGCAGAAAGAGATACTTGCAAAAGCGAAAAGGGCCAAGAGTCCAACAAGAAGACCTGGTCAGTTGAGGTTTGCGATACCGATCTCACCTTGCATTGATGATGAAATACGCATCAAAATTTATACGGTACAAATTCGGTACAGGCACAACTACAAGCACACCCTGCCTTCTCTGTCCATGGAGTTGCTCATGATTACAACTCTTCCCAACTCCGCAGCATTTCGTCCTAGGAACGACTCTTTTCTCTCAGTCAACAGGGCCTCAGCAGAACTCACTCTTGACAGACTCAACAACGTCTTCTCCGTAGAACCCTGTCATTTCTTCCAAGTTGAAGAGAACTGTCTCGTCCCTGATTAACGAGCCTCGCTCGCCATCGCTAACACTTCTGATTACATCGGCGGCAGTCTCGGCCTCTCCAATTCTTAAGAATGAAATTGCAGCTAGTTCGATGTCCTCTTTTGAAAGAGTACCGCTTTCAAACGCATGCCGAAAGTGGTCCGCAGCGGCGCTCGCATAGTAATCTTAATAGTCAGTCCAACTTTCTCTCATCATGCTTTTTGCGAGGATTCTGGCAGCACAAAGAGCGGCCGGGCCCGTCCCTCTCTTTGAGCCGCATGCCTCGTGCGACGATGCTGCAGCTGCATCGTGAGTTTGGCCTATGAGTCGCTGACACAACACGGTGACGATCATGGCAATCATGTATGGTGAGGGTTGAGCCGAAGTGACTTCAAAGGCTGCGAAGTCAATGTCTGAGTTTGTGATTCAGAAACCAGCGCGAAGCTCTGAAATGGACGCATCTGCGGGTATGAGAGAGATGATCGGGATCGCACCTCCACAGAGGATGAGGCCACCTGCGACAAAAAAGGTTGCCCCCTATCGGTGTCATTGCATTTAGGGGGGGGGAGTGAACCGAGGGCGCGGGCTGGCTAGGGGGCGCGCTGAGGACGGCAATCAGCCGCTAGGCTGTCAGTAACGCTCACTGCATGCCCCCACCTGCTCTCGTCGCTGCGACTGCAAAACCGAGTCAAAAGAGAAGATCCAGTCAGCACTGCCCTCATTCTAACGGATGTCAGTCTGGAAACATCAAGAATGACTCACGGTCACATCAAAATGCCGTCGAAGCTCATCTCCCATGTTCCCACCACTCCCAACTCTAGAATCACTCAGAGAGCAAGACCCCCCGTCACACATGGCCACTTTTGGACTACGAAGGAGGACCCGTCGAAGCTGCGCGGCGAAGAGAGTTTGACGTGCCCGGAGACTCTTCCAATTTGAATCGCCTCCTCTTGCCCCCTCCGACGCGCGTAGGATGGCGGCAGCGACGTCGCGAGGTGACGGCTCGCAGCTTGGGGCGGCGTATGTCCAGTTGACCTATTAAGCGGGTCACATGTCGCAACGCTTAAAAAGGATACAATCCGGGCCGGGACAAGGAAGCCGTTCATCCTTTGGGCAAAGGGGGCGAGGGGGTGAGAAATTAAAAAAAATCCGAAGTTTCGATCAAGAAAATTTCGACCCCCTCGCTACCCATCAATGACTAGTTCGTTCGAAGGGTAGCAGTCCGTGACGATGCTCTTCAGACGTCAAACCAATCGTGACGTGAGAGATGCTTACGGGCGTCCCCGCATGGAGAGCTTCGAGCATTGAAAGCCCAAACCCCTCCCATCGGCTCGGATTCAACGCGACGTCAGCGCTGCGCAGCATTGCGCGGAGTGTTTCTCTTGTGGCGATGGCCGGCTGAGGGAAGGGCTGTGAGAACTGCGAGGAGAGAGCCTAGAAACAAATGGAGAGGGGAGGGCTGATTGGGTTACAATAACTTCAATGTGAGGGTCGTCGTCCGCGACGACGTCATCAATAGCCAACGGATAAATATTGGTCGAGATTCTGAGGCGAATATCCGGCGATGAGGCCAAGGCCTCGCGAAACCCTTTCACGGCAATATCCCCCCCTCTTCGCGACCGCACGCCCCTTGTGCGTGAGACCATCCCCAATGACAACGTCAAACCCCATTCCGAACAACATGACGGCTTGGAGGCCTGTCCCCGACGGTGGCCTGCGGGAGGCGATGACGGGGTCAGGGATGCTCCACGGCACCACGGCCATGGAGAAGCGTTTCAGCTGCGCCCTTGACGTGAGGTTGGCAAACGTACCCGGCCCTTTGGCAATGAATGTTGTCCTCGCGGGGTCGAGTTTTGTCATATTTGAGAGGTCCAGCCAATCAGCGTTGACAACAATGGCGGACTTCCCGTCGAAGGTGGACAAAAGGTTGACCAGAGGCGTCTCAAAAACGAGCAGAACGGAGAGATCCTTCAGCCAAGCGAGGACGTTTGTGCCAGGAGGAACCTTGGATGCGTAAGATGAACTCTTTGAGACAATACCAACCAGTGCTGGAGTCAGGCATGGGTTGTCCGATACGACGTCGCTTGAGAGACATATGGAAGGGGGTTCAGTGGACGAGCAAGAACCATTTTCAATGGCGCTGTCCATGATTGTTTGGGCTGTTGTGTAGAAGATAGACAGCTGGAACTCCTCAAAAGCGTCCAGGCCAAGGGATTGGGAAGACAAGCCTTCATCGTCAGAGCCCTTCGGTAACATTCTTCACCCCAAACGGCACTCTCTGCGTCACGAAGAAGCCCTTTGTACACAGGACCATGCGCCAGCACTCCGATGACAGTAGCAGCGGAGTGCTGAAAAAGGAACGCGAAAAAGACCCATGTACTTCTGATCATAACAAACAAAAAGTTGGAATTTGTTAACTGGTTCGTCAACCATGGATTCGCGTTCGAGCGTTCTCCAAAAGTTTGAAGTGGCAAATCGGCGTGAATTGAGCGGAGAAGTTCATGAACATCGGCAATGTTTTGACTCTCAGGCTGTCAAGCTGCCTCGCATCATGGTTGGGTCGAAGCGCGAATCTGCGAAATCGACACCTGCAGTACAGTCAGTGAAGTGTTTTCTAACGACAAGCGCCATCGAGGAGCCCAGTTTGGCTTATTTTCTTTGTCTAAGAAGAGCAAAACGATTTCAAAGACTTCCGTGTCAGGTTGCAGCACTTTGTGCTCTGGAGGCCCCGAACATAGCAGCTCAGCTCCTCACATCACTTCCACGATTTCCAATGATGCAAACTCAGTTGAGGCTCCTCCTCAGATAGAATGTCCGTCAGACAGGTTCACTACAAAAAGCGCCTCCAAAGAAGACGGTATTTTTCTCTTATTTTCATTATTGAAGCAGGGAAAGATCATTTCAGTGCTCTTAGAGCCCATATTCTCAGTCGTCTCATACGAAATGTCATAGAGATGGACAAAATGTACAACGCATCATACCATGCCAACACGCAGAACGGATTGGAAGATTCTTCGCGCTTTTGGAGAGCGCATGGCGTCCACTTATCTTCAGACTCTTATTCGTCTACGCCGCATGCAAATTGAAAATGATGCCGTCGCTCTTTCCGTAGACACGTTTGCCCGCACAGTCCATGATGACGTGATGCGTTTGGGGCAGCTCCAGATGTGCTAGTGTGTCGTGTTTTCTTTTACTTTTAAACCTTTGCTCACTGATCGGCGGCGCTCTTATGAGGCACGCCCTACATAATTTGATGCCTTTCACAAGTCTGACATCATCGTAACAAATTCTTCCACGTTGATGGAGCCGCTTCCATCGCCGTCGTACTTTTTAAAAAGAGCCAAAATCTCCTCCTCAGCGTACCCTTACAAGTCAGCTTTCAACCCCGCGCAAACCTGTCGCTCCCAACGCTTCCACAAGCTCTTCAATTTCAATCTCGCCGCTCCCGTCCTTGTCATAGAGAGTGAAGATCGCCCTGATCTCATCCAGCTGCGATTGGGTCAGCTCTTTCTTCTTTGGTGCTTCTTCCTTCTTTTGCGGCTCCAGCTGGCGGGTAAGGACATGGCCAGCGTCTTCGCTGACTGATTTGCATAACGTCTCAAGCCTTGCGACTGGAGTCTTCGGATACATGACCTTTGCTAACTCAAGGAACGTTATGTCGCCATCGCCGTCCTTATCCACTGCAATCTCAGCTTCGGACACTCAGAACGTCGCACAAGTCTCCATAAAGAACACGGCAAAGCCGAAATTGTCTCCATTCTTTCTCATCTGAGCGACAAGCTCCTTCAAGCTGATGGACCCACTTCGGTTGATGTCGTACGAGTCGAAGACTTCTTTCAGACGTTGCAACTCTTTCAAATTGCCAAGCAGCTTCTCCTTTGAAGCATTGTTCTACAAGGTCACTATCGGCAACGAATTTGTCTCAACGTTTCCTTTCGTAGGCATAGGGTCCCTACCCTCGTTAACGAACTCAATTTTCTTGTTGAGATATCTGTCATGGTGGTAAGGCTGCCCGATGACGTCAAGCGCAACCTCATCGTTCTGAGAGGAATTTCAGAGGACGGTATTTGCAACTACGATATGCCATACTTTTCTTCGTTGTTCTTCTCAAAGCCTGACTTGTAAGTGATTGCAGAATTTGGTCGAATCGCTTGCGAGTTTCTACGGAGCGGCTCAAATAGGAAAGTGTTCGCGGCTGCATCACGTTTGTACTTCTAATATCGTGGTCAAACTTGCTTAGAAAAGCTTGGAATGTCCCCTGATGATCTTGAGAACGCAGTCAATGCATTGTCCTTTGTCATAGAAGAATCTGTAAGATTCGGAGTCAATGACCAGGATTTCAAGGACATGCTTGCTGAAGCCTCTCTCTCTGAGCAATTGATATCCAAGATTTGGGAAGTAGGCAATGTTCTTCGAGTCTCACCATGGTCAGGTTATTGGGCCCTCACTACCGGAAATTCAAAAAGAGTTGCAGCACATGTCGGTGAAGTTGTCTGCACTTCGAGGAGTTGAGTGGCGGCTGGATGTGAAGGTGGATGTACTGTTGCCGCTCTAACGCCCCTTCAGGTAGCGTCGAGGTGCTTGCGAGCGCAGTCGCAGCCGACGTTTGTTCTCCAATTGGACACAGTGAAAGGAGAGGAGGAGAAGTCTACGTTTGTCGACGTTGACTACGCGGGAATGGAGAATCTTGTAAGAGAGCTACATACTGCTTTTCAGGAGATGAACTCGAACCACAGCAAGCGCCTCCAGCGCGCTGTGAGGTGATTGTTGCAAAAATGTTATGAGAGTAAAACGAGACGGATCGTTCCGAAGTCATTTGTACAAACTCGAGTTTAAGGGCATGCTGAATGGGCTCTTGTTGGTTTGCTCCGGAGACTTTGGAGAGAGGCTCCCGTTCGTATTCCCTCCAGAGGAGCTCCGAACTCCCTTTGGATTGCACCGAGCTGCGCTCGTGAAATTGCTCTGTCCCAAACCTGCGCTTCGAGATGTTGCGTTTCGCCTTCACATCGACAACAGCCTCTTTGTCGGCTGGCCTACCAGCTTCTGCTACGGCGATGGGGCCGGTGTGTCTATGTTCAACATTGTTTTTGTAACAGATGATCACCAGGACTTCGCTAAGCTCTGCGAAGCGTCTCGGCATCTGGCTGCGATCTTGTCCTATGAGCAGAGGCGATGTGGGTACCTGTCGTCGCAAGCCCGGATACTTATCGACCTCATGTCTCAACTTGACGCCGATGTCGGGCGTCATGTCTCTGAAACTCTCTCCCAATCATCACTTGGCGCGACCTTGATCGATGTTCACTCCTTCCCTTGCACGCTGACGTTTAAGGCCTACACAGGCTTGTCCACAGCCGCATTTGCCACCCTCTCTGTAAACAACTGGATCTCGACTTCCATCTCCCTTCGGCCCGCCCCTGATCTCCCTTCAATCTTTTCCTACCACACCCTCCTCCTCATTGACCCCGATGACGCCACTGCCCTCCCTCCTGACTCCTCCCCCGACCTTATCCGCCTCATTCAGCGCGCAGACCCTTTCAAAGTGAGCCCCTGCTCCAGCCCCTCACCCTCCCACAGCCATTCTCCCAACTCGAAGAGGACCTCGAAATTCCCCTCCCCCGCCTCTACGACCTCTCACGGCACCTTGTCAAATGGGGGAAGGCTCGAGTGATCGACACAATCAGATCGTCCGCAACGTACGTCCTGTCGCCAAGGGCTCCTCTGACGCGGGATGATCCTCTCGCATGCGAATTTTCGAAAAAATTCCCCGGCCATGTCTTGACGTCCTTTTTGACCCGTTTTTCAACGTAAGGGCCATTCTTTTCAGTCTCCGCTGGCTTTGTTGAAGTGGTCATTTTTAAGCGAGGCAGGATGAAAACAATTTCAGATCATCGCGACGCCATCGTTCCGTCGATGCTGTCGTTGGACGCCATGCGCGCCATCATCGCGTGGCTGATCCGAAACAGCTTAATTGTGCAATTGAGGAGGAGCATATGCCTTATCCCACCGGATGTAGGGGGAGAGCCCCCCCCCCCGTAGATTCTGACGCTGGAGGAATTTGATGTTGGGACTGAAGAGGGGCGAAAGCAAATGGGGGCGTATTTTCAGTCGATTACGAAGAAGCAAGAGGATGAAAAGACGTTGAGCAAGTGCTTGGGGGGGGGGGGCGTTTGAAATAGAAATCTGTCTAACGAACTCAGAATTCTACCGTATTGCGATTCGAAACATTACATCGACGAGATAATTCACCAAGAGCGCTTGAAGCGAGACAAAATCATCGAGTTTGTTCGTGACTTCAAGGAGCACTTTGTTTTCACAGACCACATCGCAACATAGCCCCATTAGGGCGGCCAGAAGCGGGTGATGTACAATACGCGTCAGGTAGTGAAATTTTACAATAGGGCTGTTGCGATTAGATATGTACAAGCGAGAGGCAAGCGCTAGGCTCGGGAAACGTCAGGATGTGTCTTGGGTCCAACTTCCTTGGCAGCACCTCGGAGAGGATCCACTGTGTGAGAAAACTGGTCACCAGAGTCGAAATATTTTCTTTCCTTCAAGAATTAGAAGAGGACAAGCAAAAACTTCAGACCTTGCGATAACTGGATGCGAGAGCGGCCTTCTTGTTCGGAACAAGTCCACCTAGCTTCTTTTGAAGTTTCTCTGCCTGCTGCCGCTCCAGCGCTGCTCGCTGGGCCTGTCTCTGTCATAAATGCACGAACAGTCCATACTGCTTCCTCCTCAGGGGTGATTTCTTGCACTTGCTCCTCAGCCGCTTCCTCTTGAGCAGGTTCGTCTTCTTTGGCACTCATCGAAACCCTAACTTTGAAAATTATTATATTTAGAGTTTCCCTAACAAACGTGACTTAATTAGTTACGTGCTGCCTCCCAGAGCTCAACTCGCTTGGTCGAGGCAATGATTTTTATTCGGATACAGAATAATTTTACATACAAACGCCCTAGGATGCTGTACGCGGCTCTCTCAGCAGCGATTGCTGATAAAGCTCGTCGTCCGTAAGCACTTGAGACCGTAAAAGGAATTCCCGCAGCTGTGGGGACGTTCGTAAGTTGTACGGCGTCTGTTGATAAGTCTGCCGCAATCACACACAGATGACCCAATCAAACCTGAATCTTGCGGATGACATCGTACAATAGACGATTCTTTGCGCGATTCACCAGCGTCTCATTAACGTAGTTCGGATTACCGTCGTCGATGAACGTGAGGTCTGTGAGATAGACGCCAAGATATGGGATGCAGGGCGGGTTGACTTGTTGCATCAACTCCCGGAAGTTCTTGTACGACTTCTTCTCGGACATGAGCTCCACCAATTCCGCGTATTGCTGCTGCAGCTTTTCCGACATCCCCTCAAAGGTCTTCTTCATTCGATGGATCGCCGAGTTGTTCAGACCCTTCGCTGTTAGCGCCTTCCCCCTCCATCCGCCCAACCGACACAATCTCAAGCACGGCGTTGTAATTGTTCAAATCCTTGCAGCACCTTGCAATGCCATAGAACTTCGCAACAAGAGCGCGCCGCTGCTTCACGTCCGCCTCCTGCTCGAGTCAGCACCCCGAGAGAACTTCAGCAGGACCATGACGACACACGACGCGACCCAACGGCTGACAAAGTTGAAACGGCCAATAAACCCGAGGATGTTGGGGGCCTTCCTCTCCTTGTCCTTCTTCGACCAACTTTGGTTGATGAACTCCTTCGGAGTCATCAGAACGAAAATAACCCGACACATCAACACAATGTCAAGACACACAGCCAATTAAATCCAGTAATCACCTGAGGTTGAATCTTTCGGAACAGCTCGTACTCGATGAGTGTCATCTGCCGAGCTGTCTCTTCCGCCGGCCAATCGAGGAGGGGGTTTGTTCGGACTTTCGACGAGGGGTGGAGGACTGCTGGGGCGTTGGCGGAGATCGTCACCTCAGGCAGCCCGCGGCCGAGAATCATCTTCTGGATGGAGTTTTTGAGCTAGGATAGTCAGGGGACCAAAGAGGGGGTGGGGGGTAGAACCTGGCGTGACAGCTTGTCATTGTGGGGTTCGACGGTCGTGTCGAGGAGCAAAATGAGCTGCGACAGGAGCACTTCGTCGAAGTCGTGAAAGTGCTTTTCGACCCAATATTTAAGCGCGTTGACAACCCGCAGCTGCGCAGTGCGAGCACGCAATTCGGACGCACTCCCCACTGTCGCGATAAACGCCCCTCCAAGCCGCGCCAGAAGCGCCTGCGGCTCCACGTATGTTCGGAAAGTTAAAAAGAATTCAATGAAGTACCCCGCCTGCACAGCAGGGTGCCACAAGCGTGCGACCAAGTCCTCCACCGCCGCGCCCTTGGCCTCTTCGTCCAGCGGCGCGTCGTCGAGGATGCGTTCCATCGGGACTTCCGCAGGCTCGAAGCCGCAACGTACAAACCGCGCCGTAAGGGACGACAGCGTCGCCGCAACCAGCGCGTCAAAGTCGGTGTTGGATGAGGCGGTGCTCCCCCCTCCCTTCGATTGGAGCCGGAGGAGAGCGCCGAGCATGTCCTTCCAAACAACACTTTTTGGCGCGAAAACAAGAGGCTCATGAGATGCGGTAAGTTGCGCAATGAGCCGCACAGTCGCAACAGCAACCGCCCCCCCTGCCCCCCCCAACGTCGACAGCGCGGTGATGGCCTGCGACAGCGGCTCAATCCAAGCGGCATCGCCGAGGTCAACTGACGCTCGCGGCGCGGACCCAGCGCCACCAGCGGCGCCGCCAGACGCACTCCCCCCCGCATCTTCACGCAGCGCTTCCACAACGCGAGAAAGGAGGCGAACGGCGCGTGAGAGGGCGGCGTCGGCAAACGGCGCGACGAGCTCTGGCGCTTGAAATAGGTTTGCAACGTCTGAAAAGTTTTGGCGGGAAATTGTGCTGAGGGTGGAGGGGGAGAGCGCGTCAATGGAATGGCGAATGAGGCGGACGAGGCCAACGAGGGGGGGGGACGGTTGAATGTCCGTTGGACCCTCAAGGAGGTAGGGGAGGGTGAGGACAACGCGAGGATCGGGGGGGGGTGCTGCTTTCATGCGGCAGATGAGCGCGTCCAGCGCGGTGGGGTCCATTTGCGAGGCGACGTGGAGGAAGGAGAAGAGGAGGTGCTGGCGAATGGGGGGGGGGGTTTCTTCGGCTTCAAGAGTGTCAGAGCGGTAGGAGAGGAAGATGAGGAAGGTCTGGAGGATAAACGCGACAGCGGCTTGAGACGAACGGGCCTAACGAGGTCAGTGCGCTGCCTTTGTTCTTGCATCAGCTAACGAACAAATAGGAGAGAAAGGCGAGCATACCTGCAAATGTGCTTCGCAATCGAGGCGCGACAAAAATCGAACAAAGAGGTTTGTAAATTTAAGTCGGGTGTCGGAGGATGCGCCGGGGAGAGCCAGCGCGACGCTGAGCTCTGACAGCGGTCTCAAAAATAAATAAAAAGCTTCGTAGAATGTGCGCTCGATGGCTTTTAAGTCGCCTTTGACAGACACCCTTCCCAGCGGTGTCATCATAATCAAAAATCGCGGCTCCGTGACCAAATCGACTGCATCGAGGCGGAGCCTCATGACCGCGTCTGTGCCCGACGCCGAAGGGGAGGGGAGGAAAACGTCAAAGTAGTGACGGAGGTAGCCTAAAGCGACGGGGGGGCTGACAATTTCGCCGATGTCGCGAACGAAGAGGATAAAGTCGCGATTGAAAGGGGCGATCCATTCGGTCTCGGGGGTGGGAGCGTCTGTTTGGATGAGCGCTTCGACGGCGCCGACGGAGGCGCGCGCGGAGGGGGGAAGCGCGCCGACGCATTGGGAGAGAAGGTTGACGCTGTTTGAGACGAGGGCGGACAAGACGGGCTTAATGTCTTTGAAAAGCTCCTCCCGCACAGAGGGGGGGGAATTGAGGGCGTCGTGTGTGAGGGCATGAAGGCGCATCGAGCGGACGGTGAGGTCAAACCAAAACCAAAGGAGAGGGCGGAATCGAGGTGCTTCCTTGCTTGAGACAGCTTGCGCGAGGCGCTCGACCGTGCGGGCGATGAAGGGGAGGGTCCAAACGAAGACTGGGCGGGAGAGGCCCATGTTGTCGAAGACATTCTGAACGACGTGCATGAGCAGAGGCTCCCGAGTCTGACGGCAAGTTAGATTTCAATGACAGCAAACGAGAGAGGGGGGGTATTACCCAAGGCCGACCAGAGCGGATGGAGTGAGCAGCGCCGAGGAAATTGTCGACGAGGGTGAGGGCGAGGTGAGTGTCGTCGGAGGAGGGAGCGGTGGCGTCGACGACTGCCGCGACTAGGCGAAGGCTGTGCGAGAGGGCAGAGGGGAGGTAGAGCAGCGCAACCTTGGGGTCGATGCCGTCGAGGAGTTGCAAGACTTGCATGGCGACAGAGGACGTGATCGGGCGGCCCTTTGCAGCAAATTGCACAACGGAGCCTGCGACAGAGGGTGCGCGAGTGCGCAGGAACTCTGCGGCGGAAGCGGCTGTGGATTGGCGCATGATGGCGGGTGCAACCGCGCGATGTGTGGCGGACGCGGAGGGGTGAATCGACAGAGCGTCGTCTGAGATTGCGGAGTGAAAAAAAGAGGCCAGGAAGCCGTTGTGGGGGTAGAGGGAGGAGAAAAAGCGGAGACGCACGGAGAAGATGCGCTGCTCATCTTCGTTTGAGCGCTCGATTTGGGAGAGGGAGGTCAAATAGTTGGACGTGGGGAGGCGGTCGACGGGAATGAGCTGCTTGTCCAGAACGTCGCCATGGGGGAGGGGGAGGCCATTTTCAAGGAGGGGGATCACGACGTAGCCGATCCGCTTGATTCGCGAGCCAGTCCCACAATCGAGGTCGCCATCTTTTGATTTTTGGGCTGAGGGGGGGTGAGACTCTGTCGACGTCAGAGTACCTGATTTAAAGCGGCCGATCTTCGAGACAGCGTAAAAGGTGAAAAACATGTGGTGTTTCTCGGTGAGAGGAAACGGGAGGCGCAGCTTGAACTCGTCATGGAACTGAGGGTGGTTGTTTTTCCACGAAACCTGAACGCAATGAGAACACAGAGATCAAAATCTCAATAACAATGAATTGAACCCCCAATCAAAAGGATCCCAGAACTCACTGATGAGAGAGCAAAGTTGGCTAAGGCTTTGGTTGAGCTGCGGCCGAAGAACAGCGGCTGGCCGAGAGAGTGGGCGGAAGACTCAAGCGATGCGTCCGTGTCGCGCAGCTCCGCCTGGACGGCGACGGAGACGGGGAGCAGCTTGTTGACCATGTTCAAAGCGAGCGGGTAGACGTACATCAGGTTGACGAAATCCTCAAGCGGAGCAAGCTTCGTGATCTCCTGAACGCAGCGAACGGTGGACGGGGTGGGTTCTGCGGAGGAGTCGCGGTGACGGAGCATCGAGTCGACGCTGTCCGGTGGGATGCCCTTTGCCAGCTTCACGGAGATCTTCATCGCGCCTCTTAATAGCTCCTTGAGGGTCTTTGGGATGAAAGTATACTGCTCTGGCGTCTCGACATAGCCAATGAACTCGAAGACATCAAAGGGGCTCTGCACGTCGCCCTCAAGACGGAAAATGCGATCAAACTCGCGATCTCCTTGCACAAGAGCTTTCGTCAAGGGATCAAAGAGCCGAAGGAAGCTCCATGCAAAGGGCTGGCGAAAATTGAAAAAGCGGCGCACATTGCGGTCAACTTTTGCTTGGAACCTTTCAAGCTGCTGCGAGGACGGTATGCTTAGGTACGGCTTTGATGCCTTGAGCGACTGATTCTGAAGGACTTTGTCGATGATAAGGACGAGATACATGTCTGAGTTCGGACGAGAGATCGAAAACAACGCATTGGTCGCCCGGGAGATCGCGTCCATGACCATGCTGCGGCCAAACGACTTCTCGAGAGCGGCCTTTTCGTTGAGGTCAAAGTGAAAGTCCTCCGTAACTTTGTGACGAGCGGCAACGTCGTAGACGCAGAGGGTGCAGAAGAAGGGCTCCACGATTTTGGATTCGAATGCAAGTGAGACACAGGAGATCGAAAACTGCAAGGCGTTGACCTCCTTGAACGCACTCACAGGTCGTCGGTTGCACAACCGCAGTTCCGAGGGCACACCCCATGGTTGACCTTCGCTGTACGCCGCTGCATGGTACAAATGACTGAATGCCTGAGGCAGCTCCGAGTGGCGGCGAGAGATCATCGATTCCTGTAGCGATGGAGCGTCGAGGGCAGGGATACCAAGCGTCGAAGCGCGGGCGGAGCATTCGCGACGCAAGGCCGCAACCCACTTTGTCAGTTCATCGGTGTCCTCGGCCTCAAAGATGTAGTCCTTTTCGGCAGAGGCGATTCGGAGGCGGAAAGAGAGTTCAGATCCTGTATTAGTGTCGATGGTTGCACCTTCCAGGGTCAGCACGTTAATGGGGGCTGCGCTGTGCTGCGACGAAAAGTACGCGAGCTTCCGTTCCCTCAGGACACACCATCTGCGTTTGTACGACCAGCCACCACGGAAAGCAGAGCGACCATCTTTCCTCTCGGGTTTCTTCTTAAGGAAGCCATTGATGATGACCCGGTCAGCTTGTGACCATTGCGCAGGGGAAGCAGCTGTCGGAATTTCAGCTTCTTCGTCCTCACCTTCTTCTTCGTCTTCTCTGGTTGTTGAATTGATGCCCATATAGTCCTTATATGCTGATCTTGCAGATGATATCACTGTGCGCTTGCCAAAAAAATACCGTAACGAGTCGGGAATGTTCGCGTTTGCACCGACAGTGTCGGTCGGGGCAGACAGAAGATCAGGAAGTGAAACTGAGTAATCCTTCAGAGAAGTAACTGAAAGTGGCGAGAGATCGAAAAAAAAAAAAAAAAAAGGATTCTCTATATCATCCAGAATGACGTCTTCGAAGTATTCGGAGTCGGGAAGAACACCGGCAGAGGGACCAGCTGCTGTGACTGGAGATTCTGTCGACGTTATCGAAATCCCATGGTTCAAGTCTTCCGCAATCGGGGTAGCCAATTTCTGCTGATCCGCAGAGTCGATCGCTGCGACGACATCAACTTCATCAGCCATTCCCCAAACAGTTCTGAATTATCTGTTTTGTTAATTTTTGTACTTCACACTTTGCAAGCATGTCGTTTATGCTTCCTCATCTCAACACTGGCTGGGCGGTGGATCAGGCCATTGTGAGCGAAGAAGAAAGAGTAGTGGTTATCCGCTTCGGACATGATTGGGACCCTGCGTGTATGAAAATGGACGAAACTTTGTACCGCATTGCGAACAAAGTGAAGAACTTCGCCGTCATCTACGTTGTAAGAATTGGCTTGGCTTGCTTAACATCTTGCAGGTGGACATTACTGAGGTCCCCGAATTCACAACAATGTACGAGCTGTATGATCCAGTGACCGTCATGTTTTTTTTCAGGAACAAGCACATTCAGATTGACTTAGGCACCGGAAATAACAACAAGATCAATTGGCCAATGACTGACAAGCAGGAATTGATTGATATCATTGAAGTTATTTATCGAGGGGCCCGGAAAGGTTTTCAGTAGCTTGCGGGTGGTGCTGACTCGTCAGGCCGCGGCCTGGTGAATGCCCCCAAGGACTACTCAACCAAGTACAAGTACTAAGTTTTTTTCGCGCCTTAAGGCTTTGCTGTAGTGCTTCTTTGTAAACTAATGTCACAGCAGTCGAAGGTGACTCATTGGCCGCATCTCTTTGAGTCAAAATTACATCCTCACCCCCTCCCCACCGCGCCATTCGCAAATCCCTCTCTCTCTGCGTCTCCCAATCCCTCGGTCACTACCCATTTGCACCAAGCACAACGCAGTAGAACATGGGCACAGCCAGGTAGAAAGGATGATGCAAAGGTACAAAGGACGGGAGAAGCCCAGCGAGAGCAGCGCGGCCCGCACATCCGGGTCTTCGACAGTTTGTGCAGTCCTAGTTAGCAAAAGTGAACGTCTGTTAGGCGTGGGCTTGGAAGCGACCAGGTAGAAGGACGACAAACAAGGGTATGAAACAAGGGTATGAAGGCATGTGGAAGGTGACAGCCGGAGAACTGCGGCCAATGGCGCCACATGGGGAGGAGTGGGGGGGTGCACGGCCCTTAAGAGAGGACCCAAATCAGGTCATCAAAAGGTCATCGCACGCCACAAGGCGAGCGCGTTGGTGAAAGGACGGGAAGGCTCCGTGTAAGGAGACAGAAACGCAGCCAAAGGAGGTTGCACGGTGCAAAGGAGCATCGACCGATGTGACCACGTCGATATCAGCGGCGCTGCGGTAGGTGTAGAGACCATGTAAGATTTGGGAACATGCGGGCGAAGAGAGGGGTGCGGGAGAACCCGTCAGGCAGAGAGAATCTTGAAAATAGACCCTTCGCGAAGAAATGGCCGATGAAGAGGGGGGGGGGATGGGCGGAGGCATTG
Organism: Verrucomicrobiaceae bacterium; assembly: GCA_027487435.1. Classification (GTDB taxonomy): domain Bacteria; phylum Verrucomicrobiota; class Verrucomicrobiia; order Verrucomicrobiales; family Akkermansiaceae; genus UBA956. Next base: position 32,569 of record JAIYDP010000354.1, on the reverse strand, counting down.
GGATGAAAATGGGAGGTCAAACAAGCACATAGCGTCCTTCAAACGCCAGGCGACAGTTCCGGCGGTAAAGAGCGCGGGGATGGGCGAAGTTGCGATGTGAAAGAAACGGCGCCAATTCAGCCGAAGCAGTACGGCCTGAGGGGCTACTACCTAAGTCATGCACCATGGGTTGGAGCAAAATGGTGCGAACGCCGTCATCGCGGATGGACAGCAGCTCTTGGCAGCGCGACAAAGTGGGATGCCCACCGACTGACGGCGATGTCGCAGGATAAAGTTTAAACGTGAATGAGAATGAGGGGAGGAATGGTGTGGAGAACAAAATGTTAAACGATTTGTGGTTTTTCGTGTTTACCTCGCCAGGCTTGAAGTCCACTACTGACGGCCAGCACCTTCACTGGCTGGCACTCTATGCAATCTGCATTGTCCAATCCTCAGCAGACTTTAGTCGCCTACAGTTGAGGCATTCATGTTCATTGCAGTCATGCGCATCCAGAACGACGAGATACTCCTGTCTGACGATTTCAACCGCTCCTGATCCAGCGCTACATCGACACCGACAGAGTCAGGCCCCGCCTTCTTCTACTGCGGGTGTTCGCCAGCCGGCAGAAGAAATGTCCTCGGGGTAACCAGCGTCACGCTCCACAAGCTGCTTCCTGCAGTGCACGTGGGAGATGCACGACGCGGGGCACCATTGAAGACTCTACTCCTTCAGCATGGAAAAACATTTCAAGACGGCTGAATGACATCATTTTGTGCAAAATGGCCTTCTCATAAGGTGACCAACGAAGAAAATTTTACCTCTTTACGAAGCGTTTTTTTGATGTGTTTGCGAGGGATATTGTGGGGTTTTCCTGGAGTTTTTTTTGGGTTCTTGTTTGTCACTGCTTGATGTTGCCAAAATGTGTATCTCAAGGACCAGTTGATAGTTCCAGATCATCATCCGCAGCTGAGCCCATCGTAAAAAGCATTCAATGTTGGACTGCTGCAAGCTCCCAATTCCTGCATGCATCCAAAAATCAACTCTGTGCACTCAAAACTGAAAATTATTGCAGAAGTCGCAAAATTATAATCAGGCCCTACCGTTGTTGTCAAACGTTTCTTCCTCTGTTAACTTTTTAGTTGCCACCCACCCTCCATGGCCGCTCACGTGCTTCGGCTTCTCGTTGTCTCCGTCGCCTGCGTTCTGGCTTTCCCCATCCCATCCGTCGCCTCGCGGCACTTGTTTCAGTTTGTTGGCAACTCGTCTCAGCCCCAAACCAACGCCACCCAGCCAAGTACTCTTTCCCATCGAATCTTCTTCCGAATTCAAATTTAAACCATGCTACCCCCCCCAGATACTCAATACCTCTAGTCGTAACCTCCATCTTCCCGCCCAGCGGGGTTACAAACGGAGGCTTCAGCGTTTCGCTCTTTGGAACTTCGTTTGTGTCGACCCCATCCGGTCCCCCCTCCATTCGAATCGGGCAAACGTCATGCGTGACAACGGCCTTCGTATCTTCTTCTGCACTAAACTGCATTGCTCCCGCTGGAGTCGGCAAGTTGCTTCCCATCGCCGTGTCAACTGCAAACATTTCCGCAATTGTTGGGATGGTCTTCAGTTATGTCGGTGAGCTCTTCAACTGATTTGATGGGTCAAATTGTAACACATGCACAGGCCCACAGCTGTACGCTGCCGATCCGTCCCTTCTACCCATCAACGAGAGGACTACCATTGCCCTGAAAGGTGTGTCACTTGGTGGGGGCCTTCTCCCTGCGGCAATCCTCAGCACGTTCAATTTCAAGAATGGAACTGCTCGGGCGTTTCCAAATGCAGCAGCCAACGTCACGACGCATTCTGATGTTGTCAATGTTACGTTTGACGGTCGTGGATTAGGAGAAGGCAACGTCTCCATTCAGATCATGACGGGGGTCGAAGTGTCGAACGTCGTTTATGCCTTCACAACCGGTATGACAGAGGCAATCGTCACTGAAATATTTAGCAACATCCGAGCCCATTATCATGACCGTGCCGGGTACCGTTGAGACGTTCAACGCGTTTGACCAAAGCCGCGTCGTTCTCACGACGTAGAACGAGTTTCAAATCGAAACTTAAGGATGCCATTGGCTGCGACTCTCCAGATCAGATCTTCATTCGCAGCGTGACGTCCGGTTCCGTCGTGGTCAACTTCGTCCTGCTTCCCAACCCGACCAACCCGACATCATCCGTTGCGTCCGTCGTCTCCAGCCTTGTCACAGCAGCTGCAAATGGTAACCTCAACTCCGCTGTCGGAGCAACTGGTTCCATCTCAATCGGCTCCACGACCATCCCGATTGGTACTTTGCCAACATATGATGTGTCCTGACATGGTCAGCCATTGCAGGGGCGATCACAATTCTTCCAGAGCGATTTGTCATGCCCGACTTCGTCACTGCGCTCATCTTCATTGGAACATTCGTCGTCGCCATCAGCGCAGCATTCTGTGCAATCAAGATCAGGAACATGCAAGTGGCGCGGAAGTCTTTGGAAATGCAGCGGTCTGTCCGAAATCTGACGGCGAACTTGCAGTACGGCCAAGGAGCGCTGCCTCACATCAAGCAAGTGTAACTTCAGAATGAGTAAAGGTTATAACTGGGGTAAACGGGGAAATCCTTAGAAAGTTAGATGACACCTCACATGTCAACGTCAAGTCAACGTCAAGTCAACGTCAAGTCTGTTCGCAACTCTGCTGGCATGTCGGTTGGGAGATCCGACTGGGATTTCGGCAGCAAGAAGGACCGCTTGCCAATCTATGACTCATTTTCTGACCCTCACCTTATGTTTTATTGGATGAATACAAAGTCGAGGATTCAGCAAGGGCTGCCGACGGCTGGGTCCAAGTTGTTGAAATTGGAGCTGAAGAGTTTCGACCCTTTCACGCTGGAGCCCTCCAGAGAAGGAGGGGGCAGCCCAAGCTCAGGGCGGTCGTCGCCCTCTAGACCGCAAAGCAGCTTTGGTGGAAACTACTCCTCCGGTGGCTCGCAGACCTCGCGAAGCTATGGCGGCTCACACACCGCGCGCCAAATTGGACTTTCGAGCCCCGAGACCTCTCCTCTCCCACCAATTTCAGTTTGCCTCTGCTCTTACAGTGCTCACGTCGCAGCCGAAGTCGCGGTCTGGGCTAACGACGCCGGTGTCACACAAGTTCAGTCAACGAGAGTACCCCCCCCCTGAATCGGCCTCCGCTCGATTCAAATCTTCGAGCCCTCGGCGGGGCCATTCGAAAGTTGCAAACGGCTCGGCGACACCTTCGCCGACGAACAGAGACACCGCTCACTCAACGCGCAATCATGGCGCTGAGTCGTCTCGCCTTCCAAAAGCGGCGTCTCCTCTCCAGACGCGCCGTGGAGAGGGGGGCGGGGTGCAAAGCACTGGCGCTTCCTCGAGTCGAAGGACCGGCCCTTCTGATGCCGCTGTGAATGCATTGGACACTTTGTTGGCGCGGAGCCCTGGCGCTGGCGGGGACGTCCTGTTGGCGCTGAAGGAGATTTCGACGGCGTTGAGCGAGCGGGGCTCTGAGCGACTGTTTGACGACCACCGCGTGGCGGCGATTGTTGCGGCGAATCAGGAGCTTGCGACAATCACCCGCGTGCTCCTCTCTAGCGCGCAGCTGAACCTCGGCGCGACAGCACCCTCCCTGCCACTTGACAAGGACGTGGAGGCGCAGCTGAAACGAGTCGTGGAGGTGCAGCAGCGGCTAGAAGACGAGTTTAAGGAGCTTAAGCACGCCCTTGAGAAAGACCTCGCGCAGCCAGCGGCGGGCGAAGAGGAGGCGGCGAACGATGGGCTGGCTGAGGCTGCGCCGGAGAAGAAGAGCGCTGCAAGGGCGCCTGGCATCGACAAAAAGTAAAGCGCGCCTGTTGGATGACCCTCTCACACTTTGACAGGCCGATTGGGTTTGCGAAGCCCCAGGCCAAGGCTTCTTCTCCATTGGCAAAAGGCCCCCACGTCCCCCCCGCTAGCGAGGAGGCGAAGCGCTCCTCTTTCAAACCAGCGACGGAAGGAAGCAAGGCGGGAGAGCCAAAAGCTAAGGCAAGCAACCAAAAGCCTCCCCCCCCTCGCAGTGAGAGCCCTCCGAAATCTTCCGTGTCGAGGGCTGTTTCCTCAAAGCAAGGGGCGCCAGCAAGTCCGACGGGGGGGGTAAATTTTTCGAAGCCGCCGATTCTAAAAGCTTCGCCTGTTGCGAATCAAACTGGCACTGCCCGCTCAACCCCCCCCCCCCCGTCAAAAGCGGAAACTGGGAGTGTCCCGAAAGTCCATGTGAAGAAGGAGAACCCCTCGCCTCCGAAGCCCTCTCACTCCCCAATGGACGCAAAGAACTCCCCAGCCCCAGGTCCGTCAAAGAGCGAAGCGAATGTGCCGCAGGGGGGGGGACAGAACGAGCAGCCCGTCCCGTCGAAGAGCCCTCTCCCTGCCTCAGCCACCGAGGGGACGTCTGCGAATGACTCAAACGCTCCACGAGTTGGCTGGGAAGGATGGGTGGCAGTAGCTCCTCTCACGCGAACAGCCAGCGTTGGCATGCTGGCGCCAGTCAAGGAGGAGGGGGAGGCGGACGGTGAGGGCGAGGGTGCGGGCGAGAAATCAGCTAGCTTAGGGCTTGCTGCTTTGGAGGGAGGAGCACTCGGTCAGAACTCCCGCCATCACGTCGTCCCAGTCATGGAGGCTATCGCCGCACCCCCCCCCTCGAGGGCACTAGAGGGCAACGAGACTGAAGCCTCTGCGTTGGAGGGTAATCTGGTGGTGGGAAACAGCAGCAGGAGTTTGCAAGAGGTGGGTGGAGGATTCGTCGCAGAAATTCAGGACGAGGTGCGAAAGGGCGAGCGTGAGGTTCCAATCGACGAGTCGCAGGGGGCAGCCAATGGAGGGGGCACTGCGAACTCGGCGGATGGAGAATTGACTTCGGCGGGCCAGCAAAAGAGTGCCAATGGCCATATCGGGGGGCATGGAATCAGTGGCGTGAGAGCTGAGTTTGGTGTCACAGAAGCTGAGAAGGGGAGCGGGGGCGAAGGACGCCGTGCAGAAAAACAGGAGACATCGGACGACGGCTGTGGCGCGACGAATGACGGGGCAGCGAATTTTTTGACAGGCGCGAGCAGCAGCACTCCCTTGGCGCGAGCAGAGTCTGTTGGTGTGGCGATTGGAGAGGACGTGGTTGAGCAGGAGGCTGGGGGTCATGCTGCAAACGGGTGTGAACCGCAGACCGATGATGTTGGACCAGCTGACGGCATCGGGGCTGTGTCAAGAGAAGTTGTAATTCTTGGTGGTGATGACAACAGGGATGGGATTGACGCTGCAGAGAAGCACTTTGATGTGGTTTCTGATGCAAGCGATGAGTTGTTGGACGATGAAGTCGCTTCAAGAGAAGAAGGGGCTCTCATTACTGAACATCACTCCGGAGCTGACATTGTACGGACGAGCCTTGATACTGCTCGCGGAATTAATTTGGCCCGAGATAATGCGCAGGTTGCAGAGGAGGAGGATCGAGGTGAAACTGACTCTGCCTCTGAGAAAGAGGGAGTCCCGGAAGCAGGAGGCGCTACAGTTGCTGATGTCTCTGAATCAAGTGAGCGAGAGGCTGCGGATGCTGGAGGATGTGGGGACGCTGTTATTGCTGCAGATGGCACTGTGTTAGAAGAGAAGCAGCCAGCGGTCGTTCCGAATGAATCAGGTGTGATTGACTTTAATCCAGCAGCCAGCAAGGTGGATTTTACACAGGATGCTCCTACATCTTTGTTTGCCACTGGAGGCGATCAAAATGATGGCGACAACGACAAGAGGACGGAGTCGGCTTCAGGAGCCGAGGGAGTAGACGTGGGTGAAGAGGCTGGACAAGGGGAGAGCGGGGCAGGTCCCGAAGAGATCGACCGCTTGGTTGCTGGGGGGAGCGATCTGAGTGGAGGCCACGCTTCGTCTGAACCTGGAGGCAGTGGCTCAGATGGAGACTTGAACAGTGGGAACGCCGCCAACACTGGCGATCATGGCGCAGACACAGACAACGGTGGCGGGGATGTTGTGACAGATGGTGACACGAGGACGGAGTCGGCTTTAGGAGCCGAAGGAGGTGACGGGGGTGAAGAGGCTGGACAAGGGGAGAGCGGAGCAGGTCCCGAAGAGATCGACCACTTGGTTGCTGGGGGGAGCGATCTGAGTGGAGGCCACGCTTCGTCTGAACCTGGAGGCAGTGGCTCAGATGGAGACTTGAACAGTGGGAACGCCGCCAACACTGGCGATCACGGCGCAGATACAAGCAAGTGCGAGGAAGAAGCTGATTCGATTGGCAAACATTCTCATCATCTCGATGTACCTGCTGCACCACTCTTAGATGCAAATGACAGTCTCACTGACGATGTAACAGAGCTGCGACTGGAAAATGCTCCAAGTCATGTCGATCAGCCAGATGGGGACGAAGAGGACAAGTCTGCGCCAGTCTTATCCTCTGCACTTGAACCTGACGATTCTTCATCACACGACGACGTGGAGAACAGAAACGCACCTGAGCGTGTTGCTAGAGAGGCTGGTGATACCCAACAAGCTCCTCTGGAATCTGAAGCTGGCGACATTGAGTGATGCTGATAACTTCTTGTAATTTGTACGTCAAACCGGTATTTCTTTCAGAAGGGTCGCTACTGTGCTACTGAGCTACACTCATACGAGAGGCCACGGGACAGGGGCATTCATTCAGAAGGGTCGCTAAACAAAAAATAACAGATAAGACATTGGGACATGGAAGCACGAGTTGCGGAGGCCTTGAAGCCTCTTTCCCCTATCCATTTTGTAACGCGTGGAGTGCTGTCACTGACATTTGCAGAACTATGAGGATCTCAGCAGCGGATGTGGTCAAAAAATCCAGATCACGGTTGTCTCCGACGCATTCGAAGGACAAGGTGAGCGGTCGGGACATGGGTTTTTTTTTTTTTTTTTTTTTTTTGCGATCTATCTTTTTCTTTGTGGTCTAAGCTAGTAGGGCGGCTGGACTGCCACAGGACTGTGCACACACTTTTGGGGCAAATTATGAAGGAAATTCACGCGCTGACCTTAAAAACCATGACGAGGAAGCAGTACGAGAGCATCCCGAAGTCGTCCTAGCCTTAGCAAGGAGGTATCGAACAAAGTTGTAAAATGGGTGCCGTGCGGAAACACCTCAGGTGTACGTCTCTTTCAAGTTTCTTGCTATTTTAAACGTAAAGTAATCTTCCCTTCAAGATGTGGGCCGTAGTTCAACGAGTTGAAAGCTGTTCCCCCCCCCACAATCGAGTTGCTATTCCCGCCAAATTTTTATTGGCGGGAAAGTTCCCTCTTCGTGATGCAATTGTTTCTTGCCGAGGATGCGGACCAATCGTCGTCACCTGTCAAGACACGAGGTGATTCCTTCGACTTCCAGCAAAGCCGTATTGTCTCCCTTTTGTTTGCGCCGCGCTGCGCGAAAGGCGACGATGGCAAACGCAGAGGAGTGATCGTGCCTCATGCAATATTCAAGACAAAGCCTCAGAGAACCCGAGAGGCAGACAAACTCATTTCTCCGAGGGCGAAGCGCATGCTCGAATGTGCCTCTTCGAATTCTGTAAGGGATGCGATGTCACCCTGACGCCAAAGGCGAAGAGCAGCTCCGAGAATCCCTCCAAAGCACTTGGAAGCGGCTCTGTCTTGGACTCTTTGAAGAAAATTCTCGAGCAGGAGGACGTAGTGGATGAAGTGGAAGATTTATTTGAAGGCCAGCACAGCTCCAATGGAATCATTCTACGGCGGGTGTACGCGCGGAGCCCCCCCGAGTCGGAAAAATGTTCATTGTGAGGATTTATTTCGACGCGTGTTTTTCAACGCGCGCGTGTATTATGAAAGTGTGGTCATGTGCCTGTAGTTATTGTATACTGCAACCCCTTCTCCCTCCACACTTTTTAGACCTCCAACCCAATGCTCTTGAGGAAGTTCTTCTGGTCCGGCTCTCGCTGCAAGAAGTTGCGAATCATCTCCTCCCCATCTTTCGACCCCCCTGGTTCCAAAATGCAAGTTCGGTATCGTTTTCCAATTTCGGAATTCATGACCCCCCCCTTTTCAAACACGTCGAACATGTCCGCGCTGAACACTTCAGACCACAAATATCCGTAGTAGCCCGCGTCATATCCCCCTAATTTGGATTAGCTCCCAACGAGCCCACTCGCACCCATAATGTGGCCAAACGACGCTGCGCCATTTGTGCCGTCCGTGCCGGGAATGAGCGAGACTTCAGCGCGCATGGAGTTCCAAAGCGGCCCAGTTGGCCCCACGTTGGCGCTGGAATGCACCTTCATGTCAAAGAGACCGAAGAACAGCTGCCTCAAATTGAACAGACCTGCCACGTCATGGAAGAGTTTCTGTCGCGCAAACCGCTGTTGACGTTCTTGGCAGCAATCATTTTCTTGAGGAGATCATCAGGTAGGCGCTTCGAGGGGTCCTGAAAGTGCCCCGACATGGCCCTCAGCGCCGCTTCGTCCCAGCACCAGTTCTCCAACATTTGAGACGGCGCCTCAACGAAGTCTCTCTCCGTTCGCGTACCAGAGAACATTGAGTAACGAGCCTGCGGCAAGTCACGAGAGGACATGAACCGATCCTACGCGAGTGCAGATCTGGTGCATGACGTGGCCGAACTCGTGAAAAAAGGTCACAACTTCAGAATGCTTCAACAGCGCAGGTTTGTCGCCGCTTGGGGAGGTGAAATTCGCCACCATCGCAGCCACAGCGGGCTGGCGCTCGGCGCTTGGAGCCGACGGAGGGGGTGCGATATCGCAGCCACCTTGAAGGCCAAATACTGCGGCGTGATTGTATTTTCCTTCGCGCGGGTGGAGGTCGAGATAAAAATAACCCAGCAGCTCGTCATTGCTAGCATCATGAACAGCGTATTTGGTCACGTCAGAGTGCCAAGCGTCGGACCCATCCACCTTTCATCATCAAAAACGAAAAGTCCTCTCAAAAACCTGAACAAATTTGAGGCCCAGAACAGTCTGATAGATATCAAAGAGACCTGCCTTCACGACGTTAAGGGGAAAGTATTTCTTGATCTCCTCGTCATCAACTTGATACTCCCTCTCCTATCCAAATCAACCCCTCCCGCTCCCGCTCCCTTTTCCAACCTTAAGCAAATTGTCAAGGAAGAGCCAATCCCACGCATTGACCTTGTTGTCAAACTCATCTCCAACCTCAACGCAAATGGCAGCCTTCAGCTCCAAAAGCTTCTCCAGCTCCTTCTTCGCCGGCTCAGCCAACAGCGCCTTGAGGCCGCCCTCAAACTCGAGCACCTTCGCAGATGTCTTCGCCATCCGCACTTCCAGGACGTAATCCGCGTGTGTTGCGTAGCCCATCAGCGTAGCAACCTGATGTCGCAGCGCCAGCGCCTCTTCAAGCAGCGGGGTGTTAGCGGCCAGCGCTTGGCTGCTCTTTGCAACCTCCAACGCGCGGCGGGTGGCCTCTCGCTTGCAGAGCTTCAACACGGGAAACACCTCCGGGTACTGAGGGGTAGTCAGTCGGACCACTCAAGGGGGGAGGGGGCGTACTTTCAGGGTGACGATGTATTTTCCGTCTTCGGATCGGGAAAGACTCTCCAGGAAGTCGACTGGCATCCCAAGGAGGTCCTCCTTTGAGAAATTCAACGCAGTCTTGTCCTCGTTGATATTTTTTTGAAATTGGACCTCAAGCTCAGAGAGGCGCTTCTTCAGCGCCGCAACTTGGTCCCTCTTTTCGACCGGCAGCGCAAGGCCGTTTCGTTTAAAGTCGAGGATCAATCGATCCACGAAGCGTTTGGATTCAGCGTCAAGCTAAAATGTCACCATTAACGGTGTCCAAACTCACGCTGTCGGCGGCCATGGACGCATTCGCGTAGTCGACGAGGGCGTTGTAGACATCTTCACGCATTCCAAACTCCACATCAAACTTGCGGAGCTTCTCGTCAGCTTCCCCAGAGGCGTCGCGAAGTTCCTAGTCGATTGAATGAAGATAAGTCTTTGGACCACTTTGTGGACGGAAACATGCATCGGAAAATCGCAACAAGATGCCAATATTCCGGTTTTGCGATATGCCTGAATATGTCAAGGTAGAGAGGAAAAAGAGACTTCTGCAAGTGGGAGAACGGTATTTCCAAACGTTCGAGAGCCTGCTGGGATCGAGACAACATGACTAGCAGCGTCGTTCAACATCGAGACCACCTACACAGTCCATGTTATCAAAGTATGAATCCAACCTGATCAGAAGATGTAACGATTTCCTCTTTTGAGAGTTTGAAGTTCAGCGATAGCATTCTTTGAAGGAGAGGTCGGATAAGCAAATTTGGCCTCTGCGTCAAGCGACAGAACATAAAGTTGAAGATTTGTTAAGGTGTGTTGCAGTTCCTTGGATTCGAATCGAAACTCTTGTAAACTTTAGAGACGAATAGGAGCCTCCATTAGGTTTGATGTACATTCGTCTTGTTTAACATGAACATTGCAGGAAGCTCTAAAAATTAATCTGTTATCAGATGGCTCTTTTTGGTGTCGAGGAGGACGGCTTCGATGCCTTTGGCGAAGGATCTGCTCAAATTAATAAGAAACCTCGCATGGAGGGGAGTGATACTACGCAGCAGAGCGCTACTCAGAAAAATGCAACCTCTGCAAGGCCTTCGCTGCAGTATTGAAATTTGTTGCGAGTTCCTGAAAAAAAATAGGGTCGAGGCGTCCAAATCTTCACAAGCTGGACATGTAGCAACAGAAGAAGATGCCCGAGCTTGCTCACATCAGATTGCGCTTCCCCCTGATTGGACGGAGTACAAGGACAGACCGTTCACAATGCCCGAAAAGCCTGCAAAGGTTTATCCGTTTAATCTGGATCCATTTCAGAAGCAGGCCGTGTATTGCATTGAGAAAGGAGAGTCTGTGTTAGTTGCGGCCCACACATCTGCCGGAAAAACTGCAGTCGCTGAATATGCAATTGCAATGAGTTTTCGGGAGAAGCAACGCGTTCTTTACACCACCCCCATTAAGGTTCTCCCCCCCCCATTTTAATTTCTCCCAAGCTCTTCATCTCATGCAACCAGGCCCTCAGCAATCAAAAGTTCCGGGAGCTCAGTGAAGAGTTCAAAGACGTCGGCCTCATGACGGGCGACGTGACAATCAACGGCAGCGCCAGCTGCCTGATCATGACAACGGAAATCTTGCGCTCGATGCTCTATCGCGGCAGTGAAATCCTGCGTGAGGTGGGCTGGGTTATTTTCGACGAGGTGCATTACATGAGAGATAGAGGTACGATTGCGATGATGGCAGTGCTGCTCCTTCTGTCGTTTTTTTGATGGGCGTGACACTGCAGAACGTGGGGTCGTTTGGGAAGAGACCATTACTCTTCTGAGTGACGCCATCAAGTTCGTATTTCTTTCCGCGACAATCCCAAACGCGTTTGAGTTTGCTTCTTGGGTCGCAAAAGTCCACAAACAGGTCCCCCCCCCCTTCTCTTATCTTCCCATTGATTCGCCAGCCTTGTCACCTTGTTTTCACCGAGTATCGCCCCGTCCCTCTCCAGCACTACATTTTCCCTGCGGGAGGCGAGGGTCTTTTTCTGGTCGTGGACGAAAAAGGCAACTTCAGAGTACCCCCCCCTTCCCCGGCCGCCGTGTGACTTCCGAAGGAGGACAGTTTTCACAAGGCTGTCGCAGCCCTCGACAGCAACCCCACTGGGGCGACGTCAGGTCTCCCATTTCCCCCCCACCCCCCTGAACGTGTCAGCCAAAGGTGGAAACAAGCGGCGCCGTGGGGGTGGCGGTGGCGGAGACATTTACAAGATTGTGATGACAGTGATGCAGCGCAACTACGACCCCGTTATCGTGTTTTGTTTCAGGTGTCTCCGCTTCTGTTTCAACATTTTTTACCCCCCCCCCTCGTAGCAAACGTGAATGTGAGGGCTTGGCGCTTCAAATGTCGAAAATGGACCTCACAACGGACGATGAAAAAGCCAATGTCGAAAAGATTTTCTCGTCCGCCCTCGAGTGCCTCTCCGAAGACGACAAACGCATCCGACAGATTGTTCCTCACCCCCCCTCTCAGGCTGTGCGATGACTCACCAGGAACACATGATGCCTCTTCTGAAGAAAGGTATTGGAATCCATCACTCCGGCCTCCTCCCAATCCTCAAGGAGGTGATTGAAATCTTGTTTCAGGAAGGCCTCATCAAGGTGCGACCCCCAAGTCATCCTGTTCCTTACCCCTCCCCCCCACGTAGTGCCTCTGCGCAACCGAAACGTTTTCCATGGGATTGAACATGCCCGCAAAGACTGTCGTTTTCACAGCGATCCGAAAGTGGGACGGAGAGGCGTTCCGATTTGTATTGTGAAGGGCCGCTTGGATTGACATCACACAGGTCTCTGGTGGGGAGTACATTCAGATGAGTGGCCGTGCAGGTCGTCGAGGGCTTGATGACCGCGGCATTGTCATCATGATGGTGGATGAGAAAATGGAGCCCAGCGTCGTTAAGTCCATGGTCAAGGTTCCGCGCTGCTGCCAGCCAGCTCTAACCCCCCCCCCCCGTCCAGGGCCACTCTGATGCGCTCGTGTCGACGTTCCACCTCACGTACAACTCCATTTTGAACATGCTTCGTTTCGAAGGCATCGACCCTGAGTACCTGTAGGCTCCCCATAACCCCAAAGCCAACCACCCCTCCTAGAATTCAAAACTCTTTCTATCAGTTCCAGGCGATTCGGGAGGTTCCACAAATTCAAAAGAAAATCAAAGACGTTGAAGCGCGAGCAGCGTCCATCACCATCCCCGACGAGGACAAAATCTCAGAAATTTATACTTTGAGGGCGAAAATAGAAAAGATTGACGTTTGTGTCCAGTTTCCCTTGCTAACTTTGGCAGCGCGAGATGCAGACTTTCATCAGTGCTCCAATGTACATTTTACCGTACTTGAACCCTGGCCGCCTCCTTCATGTAGGCGCTCTCCGCCCGTTGCGTAACCCTTCTCACCCTCCCGTTAGGTCCGCGATGGTGCGCTTGATTGGGGGTGGGGAGTGCTTGTGAATTTCCGACGCCGCGATGGCAAAGTTTGAAATCTCTGCCAACGTGTCTTACGAGGGAGGGTGTGACGGACGCGAAGACGTCAGACTACACCCTCGATGTGTGTGTCTCTGCGGCACTAAAAGACAACGACAAGGACGCGACGCGCGCTCCCGCCCCCATTACCGGCGCGCATGAGATGATTGTCCACACCCTCCCCCTCAGTGCTGTCATCCGCGCCTCCTCTGTTCGAGTCTACGTCCCTGCAGACCTTCGCCCTGCTGAGGGCCGCACGTCCGTCTCAAAATTCGTCCGGGAGGTTTTGAAAAAGTTCCCAACGGTGCCGCTGCTTGACCCAGTGGAGGACTTGGAGATAAAAGACGAGACGTTTGTTAAACTTCAGAAGGTTGGTTGGTCCTCTATTCGCCTGAGATATTTGAAGGCATTCGAATCGTCTGAAAGCAAGCTGCGGGCGCTAACCTCTTCCCGGCCTGACGCCGCGGAAGCTTTTGAAAAATTTGCTGAGAAAATGCGCCTGAAGGTTGAGTTGAAAGCCTTGCAGAAGTCGCTGAAGGCGGCTTCAACGACATCTTTCAAGTCGGAGCTGAAGTTGAGGAAGCGGGTGTTGCGGCGGCTTGGATATGTTGATGACGACAACGTCGTGCAAGTGAAGGGGCGCGTCGCTTGCGAGATTGATGCTGCGGACGAACTGATGGTGGCGGAGATGTTGTTCAACGGCGCATTCAATGAGCTGGCTCCTGAGCACATAGTTTGTTTGCTCAGCTGTCTTGTCTTCGATGAGAAGGCTTGCTCTTTTGTTCGATATCTGAGTTTTGTAGCACGGAGAAGAGATTCTAAGAATCAGGGACGAGTTGCAGCCCTCGTACAAATTGTTGCAGGACACAGCGAGAAGAATTGCTACAGTGTCGCAGGTCTGTTTACGTTTTATAATTTCACCTCCGAGGAAGCAAAAATGGAAGTTGATGTGGAAGATTACGTGAAAAAATTCAAAGTTGACTTGATGGAGATAATGCTGGCATGGAGCCGAGTAAGACAAGACATCATCAGGTGCACATAACAACGCAGGGAGGTAAATTTGCGGATATTTGCAAGATAAATGATCGAATCTTCGAGGGATCCATTATCCGATGCATGCGGAGGCTGGACGAACTTCTGCAGCAAGTTGCATCTGCCGCAAGAGTCCTTGGGTCACTTGAACTCGAAGAAAAGGTCAATCGTGGTATCAAAATGATTCGAAGGGATATCGTGTTTGCTGCTTCCCTGTACTTGTAGGTTTTTGTAAACCAAGTTTTGAACACATGAGGAACCGCTAAAGATTTTTGTTTAACAGATAGTTGGCTTTTCATTTGAAAATTGTGGCAGTCATATTTAGTTGGAAAAGACAGAGGCATGGATCCGCAGTGAGTTTGATGTTTGCCCCATATCTGGATGTGTTTTGCTCGACTTCCTTTGTTGAGTTGATTCAATTCGTTTCTTTGTTTCTGCGCTAATAGTCCAAGTACCCAATATCCTCCTCAGCAAGTGGCCGCTGCCTACCCTGCCGAAGCCTACCCGCAATATGCTCAGCCGTATCCTCCTCAGCAGAATTATGCAGTTGCTCAGCCATACGCTGCGCAACCGTCCTACCCCGTTCAGCCGGCTGGGTATGCAGTGCAGCAAGCGCCTGTCTACGTACAGCAGACTGGCTACGTTGCTGCACCTGGACCACAAACGATTATCGTTTCCAATGTTGCGTCTGCTAACTGGACCAATGGACTCTGTGACTGCTGTGAGGATTGTGGCACATGTACCCTCGAAATGTTCGAGTCTGACAAAAGCAGGCGTTGTGACTTACTTCTGCCCCTGTATTCAATACGGATTTAACAAGGAGCGAATGGGCGAGTCTTGTTGTTGCAGCAGTTTGCTCTTCATTATCGCCACTGTGCTGCCCCCTATTCTCTGCTGCGTTCTCACCTCGAACCGCTCAAGCATTCGAGCTCGATACAACATTCCCGTATCATGATTTACATTTATCCTCATTTGCCCAGGGTGATTGTTGCTCGGACTTTTGTGTTGTGTTTTTCTGCACCTGTTGCGCCTTGATTCAGGAAGCCCAGCAGCTGAGGAAAGTCCCATGGACCCAAACTACAACTGTTATTGCTACGGCCCCCGGTGTTATTGTTGCACCGAACAGAATGTAAGATCTCATTTCTGATTTAAGTGTTGAATAAACTTGTGAAACCCCTCTCGGTACGCTAGGACTTCGAAGCTTACCTTCAGACTTGCTTCACTTTTAAAGCCACACCTCCACTGGGGCCAACACTCTGCTCATCAATTTTCGTGTTTTCTCGTTTTTAAATGGGCAACAAGTTTGACACACTCGCCACGGGTGACTCCTCCGATACAGCGCTTGCTGAGGTACGCAGGTAGATGGTAGATTCTAGCGTTCCTCGCGCAGCTATCTCATATTGAATAACCGATGTCAGGAGGTGAAGGAGATATCGAACTTCCTCAACGCATGTTCTTCTGGCGATGTCTCCATCATCAGTGCCGCACTGAAGTGTCAACAGAGCCTTGTCCACGTTGTTTTAAATGGACAATGTGCAATCCATCTGGCTGCCCAAAACGGTCACGCAGAGGCAGTCACTGCTTTGCTCGCTGAAGGATCGGACCCCAACACCCCAGACTCTGTTGATTTTTTGCTGTTTCCCACTTATGTCAGAGTGGTTCAACTCCTCTTCATTTGGCAGCTCTGTTTGGCTCTGCCACTTCCTGCGCGGTGCTCATTGACGGTGGCGCTCGCACCGATCTAACAAACAAAGTGCCCTCTCGTCGTTTTCCTGCGTTCACTGTGCAGGCTGGAATCACGCCATTGCTGGCAGCTGCTCTAGCAGGACACTCACGCGTTGTTACTGCGCTAGTGATCGGAGGGGCAGATCCCAGCGACTCACCGTCAAAAGTTGAACTTAAACTAGAGTCCTTTAAATACTCAGATATCGCAGCGCCCCCTTCATGTCGCCGCTAAGCGCGGGGATCTCGCCATGGCTCAAGCTCTACTGGAAGCTGGCTCGGACCTGACCGCGCGGAATCAAGTTTGGGGTCTCAAGACCTTTTATTTTTAGTTTTTTAGGACGGGCAAACTCCATTTCATGTTGCCGCGCTCTACGGTCACCTGGATGTTATTGATGCGCTCCTCTCATATGGCTCCGACATCAACGAAGTTGACAGAGTACGTACTGGAGCAGATGCTCTGACCCCCCCGCCCTAAAGTGCGGCCGCCGGGTTGTTGACTTAATTCCGTCTGGCGATGCGTTGCTGAGGGAAGAGTTGCGCCTGAGGGGCGCTATGAGCTAAACATTCCTTATTTACTTAAAACGTGTAACGTATCTATAATTAGTCGAAGAACCATCCATCAAATCCAATTCAAACCGAGACGCGCAGTATCGCAAGAGCTCCGCGCGCTTCTGCAGCCAGCTTGTGCGAAGGGTTACTCTTGAGGGCCTCAGCCAGCACTCGTCGACCCTCTCCGACAGACCCCTGGTCCATCAGCCATCTAACCTTAGCCCCCCCCTGGCTGCACCATGCAGAGTAGAACCAAGCCAAGCTCAAAATGGGTTGAAATTGTTGCGTCTGCCCCAGCCCCCAATAATTTGCCCCTTGTCGACGCAGCTTTGCTCAGCAGCGACGCCGCCTCCTACCCTGTGTCATCCCAACGGGCTTCAGGGGGTTGGGGGCAAACCTTGAAGTTCTTTTTGTAAGCTTGCAGGTTTGCAAGGCTGTTTTGAATCCCAGCGGTCACCAACTCCTCATTTAGCTCTTTGCTCGCTTCGCTTCGTGCGCGCAGGGCGAGCGCTTTCTCGTAGAAAAGAATAGCTTCGGCCACGTTGCCCTTTGCGTCGTAGCTGCAAGGGAGGGGTCAGAAAAAAAAAAAAGAAGGTGTGCACCAAGTGGCAATGCTTTGTAAAACGGCGCTGGTTTGAAGCTTGTCGTTACCAAAGAGACCTTCACGTCTGAGCGCAGTCGAAAAGAGAGCGGGGGAGGGGGGAGAAAAAGGGGCGCACTCTCTGCGATGGCACGAGCACGTTGAAAAAACCTTAAAGCGTTGTCAATGTCGCCGAGCGAAAAAAGAATATTGCCAGAGTTAACAAACACGGCGACGAGGCCAGGGTAGTGTTTCCCAAAGGCCCCCTTGAGGGTTCTCGCGCAAACATCGTAGGCGTTCAGGGCATCAGCTTTGCGGTCCTTGGTGATCAGTTTCAAGCGTGAGCCATGCATCACTTCAGCCAGGGATGCATTTCCTAGCGTTAACCAGATGCTGGCCAACAGCTCGGGCTTCTCAAGCCGAAGCTCATTGAAGCGCTGCAATGCATCCTTCAACACTTCGGAACACCGAGAGAATTGGGAGGCATCGTACAAAGAAAGTCCCAGCTCATACTCTGCGGGCACTATCTCTGGAGTGCTTCCTCCGTAAAGAGAAGAAGTCGCTTCAAGGATTTCCTTTCGTTTCTCAACAACTTTTTCAAATTTTCCATGAGCTCGGAATTGCTCAGCCTGTCGATTGAATCAGAAACTAGATGCGGACCTGTTCTCGGGCGATGGAGATAGTTTGCCTTAAGAACGTTTCATCCTTCCTCGACCTCATTGAACTTAACGAACAATTGGAAAACTTTTGGGAAATTCTGCTGCTGGGAGCAGCGACACGCTACTGTGCTACTGTCATACGAGAGGCCACGGGTGTGGCCGGGGGCTACTGGGCTACAGGGGCTGGGAGCAGAGACACGCTACGCGCAGTTGGATGTAACTCTTATTAACTCATATGGGCCTCAAGCCGTTCCACTTAGATCATCGGCTGGCCATGGTACCGCAGTCCGCTCCTTTCGCAATCCCATACCCTGCTTCAGTCTATTTCCGAGCCAGGTGCCATACCATGCGCAACCTTTTGTTTTCAATACAGCCGCAAATGAGCAGCCGATAAGATAGAAATACATTGCAGACTCGGTGCACTTGATTCTGAGATCTCTGGCCAAAGAGCAAACACTCGAGCTCGTTGTTGAACCTGAAGCGGATGTAGATCAGGATGATTGTGATCATGGACGAATGCAGGTAAGAAGAACTAATTCCTTGGGGTTGATTGCTTTGACGTCGTTGATGCAGGGCGAGCATAGAAGTTGTACGTGGAGGAAAGAAAAATATCCTCGAACCTGTGATTAATCGTAGCGCAAAAGTAATGCAGATTGGAGAGACACTTCCGACACCGGATTGGCGCAGCAGCTGCAAAAAGACGGAGGAATTGGACATGAAGCTGCAGGAGCTACGTCAGTCGAGAACACCTTCTTTTTGCGCCAAAACGAAAAATGAGACCCTCATCGTCGGGAGCACCTGAACCTTAATGTTAAGAGCTCTTCCTGTTGCTCGCTGACCCCGTGCCCAACACCCCCCCTTGCCGGCAACTTTAGACGTAAATCCTCGAAGCAAGGTCAAGGGGTGTTCATCTCATCTGAGGAGTTCTTGTGGAGGGCTTAAACGCCACGACCCCCGCTAACAAATGGTTGTGGATTTGTTAGTTATCATTTCGGATAGGTTATGTCCCCGGGTCAGCAGAGTCGCCTCCTGCTTCTTCTATTTCTCCGATGCGCTTGGTCCGTGTGCCCCTACACAACCACTGTCACTGGATCATCGTTTAGAGTCCCTCCCACACCCGGTCCCTACGCGAACAACGTGGACTGTGTGTTCCGGATTCCACCCATTGCCGGATTTCAAATTTCAATCTCCATTTCGTACAACACGGAGGCCTCTCGTGATTTTATTTACATCGCGCCCGAATCTTCTTGCAATCCACCCTCTCCGTCATGCTTTGCAGTACAGCTTTCTGGGGTCGGCTCGACAGTCTACGCCGCCGACGCTGCAGGCGATGCCCTCCTTGTCTCCTTCATCACAGACTCTGCTGTGACCGGCACTGGGTTTCAGCTCACCAACATCCTCAAGACTCGCTGCCCCACACCACCCCGGCCAGGCTTTGGATTCACGACGACAGTGGGGTTTCTTGGACCAGCTGACTGCATGATTTACATCGCCCCGGCGCCTGGTGCTCGACCCAAGTTCACACTGACCTCAAACACGTTTCGCCCAGGCGACGTGGCGTACGTCGGCAGCGCTCTTGCGTGTCCTAATATGCCGGGGGGTTCCTGTGCCACTCAACGGTTCATCGGCAACGTCGTCGAGTTCCGCGCAACCAACCAGGAAGTTGGAGCTGTTGTCATGATTCGCTTTGTCGTCTCAGGCGCAACGACTAGCTCGCTGACCATTCTAAATCTAGTCGCTTCCGTCTGCCCGTACACCCTCCCCCTCACAACTCCGTTCACTTCAACGCGCATTCCAGCGACGGGTGTGTACGCTAACAACGTCGACTGCGTGTGGACTTTGTCGCCAAGTCAGCCTCTTGCAAAAACAACTCTTTTCATTACGTACGACTTGCAGCGCTTCTACGACTACCTCTACGTCGCTTACAACAACACATGCCCCCTTCCAAGCTCTGCATGTAGCCTTCAATCCCTAACGGGAACGGGATCTCTGACATTCACTCCGTCTGCATCAGGGGCGGTGTTTGCAGTGCGCCTCTTGTCCGATCCAGCCATTGTTGCTGCAGGCTTCAGCATCGTAGCAGCCGATGGCTCAGTTCCGATCACGCTTTCAAACACATCGGACGATTCCGTGTCTGCTGCCGGGCCTTTGGAATTTCTACAAGCAGCCCAACAACAAGCCGCTTCATCCGCCGTCGCCGTCGGTGTTTCTATTCCTTTAGTCATCGTCCTCGTCGTAAGTGCTTTCTTCCTTCGTCGCTTCCGCCACCTTCATAAAAACGGAAAGTGGAACCGAGGCGCTCTAGGTCTCCTCTTTTCATTCCGAAAACTTTCGAAAAGAAGCCACCCACCTGTCACAACCGTCCCTCCTGAGGTGATGATGGCCGAAATGCAAGCACAGACGTCATACCCACCGCCAGTGGCTTACGCACAACCTTTCGGCAACTTTCCCAATCTTCCTACTCAAGGATATCCACCCGATCCCAATCCATCCGCTCCACAAATGCAACAACCCAGGCCAGCACCTCTCTCAGCATTCGGTTCCGTCGCCGCTAGCCAGAGGATAATCTTGCCTCCACCATCCGCACCACCTTTCTCTCCGCCAGACGTGCCATGGGGCGCTGGGGCGACAAAGGGGGAGGGAGCGTTCGCGTAAAGTAAAATCCCACACACAATGACAAGCTACGTATGTTCTTGCGAAAGACTCTCATTGAGCTCGATGCTGAAACCTTCGACGGGGGGCGGGGTTGGGGTTGGGGTGAATTGAAGGGGAGAGACTTCGCAGTGTTGGGACAAATTGACAGAGACTGACGACAGGACGTCGGCATGATAGGGACTTGCTTTCGCAGAATTGTCGCTTCCTAGTGACGTGTCTACAAGAAAGGGTGAGCTACGGAGATGCTTGAGCGAAATGAAAAAATCAAAATAAGATTACTGGAGGAGCTGGCGCCCTCGAGCGCCGTGACAAATTCGACGAGAGGTGGAAACGGACTCAAAACCTTTCCTTCAAGGACGCAGTTGATTCTTCGAACCATTTCACGCTCAATGGCAGCTCTGCCCGACGTAAGAAATCGTTTGAGACGTCTACAGGGTCATCTTGTCGTCCGCTATGCGGGCATTTTCAGAGCGAAGCTCAAGGAAAAGGTCATAATTTACATCAGCCAATCGAGACAACTCCGCAGCATAGCCGCGGAGCTTGTCGATTGCGTTGTTTGCTTCGCCCACGCTCTGCAACAGCTGCTTCTTAATTCCCTCCAAGCGACTGAGAGCAACCAGTAAGTATGGATGCCTTTGAGGACTCTGTTCCAATTGCATGGCATCCGCTGCTCTTGATGTTAACTAGGACGTCAGTTTCTCCAGTGGCGCCGGTCGTACGATTGCGTCGTGAATCAGTTCAGAATACATCCTTGACGCGAGATCAAGCGTAGCAGCGGCCGTCCCAACATCATAAAGCAAGGCGGCCTCAACTGGACGCCTATGCCTGGCAACGAGGAAATCGGGAGGCACTGACAGTGCTGGTCCAAGCTCGGGCCCCATGCAGCGTTCACTGTTCACAGGTCCAGGGTTGTCAAACTGTTTGAAGTACCGGTCATGGACACAAGGGTGATCCTAGATCGTAATCTGCAAGGCTTACTCTATCAGGAATCGTCCGTGCTCCATTCAGTCCATCTTCCTGCTCGGCCATCCTCTGCTCGGACTCTTACAGCGTCCTTAGAGAAGTGTGCCATTTCTGCACGCTTTCTCACTTCATTTCAGATATTTGTCGAGGGATTCATCGTCTCTGCTGCGTTCGGATGGATCTCCCACTCTTAGACCTTTTTCAGAAACAATGCTCAATCCCTCCCATCCGTCCCCAGTCCGAACGGGACGAATCGATGACAAAAGATCCGACGACGTGTCTGCCAGTGTGCTGGCTGATGCTTATCTCGCCACAAAAGGCGATGGAACGCCAACAAGTAGCAGAGGTGTGTCATGATCGACATCGTTTTATTCCGTAGCTGTCATTTCTGCACTTCGGTCTCTCCAAGATCGAATTCGCAGTCTTGAGGGCGACCGTGAGACTCTTCAGCGCCAACTTGGCGAGTCGCAAGAGGCGCGAGAAAGAGACAATTTCCAGAATAGGTCCTCTCATTTTGAGATGGAGTTAAGGTCGCAGGGCGATCCAGCGGCAGCTGCAAGCACAACTTCAAGAGAGTGTGAAGACTCTTTCGCTGAAGCACCAAATGGAGCTAGACGCAGCGCGCAGGGATGGCGATATTCGTGCCAACGGTTTCCCTTGGAGCTCTCTTACGTATTCATGGTTTCAGAGTTGATCGACACGCTCGGGAAAATGGAGCGAATCATCAGTGACTTGCGATCGGAAGGATCCGACTTAAAATCCAAATTGGATGCAGCCACCAGTGCTACCGCCCGCAAGACAGACGAGCTCGACTCGATGCGCCATCGAGTTAGTGCGCTTGAGGCTGAGAGCCGCGAGCATTTGTTGCTGTTAGAAAGACAAAGCTCGTCTGAAGTCCTAGAGCAAAAGAGAAAGAAGCTTCTGAGCAGCAACTGCAGCTCATCAAGGCAGAGCTCTTTCGCCAGAAAGCAAATCTCGAGGCGGACGTGCGGTCGCTCGAAGGTCGAGCAAAAGGTCGCGTGCTTTCGAATGTTATGACAGTGCAGACGCAACAGAAAAACTTACAGCGGCGATGGAGAGATTGGCAGAGCTTGAAGGTTCGCAACGGGTGCTGACACAGGAAGCTGAGCTCCTGCGAGATGAGAATGCACGCCTTGTGGTATCACGGACTTCTTTGCGCACCCTTACTTCGTGCAGAAGCGTGTTTCAGAGTTAACAGCAGAGGCGGAGGCGGCGGTGTCTGAAAAGCCTCGTATGCAAAGGGAGCGAGACCAGCTGGAAGAAACTCTTCGGAATGTTCTTGCCATCAATGAGAAAGTCATGGAGAAGCTGCTTGAGAGCGAGGGGCTGCTCGAACCGGATGCTCCAGTCGCCGCGGTAAAGAAGAAGGTATTGGCAGCTGCTTTGATGTGGCACTCACCTAGAAGAAACTTTTGAAGAAGTCCGCGAGGACTTCAAGCGGTTTAGCCGGGCCATCAAAGAAATCAACAAAAACGACACGGACTCAAAGCACCGGGGTTTTCTCAAGGGACGTCAAAGCGATTCCGGTCCTGTCTGGACCTCATCTACCAGATATTGAGGTTATGGAGATGAGACGAGCTGTGATGGACGAAGTGAGAGGACTGAAACAGTGATATTTCCTCACGGCATTGCCTCATGCACACAGACAATACAAAGACATCTGTACTCAAGTGGCAAATCGTTCACCATCGTTTCCTTTCGATTCATCCGCCGTCAATGTCGCTCTCCGCAGTGTGGTGGACAAAATAGAAGGGAAGTCGAGACAGCTGCAGCTTATCGGAAGTTGGAGAACAATTTTTCACTTTAATCTCATAGAAATGGAGAGAGAGCTCGATCAAGCACGGGAATGGATTCCCCCGCATGTCCGCCACTAGGTCCTTCGACTCTCTGTATTGTAAAGGTGATCCAACTCAAATTTATTGCTTGTTAATTTACAAATCTGGCTGCTCTCGGCACTCAGGCACAGAAGTCGGAAACTCCGTTGGAGAAAGAGGCTGAAGCTGGACCTGCCATGCGTCCGATTGAATTTGCTTCTAGGCGGGTTGTGGCAGCGAAGAGAACTCCAACACATTTCATCGGCGTCAAGATCTCCAATGATGCAATACACGAGAGTTCATACAGTTCGAAGATGGGACTCATCGCGCAGAAGCTAGTGCAGTGCAACAGCGTATTTTGCAATTCGATCCTAAACTAAGGCCAGGCCTTGTCCGACTACCGTCGTTACACGTCTCTTTGAACATTCTGTCGATTTTGCCATCACAATTGCACAGCGCCATCGAGCAGTTTCATCTCGGGGCCGAGGTGACGTTCTCCTTACTGAATTAACTGGAAGGCGATACGGGAATCGTTCTCATTGCGTTTCAGTGGAATCAATACATTCAGAAAAGAGTGATCATCCACCAATTCTGCTCATTCCAAGAGTCTTGTTCTTCGAGCTGGCTCAGGATTCCTCGTACGACTTGCTGCAGTCACTGTTTCAGTCCATGCGAAGCAGATTTCAAGAATCTGATGTTGAATACTCAGAGAAAGAATTCAAACCACATTTAACGTTATGGAAGGCTAGTAAGATGAAACGAAGATCCAAACTGAAATTTGACATCCCCGACATAGACCTATCAGGTTGTGAGGAGGTGAATTCAATTCTTGATATTTTTAAGTGGCTAGAATGTCAGCGAGGTTCAGCTTCTGGCGATGCAAGGATCATCAGATGGCTACTACAACGTTGTAGCGACACACCCTTTTGTCGACATAAAATCTTAAACAAATGTGTACTTCAAACTAAATCAGTTGAAATGTCTTCCTCGTGGTCAACTGGTGTTTTAGCTGTCTATGACGACTTTGAGATTTGTTTTTGCGTCATGTTTTAGACTGACGCCGCAGATGCCAACGCTACAGGCTGTTGCGGACTAGGTTTTTGTTGTATCCCTCCCAGATCTGCTGTTGAGATTAACGACGGGCGCGCTGCTTGTGGCATTAGCGGAGACAGATTGTCAACCATCTGTGGAATACTAGGTTGCACTGGCACTGATGGAGCCGTTTGCGTGAATTGTTGCTGCTGTTGCGTGTTCCCATGCATCAACATTGCATGGAGGCGACAAGTGCGAAGCTTCTACAATATTCGGGTATGCGTTAAAGCGTTTAGACCTTCTAATTCAATAGGGAAGCTTGCTTGGAGATATCCTTTCCTGCTGTTTGTGCTTTCCATGCTCGGTTTGCCAAGATGCTCGAGAAATCAAAAAAAGAGGCAGCCTCACAATTAACTACAATGCCGGGGATCCCTCCAAACAAAAAAAATAGAAGGAAATCAATCGACTCAGATTTCGACACTGTTCATAATGATCAGACCGCAGGAGCCAGAACATTTGCTCAACTCTCAGCAGTCTTCTTCTCTCTTCGGCCCCTCACAGATGCTCCAGCGACAAATTGGAGCACCTTCGAGTTTGATGGGACTTCTTCTTGAGGATTCTGTAAACTTTCACATACACCTCAGCTTTGACTCGATCGGACTTACATTGCATTGGCTCGGGGAGTTCAATGCAAATGTGAGAAACACTCCATTTTATCTTGAATAAACGAGAAGTCGAGAAAGTTTTGCAATCCATTTCGTAACGGTTATTTTTTAGAGAGTTTAAGGAAACTGACGATGGGATGCGGGTCATCCGCTCCGTCAGCCCCGCTGTACGTGGCACCTGTGAAAGATACTGGCGCTTCTCCAGACGTTACGCCAATTGTAGAATCGAAAGAGGAATCGAAGGCCGTTGTGCCAAAGTCGGTGATTCGGTCTACTTTCGACGTCTTTGTCGGCACCCAAACGGGCACAGCGACTGAGTATGCCCTAAAGATTGAGAGTCATATCAGAGAGTGTGGCGGTGGCGTCATCATGACCGATCTTTCCAATTTCGATCCTGTTTTGAATTCCTCCTCTCACTTAACACCAGAGGCGAAATTGGTAACGAAGACGAACCCTATCATTGTCGTCACGTCCACCTATGGTGACGGCGACCCTCCTGAAAATTCTCTACGGTTTTCCAGATGGATATCTCGTGAAGCCCCCCCCCAGTGCTTGCTCGGCCGAAGACACTGCGTTTATTTCTATTTCCGCCCCCTCAACGCCCCAGGTTCTTGCTCTGGGCTCCAAATCAAAGGAGAAATACCAAGGATTTGGCCGCCTTGTTGACAGGCGGCTGACAGAGCTTGGGTCTGTCTCGCTTTGTGTCCGTGGGGAGCTCGACGACATGGCAAACATGGACGTGATTCTCATCTCGGCTATTGATTCCTCACCCAGCAGCTCGATTTTGCAAAGTGGGTTCTCTTGTTTCTTGACGCCGCGGGCAAAGTATCAGAAAGCGATACACCAAAGCCCGTACAGCCCGCCTTGCCTCAAAAACCCGCTCCTGCGAGGAAAGTTCATTCCGACCTCCGATGATTTATTTTTGAGGTTTTTTCGTTCACGCCCCTCTTCGAAGTTGTTTCTGCAGAGAAAGAGGCACCTTCGTCTGCCCTGGTTTTGCAATTATGACGTCGCAGGACCAGTTTCTTTGACTTAACCCCCCCGTCTCAGCTTGCTGTCATATCAGCCAATGACGAACTCTCAAAATCTGATCGTTCATTCAGACACATCAAATTGAAAGTGGAGTCCGCGTACGGATTGGGAGATGTCGTTGCCGTTTTTCCAAGCAACCCCCCCGGACTTGTTGCCCGCTTGCTCTCGCGGTTGAACTTGAAGTCTGACGACATATTTACTCTCAATCCCCTGGACGGATGTGTGATCTGTTTTGACAACGTGCTGACGTTGGCCAGCCTCATCGCCTTCCTTCCCCGTTCCGACAACCTACGGACGTGCTTTTGGCGAGTTTTTGGATTTGAGTGCTCCTCTGACAAAAGTGCTTATACAACGATGTTTGAGAGTTGATGTGCCAGAGTGGGATTCAAGTTCTTGCTGCCTTCGCTGGGCCTGATGAAGCAAGTGAGATTTTGAAACTGGCAACGGTCATTGGACCAACCCCCCCCCCATTCTGATTTTCAGGCTGGCTTTGAGGGTGTCGTGAAGGAGCGCCTCAGCATTCTTGATCTCCTCGAGCGCTTCGTAACCCTCGCCCCTCCAGTACCCCCCCCACCCCTGGCTGACTTGACGCTATAGCCCGTGCTCTTTCTCCAGACCCTGCGCATGGCTCCGCGGCTCTACTCCATAGCGTCGTCCCCTGAGGTTTGGCAGCAATTTCGTTCCTGGCATGTGACCTGACGCAGGCCTCAAGCGAAGTCTCCCTCGTCGTGACTGCCGTTCGCGAACTGACGCCATCATCTCGCCAGTTTCAAGGGCTGTGCTCAAACTTCCTTCGTCAGGCGCAGGGTCGGTTTGATCACGTTGATTCCCCCAATCTCTCAGTTTCTTCATCGCTTCGTGTACAAATTCGCTCAAACGCATTCAAACCGAAGTTCCCCATCGCGCATCCCCTTATTTTTGTCTCTTTTGCATTTGTGGCAGCTCATATTTCAGATCGCCACTGGGAGCGGCATCGCCCCGTTTCGAGCGTTCTTGCAGCATTTAGAGAAGGATGGAGTGAAGGGATTGGCGCATCTCATTTTCGGCGTCAGGTCGCTGGATGAGTACCTTTTTCGAGAGGTTGCTGCCCGCGCAATTTGATTGCTTACTTGTCCTCCTCAGGAAATTACTCATTGGAAGGAGGAGGGCATCTTGGCTTCTGTTGAATTGACTTTGTCGCGGGAGACTGTTGATGGGGCAGAGCGGCAATTGTGTGTCTTGACTAACTCTGTCAGCATTCACGTGGATATGTGCAGCAGCTCTTCGCTAGGAGACTACCCGCTCTCTTTCCGCTCATCAAGGAAGGCGGGAGTGTCATGATTTGCGGACGAAAAGGAATGGCGCAGGACGTGAAAGGAGCGCTTGTTCAATTCGCTGCGGGCACGGCACAGGGCGATTTCAGCGCAGCGGTATTTGATCGCTGCGCCTACCCCGTGACTTGTTCAGGAGCGCTTGTTTGACAAGATCGAGAGCGAAGGGAGGTGGCAGAAGGATGTTTGGGGATGAGTCTTTATCGACGTTCTGTATTTAATAACACAACCTATCCACCCACAGATTCTTCCTCTTGCGACCGTGCGATGCCCGGGTCCTCCGAGTCCTCATCCACCCCGTCTCCACCCGCACCACCAACGCCCTCATCACCTCCATGCCCATCGTCCTCCTCGTCCTCCCTCATCCTCTCTTCTCGAAGCCTCTTCAAAAACCCTCGCTCATACCCCGGCGGCGTCTTGATTCCACGCCCCACGACGCTCACCCACGCCCCAAAAGCCTTTTTCAAAATCTCGTCCCTCTGGTTCGCAACCCATTGAGACATGAGTTTCATTTCGATTTCTTCTTCTCGCATCCGTTTTGCAACGGCGTCCTTCCGAACTGCCTCGTCCCTTCTCCCACGCTCATACGCCTCTCTTGCCACCAGATTCTCGTTCAGTCGCGCAATTCGGCGTTGCGGCAAATTTGGCTGTCGAGTAAGGAATATCGAATAGGATGCCGAATAAACCTCAGATGCATTGATGACCGCATGGGCAGCGCTCCGCCCACTTAAATAAGCGCCTTCAACCGACCCGTCTGAGAAATATCCTCCGGCTGCGCCGATCCCAATAATGTCCTCGAAGAGGAATCCGCGAAGGGGTGGCTGGGTTGGTAGAGGAAAAGGGGTGTAAGCATTGACCCAAAGCCACGCGGTCGAATAAGAAGGGTTGTAGTCCGCGCGCTTGAGGGCTCGCAAGAATTGGCCTACCATCGCAGCAACAACTTGGGACGGGGACGCGTCCACATTCGCCGAAGACCACTCTGGGGTGGCGTACATGACCCACTTGTCGTCGGTGCTGTCTGCGGTCGGGACCACACCGTCTCGGTGCGAGGGGTCCCTGTCATGTCAGCGAGTCAGACGACCTTGTTTGGCCACCTTGCAACGAATGCAAGGGGTTCTCCTTTCATGGGCGAAACAAATGCGGAGTCAAAGGACGCGGGAACAAGGAGGGGAAATATGACGGCGCCAACCCAAACAGGCAAAGTCGAGACTGACGCGACTATTTTTGAAAAGAGCGGCAGTTGGTCAGAGAGAAAAATTGCTGTTTCGGCTGGAGGCGTGCAGGCGATGACAAAATCCTGCCACGTCAAGGACGGCAAGGGAAGTCCAAACAAAATCGCGCTCCTCGTCGTCGACGTCGTCTTCGCTTCCCTCCTCGTCGTCGTCGTCGACCCACCCACCATCAAGGAGATGGTCCAGCGCTGAAAGCCCCGCCACCTTCTTGTTGAATCGATCCAAGCCAATGACATGGCGCCCATTCCCCCACTCTCGCCGAACGTAGCGGACACGCGCATTGTACCGCACATCAGCGCCGTGCAGCATCGCTTCGACAAACTTCGACATGAAGGGCCTCCCTCGAAAGAAGGCGGGGCGCAGGCCGAGTCCTGCGGACGCATCCAGCGCGTGCGCTTTTCGCGCGAGAAGGTCTTCAGAATCGTTAAAAGCAGGATTTTTGTTAAACACACGAGCTACGATGTTGTTGAACATCTCTACGTCATCAATCTTGTCGCCTCTGTTTTGTGTGACAATCCCCCCCCTCCCACAGTTTCAGAAAGCAACTTACTTGTCTGCGCGCGATCTGACGATCCAGATTCCTGCTCAAACAATTTTTTCGAAGGCTTTTTCAGCAACGGCTGCAAGCAGACGGGGCATTTTCGTAGCAGCGCTGCTTTCAGTTGTGACGCAGCCCAAAGCCGCTCGCTGCAGCTGCTGCAGACAATGGCGCCGCAGCAATCGTATACAACAGCGGTCAGGTCCACATTGAGACACATTTGACAGTGCAACGAACGCGTACACGTCGCATCGGCAAGAAGGCGAACCTCGCCGTCGGCGCCAACGCGCGCGAGTTGAGCGTGCGAGACTTCCATCAACTGCGCGCGAATGCTGCGGACGATCTGCCGGATTGAGGACGGTAAGAATCACGAAAGTACCTCCTCGCGAAAGATATCGGTATTGCCATTGACAAACGGACTTCCTACATTAAACGAACAGCCTTCAAAGTCCTTGGTCAGCACCTGACCACCAGCACGATCCTCTGCATCATCAGCATGTGAAAAAGACTGCCCACGAGCCTCAAAAACAACTACCCGGTAACCGCTTGCAAGCAGCTCTCGCGCACAAACGGCACCTTCGGCGTGAGACAACACAAGAACAAAAAGAGATGATTGACCTGCAACGCCAGCGCCGATGATAGCAACGCGTGGAAACGCAACTTGAGGGTCCGGCAGGGCATTGTGTGGTCGCGGCATGGCCGCTTGCACTGCACCGATTCGGCGCGCCAGCGGCTCAGACACTTCGCCCTCGCCGCCAAAAGGCAGCCAGAAGTTTGCAGGCTCGTCGTACTGCTGGACGTGATTGATATTGAGCGCTGACAAGCGGGGCTCATCCTTTATCGCACCCTCTGCAAACTTCAACGCTTGGCGGCGCTGTTTGAAAGTCGCGAAGCGCCCATACCAAACGAACAGAGTTGTTGTAGTGAGCAGAAAGAATATTCCAGCCTCATGAAGGGAGGAGGCATCGGTCATGAAAACGTCAATCAAATGCTCCTGCTTTGCAAGAAACCGAAACTCGAACAGAGCCGGCCGCCGCGCATCAGCGGCGTGAAGTAAAATATCATGCGGGTCCTCGCGATGCTCTGCGAGGCGCTCGACGGTTGGGGCGGCAAGGTCTGTCGAATGAACGACCCTGAGGCCACAGAGAAAATGCAAGCCTCGCTTGCGGACGACGCGAATGGACACCTGAGGCATTTCAAATTAACAGGGGGTCTGAGCGAACGCAGCCTGCATGGAATGTGCGGGTGGTCTTTTTTCGCGTGCTGGAGGTTGAAATTAGGTCCACTCCCGGCATGAAATGAGCGGGAAAACGGAGGGCACCGGCGCTAACTGAGATTCTGGGAGATTAAAATTATGCAAGCTCATGGGAACTTGATGTCGAAAGGGTTTGATGGCTTCGAGTAGTCAATGGGGATTGGGAGAGGCTCTTCTTTGTGAATGCAAATGGAATATTGGATACCTTCATTCGAGGAGCGGAGCAGCTGATCTTCTCCCACTTGCGCAATAGCACAGAGAAGAGGCTGCTTCTTGAGAATCTATGATTTCAACAACGTCTTTGAAGGGGACCTTTGAGTTGAATCTGTCACTGTCCGATCCCCGAAAGAACTGAGTGGCGTCGTGAACTTCCGCAGCGCATGTTAGCTTGTAGACGTGACTCAGCTCCAGCGTAATTGTTGCCTCAACATTTAGCTTCGAGTCCTTTTTCCGCCTGAGCATCGGCCTTGGAGGAGCAGCCTTGGGAAGTTCCACCTGCGCAGCTGCCTGACGTCCTCTTTGTAACTGCGCCGCATGGCGCTTTTTGTAGTTATCGAAAACAAGCTTGAGCCTGACTGGCAGATCCATCGTCAACAGTACATGGTCACAAGTACAAAACTGTACAAATGAGCACTTAATCAGAATCGGAGCTGTCATAAACTCGCAGGTGACGACGCTTTGAACTGCATGAT
The DNA here is from genome assembly GCA_027487435.1 of Verrucomicrobiaceae bacterium. GTDB lineage: Bacteria > Verrucomicrobiota > Verrucomicrobiia > Verrucomicrobiales > Akkermansiaceae > UBA956. The sequence continues at coordinate 1,776 of JAIYDP010000354.1, read as the reverse complement.
GAGCTTAACATAGAATTTGTAACTGAGCCATCCGAGTGGCATGTTGCAAGATGGTTTTGGTCGTGTGGTCCTCCTTCTGAGAGGGGGATCTAATGTCCTCTCGACCACCGGAGACTGGGGTTCGCTTCACTTCCGGGGCCGCATGGGATGCTGTGTGTCTCATGGAATGGGAGACTGTCAGAGCAGCAGGTCGAAATTGTTCTGAAGAATGCATGTCCCGTGTTCGCAGAGGCTCCTTGTCCCTGTCATTTGGTTCCTTTCGTAGAGAAAACTCCATATCTGTGTGTTACATAGCAATGCCATTGCAAACCATTTTGAGGTCTTGTTGGCGTGGATGGCCGGGAGCCCATAGCATGAATGGAATTTATTGCAGCAGCCCTGAGGAGCGATCTCGATCCTGTCGATTTGCTAGGCAGAGGTGATCCTACTCTGCTGTCGGGTTCTGATTGAATGAGCCAATCAAAACGACTGTCGTCGACGACCTGGCCGAATCGGGCTTGTGGAAACAGCTTTGAAAATATCAGTTTCGTTGAGATCTCTGTAAAGACGTTAGATGGAGAACAGCTTGAAAACCCTCTAAGAATTGCAGGGGTCTCTATGAAAGAATCGGCCGGTCTAACGAGTTAACATGGTGGATGCAATGAAGCAACGGTTTCGGTCGTTCAATGAGAACTTTTCTCTCTCGCCGCGGGGACGTCTGCCTTTCAAATGCAGCTCTGACCGAATCCGCTTGAGGACGCGCGCCCTCCAGTGCCACAAGAAGCTGGTCCGACTTCCTTTGCATCGCGATATCGAATTGGCTTTGCAGTTCGGAAATGGACTGTTCAACACTTTTGTTTAGAGAGTCTACTTGTTCGCGGTAGAGGCGCTCGAGGTCGTCAAGCTTGTCCTTATGTTCCTACATGTCAGATAGATCCAGTGAAGTCAAACTCGGCGAATGGCTGCTATGCGTTTATTTAACAAATCTGCTTCGTACTCCCGAGCTTCGTTCTTCAAGTCAGAGGAGGCAGATCATGCGAACCAATTCTCGCAAAGCAACTTCCAGATTTCGCTCATCTCGCTGGATTTCTGAGACATCAACATCAATTTTCATGCAAGGATTACGGGCTTTCCTATCGCTGACAACTTGCTTCGTTCTTTCCACTAATGCTTTGACATATTTGCCAAAGGACGAGTCGCCCACCTAGTCGATCACACAGGACTCAACTTCGTACCAGAGGAGAGAAAGCTGGCTCAGACGGCGATGGGGAGAGATGTGCATCTTCTTGTCTGGATCGAACTGCGTTCATCACATGTTCTATCTGACATAATGAGAGCAGCTAACTTGGCTGCACATCCACTTCGGGATCCTTATCTCGAACCGGAGCTGAGATGTCAGATCGCTCACACAGTGGGGACGTTTGCTCAGAAATATGCTTCGAAGCCGCTGTTGGTTCAACATTTCAATTCAAAGCTCAAAACAATAGTCTTTAATCCGAAGGGCGACTGTGCTACACGGGTGTGGCCGGGGGTTACAGGTTCAAAGGGTTTACAGGGTATTGGACACTCTCCCGATCCGCAGATCTGAGTCTCCGGAGTGGGGTCCTTTCGACCCGGGGGCGTGCGCGCGGGGCTCGGGTGGTCGGACGGTGCAGCCCGAAATACACCTACTGTGCAGCTGTGCTACACTCATACCAGAGGCCACGGGTGTGGCCGGGGGCTACAGGGCTACAGGGGCACGGGGTCTGCGAGAAGGAGATGGGACGTTCTGGAGAACACGTGTCCGAACGTCCGGAT
>JAIYDP010000344.1 GCA_027487435.1 Verrucomicrobiaceae bacterium | reverse complement strand
GCATTGTAAATCCAACATAAAAATCAGTAAATCAGTTAAATCAGTTGTGAAAAACTTTGGATTGGTGACATCAACTGCGGATTCTAGGATTATGCATCCGATAGGTATAACGGCGATGAATTTCTGCCAATCTTTCTTCTGCGCCCTTTTCTCTCGCTTCTTTGAGCTCTTTCGCAACATCTCCCACAATTCCATCACTGTAAATGGCCTTCAAGCGCGAGAGCAGTTCATCATCCGTCAATCCCCCCTCAGGCATCGGCGGCACTTCCAAGAGAAGGTGAAAATGATTCGACATGATGCAAAAACACCGAGCCGCACGGAGTAAGACAGTCTGCTGAAAGCAGCCCGCAGGGTGCGACTGGAGAGGAGCAACAACGTTTGTAGGTGTTTTGGACAAGAGCGAAGCGATGTGCCCTGCAAGGGTGAAGCCCAGTGAGGCTGGGCTGAATCAATATGACAGCAATCGGCAGCCGGTAAAATTTTCATACATTCGCAAATAGATGCGAAATTGTTGATCGAGGCACCCGCCTCGCCCCTACGGGCTGCACTCACGTGCAGTCTATCTCGCTCCGCTCGGTTCTCGTTCAGCGTCACCAAACACGAATCGTCGATCCACCACATGGTAAAAAGAAGGATTTTTGACAGGATCGGATGTCGCAGTAAGCCAACGTGTGCGTCTCATTTATAAATTTTACCAGCAATTTTCTACGGCGCAACAACAATCTTGATAATTTGTCTGACACCTTGTATTGTTAATAATTTGTCTGACACCTTGCATTAAGCTGTGTTAAAGTGGGATTCTGTTAACCGCTTACGATTCACCAAGAATTCCAATAAACAGAAGCAACATAACTACCATCTGGCGTTTTTTTTATTAATATCCCTCCTCCGTCTCCAATGTTGAGTGCATTAGCGTTAAATTCACGCCCAAACGTTGAGCGATGCAACAAAAAATCTTCAACCGTGTAGAAATTTCGATTTAAAAATGGGAATTTATAAATATCTGTCGAATAGTAATCCATCGAATGGATCTTGCAAATCAATTCCGAACTAGAACAATGATTTAAGTCACTACCTGAAGCGAATAGATATTTTCCAATAGTAGTTGCTTTAAAACAAAGGTAATCCATACCATATCCGGAAAATTTTTTATATCTATCAACAAATTCTACGATCTCATCTGTATTGCATAGATGAGGTATACGATAATTAAATGTTCTAAGTATTTCGCCGTAGAATCGTTCAATAGTGTCAATTTCATTAAATGCAAATTTATTATGTTTTTTTAATATGTAGTCCGAAGATACCCACATTATTTCGTAATCGAGTAGGCAATCTTCTTCGATATGAGCAAAAAACAACATAATTTCATTGGGCACCTGCACCAAGTTGCTACTATCTGAGAAGTCTATTTGACATATAAATGTCATTGGCTCTCCGTCCTCTTTACTTAGAGGCCATTTGGTCCTATCAATATTTGGAATGCCACCTATAAAGGAAGTATGATCAAGTGAATCACCTGTTCCCCACAAAATTATGTCACATGGTAATTTCTCACAAGCATCAAAAAAATCCTTACACATATTTCTCATAGTTGTGACAGCCAAAAAATTCATTGGTCCGACAACACAAGGCACGAGAGGACTAAAATTATGAACATAGCTTTGTATGTCATCTAAATTTATTAAATTTCGCCAATAATTCAGGTCAAATTTTTTTCCCATTTACCGAATGTGTTGATTATTATCGAGGCCCGAATCTTGGGTCGCGGGGTTCTGTTAGATCTTGTCCGCACTTGCATTCTGGAGAAATGGAGTCTTCTGCGGCAAGTGGCAATACAACTGCTGACACCGCACCAGTAGCAGCAATTGTAGTAACAGCACCGCCTCCGCTAAGAGCTCCACCTGCGGCTGCTGGGGCTGCGATTACACCTCCACTCGCTACTCCTGCCACTACTACTCCAGTACTCACTGCACCAACAGCTAGAGCTCCTCCAGCTACATTCCACAAAAAAGTGCGTTGATACATTTCAGGTGTAGGTTGGCCTATATCAGTTCTTCTGTGGTGCATCCTAATCACTCTTGGTGGTTCATATGGACGAAGAAATTTTTCGATGCCAACATTAATTTTCATTTTCTTATGAGACTCTCTTAATTTATCTTTTACGTGTCGAGGTAAACAACTGCATGCTTTAGCTACAGTCCATATCCATTTTAAGTCAGTCGATGTATGAGGTGATTTATATTTGTGTAAACCCGGATAACCGGAAATGGTATATTGAGTGCCTTCGTAAATCTCCTTCATGGAGCTATGTATTGTATGCCTTAGAATCTCAATAGACAGAAGTAAAAAACAACACCTATATCTTGGATCAACTTGATTTGCAGCATTCAAAAGAGCTTCATAAGCGAGAGAGTATGTCATAGAAAGTCCGTAATGAACAGCATAATGTGGTTCTCCTCTACTATTACCACCAGGATATGGTGTCGTGAAATCATCAACATTAATAGTCGGACAAATCTTTTTTAACTGAATTTGATACTTATCAGCGCGCATTAACCAATGATGATAATGGTCTAGGCCTAATACATCAATTGTATTAATCGCACCATTACTAACACACCCATACAAATTCAAACCACCCTCTTCCTCAATCGGATCTCTGGATGGCCATCTTCCTGTGAGTGAATCATACCAGCGGTAGCCGTAGTAGTAGAGGCCGCTGGTGGCGTCGAGGGGTTTGGTGGAGAAGCGGTAGGGGAAAAGATTGGCTTTTGGTTTTGTCGCTACGGTGGTGTTTCCGAAGGCATCGTATTCGTAGTTAGCGACTACGTTTTCTGAGCTGTCGATGTATTCGGTTACATTTCCATTGCCGTCGTAGAGAGGATAGTGGGAAATGATGAAGGATGAATTATGATTTATGAATGCTAGAAGTCCGCCTACTCCGCCGGCTCCTTGCATGGAGCCACTTAGATCTAAGCCCCAGAGGAGAGAATTATGAAGGGTGAATGATGAGTTATGAAGTTGGTATTCGGCGATGCAGTTCCAGGCATCATACACATACAAGGTGGTGGTGGAGCCAGTGGTGGTGGCGATGCGGCGGGAGTAGGCATCGTAGTGGTGCTTTACTAAGCTGTTGCTATTGAGGTCTTTGACTTCGATGAGGCGGTTTTGAGCGTCCCAAGTGTAAGAAGCAAGCTGGAAGCTCGCACCACTTTTGATTTGCGCTTTGATTTGGTTGCCATCGTTGTCGTATCCCTCACTTGTAATACTAAAGGAATCTACGGCTTCGTATTGATTGATGGCGTTGGAGGTGTAGTTGTCGCTTGGCGGGAGGGTGAGGCTGTCGGCTGATTTTTTGCGATTGCCGATGGTGTCGTATTCAAAAGCTCGGTCGGTGTCGGTGCCGGGTTTATCTTCGCTGGTGACTTGGCCGAGGGTGTCGTAGTTCCAGTCGGTGATGACGCTGGATGCCGTCGCATCTGTGGTAGTGCGCTTTTTGCGTTGGCCGATGCTGTTCACTTCGTAGGTCACGCTGCTGATGATGGCATTATCACTATTGCGGGTGTTCGATTTTGTCAAGAGGACGTTTCGGCTCGGCTCGTAGTAGTTGGTGACTTGGTGCGCAGGGCCTTCTACGGTGGCGACCATGTTGGAGTTGGGGGTGTAGCCGTAACTGAAGCTTTGGCTGGGCGCTTGGAAAGCGCCGCCACTGACTGTTGCGAGTCTTGCGTTGGTAGGGGAATAAGTGAGGAGTGTGGAGTGATCTGTGATCAGTGCGGGAGTCTGGAGTTGGAAGCCTTCGGAGCGACCTAGTCCGTCTTGTCTGCGGTCGATGATGCGGGTGAAGCTGGGCTGGTTGGGGAGATTATAGGTGATGGTTTCTTTGTCGAGCGCGTAGGTGTCGGGGTCGTAGAAGTAAGAGGAAGAAGTAATGAGTGCCGAGCGATCCGTGAGCAGTGTGGAAGTGGAAAGCACTTGGTTTAGTCGGTTGTAAGCGCGGGATACGGGTGGGGTGGTATCGTTGTAGTCGATGGCGGTGAGGCGATTGGCGCTGTCGTAGCCGTAGGTGGCTTTCAGGCGAATCCCGGGGGTGACTTCGCGGGCAGAGGTTAAGCGTAAAAGCCGTTTGCAGCAGAATGCCGCAACGCATTCCCGCTTAGATTTGCGATGGCCTTTGCGCTCTAAGGAAACAAAAATGCCGCAGCATAGGGACAGACCCTTGAAGCTGGACGCTTGAAGCTCGCCACGTTGGGGTTGAAGAAGAAAATTTTGATCGCCGACCTAGGGTAGCCCGACATTCGTCGTGCAACCCTAGGCTATGTTACGCAATCCCGTTCGGATAGATGAGCGGAGCCTGTTTTCTTCGCTCTCGCGGCGATTCTACACAAAAAATCACTCTTTTCCGAAGACGAAATTCACAAAAGCTCCTGACGGGCATTATATCACAACAAAACGATTACGGACAATGCAATCTATCGCACAAGATTTATTCACCGATTCTTAGAAGCTTCGGCCTTACCTCTCATTGCCCCAAGAAGAACGCAAATCATCGCGAAAACCATGCAAGGATTGCGAAATGTGAGAAAGGAATTGCCGCAGAGGCTGTAATGCGTTGAGTTCCTGATGTGAAAGATCTGCTAGAGCAAGTGCAAAAGATTTCCCCTCATGCCGAGCCGATCTTGGTCTTAGCTTTGACGACCATTCTTGGTTTGTTGATCGGAAGCATTCGAGTCAAAGGACTGAAACTCGGTGTGGCAGGGATGTTGTTTAGTGGGCTGATCATGGGGCATTTCAGAGTGACTCTCGATCCGCATTTGTTGGCGTTTCTCAAAGAGTTCGGCTTGGTGTTGTTTGTCTTCACCGTAGGCTTGCAGTTGGGACCTGGGTTTTTTCACTCGCTGAAAAAAGACGGCCTCAAATTCAATGCTCTAGCGGCTATGGTGATTGTCGTGGGAGCCGTGATTGCCTATGGCGGCGGCATGGTGTTAGGATGGAAGCCAGAAGTCTTGGCGGGACTCTTTTCGGGTGCCACGACGAATACACCATCACTTGGCGCGGCTCAGCAATTGCTCGCTCCAGCTCAGGTTATCACGTCGTCAGCGGCCTATGCGATTGTCTATCCTTGTGCGGTGGTAGGTCTGATTCTGGCGCTTGTCCTGCTGCGCGTGATCTTTCGCATCAACGTGCGGGAGGAATGTGATTTGTTAGATCGAAATATCCATGAGACGCTGCCGAAAATCCATCGACGCACCATCTTGGTAGAACAAGAAAACGTCAACGGCTTACGGATCAGGGACTTGCCTGAACTTGGCAGTAGCGGTGTGATCATTTCGCGTATTTTCCATCAGGATCGAAATGAAATTTCCGTAGCGCGGGCGGATAGCACCATTCATGTGGGAGACAAACTTCTCGCTGTGGGGGCAGCGCATGCCATGAATCGTGCGGTGCTGCGAATGGGTCGAGAGATTGATGAAGATTTGCGTAAGATTGTAGGTCCGATTTCCGCGAAACGTTTGCTCGTTACCAGCAAAAGAGCGATTGGCAAAAACATCAGTGCGCTCGTGTTGCAGGAGCGCTTTGGTGTCACTGTCAGTCGGGTCAGCCGACAAGATCTGGTATTTGCTGCGGGTGCGGAGGTGAAACTTCAGTTTGGCGATATGGTCAATGTCGTGGGCGACGAAGCATCGCTGATGCAAGCCGAAGATTTTTTGGGGAATTCCGTCAAGCAAATCAATGAAACCAGCTTTGCTGCAATTTTTCTCGGCATTGCGCTAGGGGTATTGTTTGGTCTTTACCCATGGCATTTGCCCGGCATACCCGTGCCACTTCGCCTCGGCCTTGCGGGTGGGCCATTGCTCGTCGCGATTGTCATGGGACGTCTTGGACGCATCGGCCCGCTGGTCATCCACATGCCGATCAATGCTAACAACGCCTTTCGCGAACTGGGGATCATTTTTTTCCTCGGCTGCGTGGGACTGGGAGCCGGAGGGAATTTCGTGGCGACCGCGATAAGCGCTCAAGGGCTAACATGGATGGTGATGGGGCTCGCAATCACGCTCATTCCTATCTTGTCATGCGGCATCTTCGCCCGCAAGGTCATGAAACTCAACTACCTGACGATTTGTGGATTGCTGGCCGGCAGCATGACGGATCCTCCCGCGCTTGCCTTCGCCAACAAACTGGGGCAGTCAGATCATCCCTCACTGGCCTACGCCAACGTCTATCCGCTGACCATGTTGCTGCGCATCGTCGTCGCGCAAGTCGCTTTGCTATGGCTGCTCTAACAAAATTACGCGATCCACTGCTGCTGATTTCACCAGAAGAAACCTCGTTTTTTGCGCTTGTAGGAGCCGTCTCCTACCGAGAGAACTTCGACGCGTACTTGTGCTAAACCTTGTTCTTTCATGCCGATTTTTCCAGCAGCTCGCGGCGAGAGATCGATGATACGTCCAGCGATGAAAGGCCCGCGATCATTGACCCTAACTTTAACGGATTTGCCGTTGGCTTGATTGGTCACTTTCACCAAACAAGGAAGAGGCAAGGTCTTATGCGCAGCGATCAGGTGCCACGGCATGACCTTTTCACCCAAGGATGTATTGCCGCGAATCAGGCCGAAGAATTTCGATTCATCGAACCACGAAGCTGTGCCGTATTCATCATAGTCCAAAGCCGCTTGAACTGACATGGGTTGGTAATGTTGACCTCGCACGGTGTACGAGCGTTTCATGTAGCCATCGTAGCCGCTGGGTCTCGCACATGACGCGAGAAGGATGGTCATTGGCAGAAAAATCCAAGATTTCATGCCGACAGCGTAGCGTGACGCACGATGATGGACAACAAATTTCTCCCTTCGATTTTCCGCGCAAAATCAAGAATGGGTGAAATGTTTGGCTTGGGGATTGCGTATGGGTGATCGTTCATTACGTTCATCTGGGCAAAAAAATTTAGCACCCCCAATCGCCACTACTATGTACAATCGCAGGTCATTCCTCCGCAGCATTGCCTCAACCATTGCTTTGCCGATGTTGGAGTCTTTGCACGCAGCAAGCATCAAAAGCAAAGCCGCACCTCTACGTTTGGCTTACATCTATTTGCCAAATGGGGTGAATGTCGAAAAATGGTTTCCCAAAGGATCAGGGAAACATTTTCAACTCTCATCGTCGCTTGCCCCACTGGCGCCTTTGCGAGATGAACTGCAAATCATTCAAGGATTGACGCTGGATCATGCTCGCGCCAATGGCGATGGAGCAGGCGACCACGCCCGTGCGAATGCAACCTTTCTGACTGGTTGCCGCCCCAAGAAAACCTCCGGTGCAGATATACGATTGGGCATTTCCGTTGACCAAATTGCGGCGCAACACATCGGCCACCAAACGCGCCTGCCGTCTCTCGAACTTTCCACTGACGAAGCTCGTCGCTCGGGCAATTGTGATTCCGGCTACTCCTGCGCCTATCAATACAACTTAGCATGGCGCAGCGAAACTACCCCAGCCCCGCCCATACGTGACCCACGCTCAGTATTTGAAGCACTTTTCGGCGCTCGGGCCACGGAAGGCACCAACTCCGACCGCATCGCGAGAAAAAAATCTGTTCTCGATTTTGTGATGCAAGATGCCAGTCGCCTTCAGTCCCGCTCCTCGGGGGCGGATCGCAACAAACTCGACGAATATTTTACCGCTGTCCGCGAGATCGAACAACGGATCGAACGTGCCGAAAAACACCGTCGCGATGTCCCTGAAATCGATGTCCCCAATGGCGTGCCTTCCTCCTACGTCGAGCACATCCGCACGATGTATGACATGATGCATTTGGCATTCCAGACGGATTCCACCCGCATCGCGACATTTCTTCTCGCTCACGATGGCTCAAATCGCACCTTTCCCGATGTCGGGGTCAACGAAGCTCATCACAACCTGTCCCATCACCAAGAGGATAGGCGTAAGCTGGAAATGGTCGCAAAAATCGATACCTTTTACGCAGGCGAATTTGCGCGGTTTTTGCAAAAAATGAAATCGACTTCAGAAAACCATCAAAGCTTGCTCGACAACACGATGATTGTCTTCGGTGGAGGCATTTGTGATGGCAACAAGCACAATCACGAAAACCTTCCCATCATCCTTGCTGGTGGTGGCAGCAATCTTCAGCGTGGTCGAATTGTCAAAACCCGCGAGGAGACTCCACTTACCAATCTGCACCTTTCCCTGCTGGATCGAATGGGTGTTCCGAGTGAACGCGTGGGCGATTCAACAGGAAAACTGGACATCTAAGGATGTGCAATCGCGCGAAAAAGTAGCATATAGTTTGCAATCCCATTTGCCAACCAGCTCTTGCTGCATTACTTCGTGCGTGTGCCAGACGCTGTTTATGTCAAAAATGCTTTTGCCCGTATCGCGGATCGATACGTGCTCGCCAATCACGTGCTAAGTTGCGGTATGGATCTTTGGTGGCGCTGGCTCGTCACCCGCATCGTTCGTCAAAGCAACCCACGGAATCTTCTCGATGTCGCCACAGGCACGGGCGATCTCGCTCTCGATATCCAAGACGCATGTCCTGATATCGATATCACAGCGACGGATTTTTGCCCCGAGATGCTCGCCCACGCTAGTGCCCGCGGCATGCGCAAAACCCAAGTCGCAGATGCGCTCGCCCTGCCTTACCCAGAAGCATCCTTTGATGTCGTCACCGTAGCCTTCGGCCTTCGCAACATGGCAGACTACCCGAAAGCTCTACGCGAAATGGCTCGTGTATTACGTCCGGGCGGACAGCTCATCATCCTCGATTTCTCCATCCCCCAAAATGTACTGCGCGCTCCGTATCGTTGGTATCTGCACAATATTTTGCCAAAAATCGCTGGTTGGATCACGCGGGAAAAGGATGCCTACGAATATCTCGGCGCATCCATCGAGCAATTTCCCCAAGGAGATGCCATGTGCCAATTACTCAAAGAAAACGGCTTTCATTCCGCCGAAGCCACTCCCTTTACTCTTGGAGTCGTCACCTGCTATGTAGCGCAAACCAACTGAATAGGTGACATTTTATCGCAAGATAGACGGTAAACCGCACCTCAGTTCTCATGTTTCTCTTCGAAACGTATGATTTGCAACGTTTGTGATTGCAAAATATGAACCAGATGGTTCACTAGCTCGCCTCACTAAAATTCTACAGCTGCTTTAGATGCGCAGCGTTACCTCCTCCAAATCTCATGATCATGAAAAAGAAATCTCTCTTCCACGCATTGCCCATCGCCGCAGTTTTTGCTGTAACCTCATGCCAAAAACCTGCAAAAACCACAACGTCTCCAGCGACTCCTGCTGAAGTTGTCGCAACTCCCGAAGTCGAGACCGTTGTCGAAGTCAAGGTCGATCCATTAGCGCGCTCTGCCAAGCTCGGCTTCGCCCAAATGTTGCCTGCCGACACCGAGACACTGATGCTTTTCCAAAACGGCAAAGATCTTGCCAAAAGCTTTGGCTCTTCCAAGTTTTGGGAGGTGGTTACGAAAGCAGAACCGGATATCGAAGATATGCTCGATGAAGATAACGAAACCATCTCGGCAAGGGACATTCTCGGCGAAGAATTCTTCCTTGCTACAGGGAAAAACACCGCTGTGCAAACGGGTAACCTCATCAAAGCGAGTGAGCGTTACACCTATCACACCATGAAGATGACCATTTCCACGATGCTGTCACAAATTTCCGGTGATGCAGATCCAGAGGCGATGATGCAAAATGCGCAGGTGATGCTAAAGAATGTGGCGAACGACCCAGAATTTGGCGCAGCATGGTTAGAGCGTGCGGAAATGCCTCCCGTCTATTTCGGCTGCAAAACCAACAGCGATTCAGCCGAACGCATACAAGCAGCCTTCGCTGAATTTGCCGCTGGTGCTGCCAGCATGGGTGAAGCTACGGAAGAAATTACCTTTGAGGTCAGTGGCCACAGCTTCAAAGGCACACGCATTTCTGGAAAATTACTCGTCGATTCGATGGGCGATGATGCTCTAAACGCATTAAAGGAGCAAGTCGGAGCTTCGGCCGCAGAAGGATTGATGTCGGCTGCTGCCAAGAAAAACATCATCGTTGCCAGTGGCTCCGTGAATGGCTACGAACTCATTCTCATCGGCTCGCGCCCAGAAGATTTTGCTTTTGCTACAACTCCTGCAGAATCCCTCGCCGCCACTAAGGAACTTGGGTTTGCCGACGCATTTGTTGACAAGACCCAAGTCGCTCTGCTCTTCAGTCGGAAGTGCCTCCAAGAAGTAGGCCTGAAAGTAGCGGGAACAGCTGCCTACTGCGATGCCTTACGCGATGCGCTTGCCGCCAACGAAAAAGTCGATACTCGCGAAATCGAAGCTCTTCTTCTGCTCATTCCTCAGCGCGAAAAAGACATGCGTAGCATGGAGAAAGCTTCTGACTTCGGAGCATTGGTCGTCCTCGATCAGGGCCTACGCATCGAGACCTTCGGTGGCACAGAATTGCCCTACTTGGACACCACTTCTCCCAATACTCTCGGAGCACTTGAGCAAGCAAAAGATGTGGCCATTTTTGCCAACTGGACATCCAACAAGGCCTATGACGAAGCCGCAAGTGCCTACGTGGAAACCGTATTTCAAACTGCCTACGCTTGCGCCAAGAGTGCTGCCAACCTCGATGTTGAAGAAGAAAGCTTTGCTCAGTACAAAGAGTATTTCACTCTGTTCGACACCAAGTTCGCCGGTCATGCTTCTAAAATTTGGACTGCTATGAGCGTAACAATGGCAGAAGGACTCGGCACGGAAAAAGCTCTCCTTGTTACACTGGACGGCGAAATGCCCCCGATTCCTGGCGTTCCTGAAAAAGTCGTTAAGCAAGGTGTTGTGCCGCGTATCTCCTCCATTACGGCAGTAAAAGATCGCGCCAAGTTAGCAGAAAGCTGGAAGATGATCAATGAATCTGGCGATAGCATCATGAAAGATATCAGCGAAATGATGGGAGCAGAGCAAGCGATGCCGAAACCCATGAGCTCGCAATCCAACGATCTCGTCACGTGGTTCTTCCCAGCACCTTTTTTCACGGATGACTTCACTCCTTCCATCACCTTGAATGACAAATGGTTCATCACTTCCACCTCGAAAAAACACGCTGTTCAGCTCGCGAAAAGCGCAGACTCATCAAGCAGCGGAAAAACCGGAGCCTATATTTCTGTGGACTTTGATGCCTTCTCCGCCTTCGGTAAGAAGTGGTTTGAGGTTTTGAAAGACAACAAGGAAGAGATGTTGACTCTTAACGAAAATTTAGCAGCGGAATTCGAATCCAATGAAGAAAATGTCTCGACAGGCATTGAAGCGACAAAAGATTTGGATCAACTGGAAATTCATGTTCGTCGCGAAGGTGCCGTAAGCCGCACAACGATCCATTTCAAAACTCATTGATCCGATCGCCCGAAACGCGGAAATACTCCACTTCCTTGTTTCCCACGAAACATGAGTCGTGGAGTCCCGCTTTGGGTCATTTTTTCTAACGGATCGATTGACGGGATTCTTCATGCTATGTCCACCACGGATCAAGCTTTTTTGCAAGGAATGCTTCATCAGGTGATGGATTTCATCTATCCCGCGCAGTGTGAAATGTGCCGTGTCCCCGTCCATGGCGGCAAACATCTCTGTGCAGACTGCTCGGGGAAGCTGGAGCGGATACGCGAACCATTTTGTTCGCGCTGCGGCGAAATGTTTGAAGGAAATATTGGTAGCGAATTCACGTGCCCGAATTGTAATAAACTGGAATACGACTTCACATTTTGTCGGCCCGTTTTGACCTCCACAGAGCCGGCAAGAGAACTGATTCACTCCTTGAAATATGCCCACGCCATCCATCTTTCCAAGGATCTTGCGAACTTAGCTGCAGAAGCATTTCTGGATCCTCGTTTGCAAATCGCTCGCGAACAATCATGGACGCTGATCCCCATTCCCCTGCACTGGCAGCGCGAGCAATCCCGCTATTTCAACCAAGCGCGCGAGATCGTCAAACACCTATCCACGATCTTGCATCTGCCGTGGTGTGATGTTTTGCGCCGCACCCGTGCCACCACCACGCAAACGGCGCTCAATCGTCGCCAACGCCTCAAAAACCTCAAGGGCAGTTTTTCCCTATCCCGTGAAGGGCGGCATTGGCTATCCCAAAACCCGAAAGGTGCGATCCTTTTTGACGATGTTTTCACCACCGGAGCAACGGCGCAGGAATGTTCTGCTGTGTTGCGCAAAGCGGGAGTAGAAAACAGAGTTGTCGTAACGCTGATGAGAGGGTAGAGTTTTCTCCAGCTACACAAACGCAACGCAACATCATGGGAATTTTCAACAAACCAGTCCTCCGCCCGCAAGAAAAACGCGATGACATGCCAGAAGGTATGTGGACAAAATGCCCCGAGTGCGGTGCCATGTTGCACAAGCTCGAACTTGAGCAAAATCTTAATGTTTGTCCTCACTGCGGCCATCATTTTCTTTTCGGCTCGCGCGATCGCATCAACAACATCGCCGACCAAGGTTCCTTCGTAGAACTCGATGCCGACATGGTTTCTGCCAACCCGCTGGGCTTCGCCAAATATCCGGAAAAAATCGCCCATCTCTGCGCAACAGGTGACCTCAACGATGCCGTAATTACTGGCAGACTCACCATTGGTGGCAAACCTGCTGTCATCGCGGTCATGGATTTCAAATTTTTCGCCGGCTCCATGGGATCCGTGGTTGGAGAAAAAATCACCCGCGCCATTGAAACAGCCATCGCAGAAAAACGTGGCGTCGTTATCATCTCCGCCTCCTCTGGCGCCCGCATGCAGGAAGGCATGCTCTCGCTGATGCAAATGGCGAAAACCTGCGGCGCTCTGGCCTATCTCAGCCAAGCCGGACTGCCCTACATTTCCGTGATGACCCACCCAACCACTGGCGGAGTTACTGCGTCTTTCGCGACCATCGGCGATGTCAACCTCGCAGAACCACAGTGCATGATCGGCTTTGCTGGCCCTCGCGTCGTAAAAGAAACCACTCACCAAAATCTGCCGCCAGGCTTCCAAACGGCCGAGTTTATGCTGGAACATGGTCTTATCGATAGCATCGTCCATCGCAAAGATCTTCGCAACAAGCTCAGCACGCTGCTTGGCTACATGATGTCTTGAGTCTATCGATTTTTCATCCATGTCATACGACGCTGCGATCGAGTGGCTTTTTTCCACGCAAATGTTTGGCATCAAGCTGGGACTCGATGGCCCACGCGAATTGCTGCGACGATACCTCGCCTACCCACCGCGTGACACAAAGGTGATTCACGTTGCAGGCACCAATGGCAAAGGCTCCACCTGTGCATTCATCGATTCCGTCGCCCGCGCCTCTGGCCTGCGCACTGGACTTTTTACCTCGCCACACCTCATCGACTATCGCGAACGAGTTCAAGTTTCTGGCGAGATGATTTCGCAAGAAGACACGCTGCGTCACCTCATGCAGTTGCGCCAAATATGTGAAGCGCTCGAACACCATCCGACATTTTTTGAAATCACTCTCGCTCTAGCCATGAAGCATTTCGCCGAAATGAACTGCGAGTTGATCATCCTCGAAACAGGCATGGGAGGTCGATTGGATGCCACCACGGCGGTGCCTGCGGATGTCTGCGTCATCACCCCGATCGGCCTCGATCACACGCAGTGGCTTGGCGACACCATCGAAAAAATCGCCACCGAAAAAGCAGGAATCATCTTGGAAAAAATCCCCGTCATCTCTGCGCCACAACATCCCGATGCCGCCGTAGTCATCGCCATGACCGCAAATGAAAAACGTGCGCCACTCACCGTCGTTTCGAATCCCGCACTCGGCTACGCGCTTTCTCTTCCTGGCCCGCATCAACCATGGAATGCCGCTGCGGCACTGGCTGCACTCAATGCTTTAGGCATCGCCCTGCGCTACGATTCTGTGCAACACGGCCTGGCCAACACTCGCTGGCCGGGGCGTTTTGAGTCTCTTTCTCTCGCTCATCAATCGCCCGTCATTCTTGACGGTGCGCACAATCCTCACGCTGCGGAAGCCCTTGTGGAAACGTGGAAACATACTCACCCTAACGAAAAAGCGACCTTGGTCTTTTCCGCCGTTAGCTCCAAGGATATAGCAGGAGTTTTGGAATTGTTAGCATCGATTGCCGATCACATTCACCTCTGCCCCGTGAAAAGCCCACGCGCTGTGCCAGTAGCGGAACTTGCTGCCGCGCTACCTCTGGGCTCACCACACAGTTGTCATGAGGACTTTCCTGCCGCTTTCCATGCCGCTACCGCCTCCCATGCAACGATTCTGATTTGCGGCAGCCTGTACCTCGTAGGCCAAGCCCGTGCTTTTTTGTTAGGCGGCAGCTACCAACCGAGCATTCAGTAATTTTTCTACTTAGCGCTTGGCGATGAGGTCGTAACCGCGCCAGTCTGAGATCGTCATCTGGGCAAAACTGCCCACCGGAATGTCCTCTGGCACATGCACAGATCCGTCGATCTCTGGCGCATCCCATTCCGTTCGCGCCACGCCTGGCTCCTCGACGAGCACCTTGACCTGCTTGCCCACCTGCTCTTGGTTGACTTCGCTTGCGATCCGCTGCAACGCCTTCATAGCACGGCTCCAGCGCGATTTTTTCGTAGCATGGTGAATGTGTCCGTCCATTTTGTTCGCCCGTGTACCTTCTTCTTTGGAATACGAAAACACCCCAGCACGCTCGAAGCGGAATTCTTCGATGAAATCGAGTAACTCTTGGAAATCCTCCTCGGTCTCGCCAGGAAAGCCGACGATGAACGTGGTGCGAATGCCGATGTTTGGAATCCCTTTGCGCATGCGGCGCAGCAAATCGCGGATGTAATCACCAGAAGTCACACGTTTCATCGCCGTGAGCATGCGGTCAGAAATATGCTGCAATGGAATGTCCACATACTTCGCCACCTTGTCGCACGATGCGATGGTCTCGATCAACTCATCGCTCCAGTGCGCCGGATGGGTGTAAAGCAAACGCACCCAAAAATCACCTTCGATGGTGTTAATTTCGCGCAGCAAGGTCGCCAACGAATTTCCTTTGCTGGAATCCACTGGGGAATTTGGCTTGGGCCGCGACTCATCCCACAAGTCCATGCCGAAATACGTAGTGTCTTGCGAAATCAAATTGATTTCCTTCACTCCAGATGCAACTAAGGCCTTGACCTCCTGCACCACCGATTCTTGCGTGCGGGAACGATGGCGTCCACGAATTTGCGGAATGATGCAAAACGTGCAGGTGTGATTGCATCCCTCGGCAATCTTGACGTAGGCAAAATGGTCGGGCGTAAGCCGCATGCGCGGAGTCGAGTAGTCGGGAATGTATTGCGGCTTCAGCGTTACGAAATCTCGCGGATCTTCCGTTGCCGATGGACCCTCGGTCTTCTGCACTTCCTCGTGATTATTTTTCCCTAACAAATTTTCAATGATCGGCGCGACTTTGGTGATCTGATCCAGCCCAATGAACGCATCCACTTCCGGCATAATTCCAGGAAGATCTTTGGCAAAGCGTTGGGACAAACATCCCGCAACAATGATTTTTTGTTTGGCGCGATCTTCGTTCTCGGCACGCTCCTTGACGGCATCGAAAATGGCGTTGACCGATTCTGTTTTCGCCATCTCGATGAACGAGCAAGTATTGATAATGATCACATCAGCCAATTCCGCATCGGGCGTAAGTGCCATGCCAGCCTGCGCTAAGTGGCCAATCATGACTTCCGAGTCGATGAGATTTTTTGCGCAGCCGAGAGAAATAAGACCTACTGTAGTTTGCATAAGTATGTGTTGAGAGAATGAAGATTAGGGAACGTGAATGATGCCGTTCATTTCGGTACAATGACCAGGAAACGTGCAAAGAAAAGGATAGTCGCCCGATGTTTGCGGAGTAAATCGCACGACGCACGATTCTCCAGGACCAAGTAGTTTGCCAGATGCCACCACGGCAGCGCGCGTTTCCGCATCGGTTGCCATGTAGTTTTGCTCCTTCGCTTTATGACATTTCGCCGCGATGATTAACAGCGGACTACCGGGCTTCAGGATCACAAAGTTGTGTGCCATGCTAGCTTTTGGTAATTTCCCGATGTTGCGCACCGTGATTTCTAAGGTCTTACCCACTTGCGCTTCGATCCGCTTCAGGCTGAACTTCATTTGATCGTTGGCCGTGACCTCGATTTTACTTACTTCTTGCCCCTGCGCGAGCGCGACACAAAAAACGACTGCTAGGCTGCTGATGATGGAACGTATTGTGGAAGAAATCATATCATTAAAGGGTAACTTGTGCTCCAAGCTCTACCACACGCGAAGGCGGTAAAGAAAAATATGCGGTAGCAGGCGTGGCGTTTCGTGTCATCCACGCAAAGAGAGCGATACGGAAGCGTCCCCAGGCATGAATATTGCGACCTATCGCGTAGGTTTCGCGACCAAGGAAAAACGTCGATTTGTTCGGTTCGTAGCGAATTTCGCCGACAAGATGCTCCCGCAGCGCCACTGGCACATTGGGTGTCTCTGCAAAGCCAAAACGGAGGTGCATCAAATGAAAACCCATGCCTAGCGGGCGTATATCGCATCGCTCTTCTGGAGTGGAATGCGAAGAATCCAATGTCTCCACATGCAACAAAATCACGCGCTCATGCAGCACTTGATTATGTTTTAGATTATGCAAGAGCGCGAGTGGTATTCCACCCGTCTTGCCGCATAAATAAAAGCCCGTGCCAGACACGCGATGGATCTTCTTGTTCTCCAAGTCGTCAATCAGCATTTGTGCAGGCAACAACTGCTTTTCCATTCGTTTGCTTAGCCGCTCACGCCCCCAACGCCAGGTCGCCATGATGAAAATCAAGATTGCCGCCGCAGCCAGCGGCAACCACCCGCCGTGCGCGATTTTTAAACAGTTGGCGTAAAGGAAGCCGATGTCCACGATGAGAAAGCACGATGTGACAATCAGTGCTTTCCCTCGGCTCCAGCCTAAAACCGATTTTGCGGCCTGTAGGAATAGCACCGATGTCACAGTCATGGTCATTGAGACGGCGATCCCATAGGCAGGGAAGAGGTTGGAGGAGCTTTGCCGCGTCACGATCAAGAGGATGCACGCGACCATCAGCATCCAGTTGATCATCGGCAAATACACTTGTCCCTTCTCCGTGGCAGAAGTGTAGAGCACTCGCAAACGCGGTATGCAACCTAGCTGAATCGCTTGAGTGGTCAAAGAGTAGGCGCCAGAAATCAACGCCTGACTCGCAATCACCGCCGCCGCAGTGGCGAGTAATGTCAGTGGCAGCACTGCTGAGGCAGGTACCATGCTGTAAAAGGTATTCTCTGTTTGCGGATGCAGGGTGAGCAACGCAGCTTGCCCCATGTAATTGAGAATCAAACAAGGAAACACCACATAAAACCATGCGATGCTAATCGGCTTTCGACCAAAGTGTCCCAGGTCTGCGTAGAGCGCTTCACCCCCAGTCACTGCAAGAAACACCGCCGAAAGCAAGGGCACTGCATGAGTCCACTCATGAACCAAAAACATCATGCCTCGCGTCGGATCCAGTGCAAACATGACCGAAGGACATTTCGCCATCCAGTACAACCCTAACACGCCGAGCGTTGAAAACCACAGCAGGATGATCGGCCCAAAGAAAGTCCCTACCTTGCCCGTGCCATGACGCTGTATGAAAAACAACACAACAATGATCGCCACCGCCGTTGGCACAATGTAGGGCTTCATTGCTGGCGATAAAACATTCAGTCCCTCCACTGCCGAAAGCACAGAAATTGCCGGCGTTATCATTCCGTCCGCATAAATCAATGCTGCACCAAGCAAGCCTATGCCATAAATCCATTTTTTTTCCGGCAGCCCCGCAGCCAAGCGCGATCCACGCACCAGTGCCGATAAGGCCAAAATGCCGCCTTCACCTTTATTGTCGAGCCTCAGCACCAAAAAAACATACTTAAACGTCACCACCAAAACGATCGACCAGAGAATCAATGACGCTGCACCGATCATATTCGCCGGGTCAACCGGAGCTGCGTGAACGCCCGTAAAGCACTCGCGAAACGCATACAACGGACTCGTGCCGATGTCGCCAAATACGATGCCTAATGCAGCGAGTGAGACACGCCACATGGAAGATTTTTGTTCATGATTCGCAGTGGAACTCATAGGAGTAGCAGCCCGTGGGCGCGAAGGCTAACCTCCGTTTCGTCACTTGGCGAGAAAAAATGCACCCACATCAACCGCCGATTCGGGTACCGTTGAGGAGTAGAATCGCCGCATTGAGCAGCACCGCAAATCCAAGCCATGCAGTGTAGAGGGTCATCAAAAAGCCCGCAAAACGATGGATACGCCAAAATACGCAGGTGAGCCAAAATACCAGTGAAGTTAGGAGGACAATTTCTGCGAGCGCTGCGTCGGCCCGCCCCATGCCAAAAAATATCCATGACCACAGGGCCTGGAGAAACAAATGAATGAAGTAGCCACCCACGATAATCTCTGCATGGAGGCGTTGTCGATGCAGCCAAACTAACCAAACGGCGATGGAGTTCATCACGTAAAGTGTCATCCAAACCTTACTAAACAACTCGGCTGGAGGGGCAAAGGAGGGCAATTTCAGCGTTTGATAAACATCTCCTGCCTTCATCGACCCCAATGCGGCGACCGCCCCGGCAATTCCGTGCACAAGGAGAATCGGGATCAACATCCCAAGATTCGATAGTCCAGTCATTACCGCATTTTTCTCCATTTTTTCCAGCCACGTAAGAACGTGAGATGGCTTTCTAACAGGTGTCCTACGCATCGACAAGATTTTTGTTTGGATGAGCAAACTTTCTTGTCCCTGTACTCGACATCGTTAGCAGCTATGCTCATACTTTTTGCATGACTCCAATTCGTATTTTGTGCGCTGGCGCCGGCCACATGGGACGCTCCCACGCATTAGCCTATCATCGCATCGACGGCTTCTCCCTCTGTGGTGTGGTCACTCGCTCGGAATCCTCACGAGCTTCTCTCATGGAGGAACTCGGTCACAGCTGTCCTGGCTTCAATGATTTTCTTGAAGCGCTCAAAGAAACCCGCCCTGATGCGGTTTCGATTTCGACATATCCTGACACTCACGCCATTTATGCCATTGCCGCACTGGAGGCAGGATGCCATGTGTTTATCGAAAAACCCTTAGCGGAAACCGTGGACGAGGCCGAGAAAATCGTCGCCAAAGCGCGTGAAACCGGACGCAAGCTGGTCATCGGCTACATCCTCCGCCATCACCCCAGTTGGGTGAAATTTATCGAAGTCGCGCAGACCCTTGGCAAACCACTGGTGATGCGCATGAACTTGAACCAACAGTCGTATGGCGCGAATTGGAACACCCACAAACAACTGATGTCTTCCATATCACCGATCGTCGATTGCGGTGTGCATTACGTAGATGTGATGTGCCAAATGACTCGCTCCAAACCAGTGCGGGTCTCAGGCATTGGCGCGCGCCTGACGAATGAACTTCCCGAGGGGAAAATCAACTACGGGCAACTGCAAGTCACCTTCGCGGATGGATCGGTGGGTTGGTATGAAGCTGGTTGGGGGCCGATGATGAGCGAGGTTGCCTTTTTCGTCAAAGACGTGGTTGGCCCGAAGGGATGTGTGAGCATCATAGCCGATAAAGCAGGTGCCGAGGGAGCCAGTGCTGACGTTAATGCTCACACGCAAACTCAGGCCATTCGCTTGCATCACAGCGAACTCGATGCTACCGGCCATTTTGTCAAGACCGACGATCTCATACGCTTGGATGATGAACCTGACCACGATGCGCTTTGCCACCGCGAGCAGGAATTTTTCCTCAAGTCCATTCGTGAAGACATCGACCTCAGCGACCACATGGACGACGCCATTCAATCCATGCGCATCGTCGCCGCTGCCGATGAAAGCTTCCGCACTGGACGCACGGTGGATTTGTAAGAAAATCACCTGCTTCCCACGCGCGCCCGTCCGTCGATTTCCGGCATCCGGAATCGCCCCACGCGCGCCCGTCCGTCGATTTCCGCCGCCCGGAATCGCCCCCTAACTTTTTAGACCCCGATTCCCGCCGCCCGAAATGGCTCCCTAAATTTTTAGACCTCGATTTCCGTCGCCCGAAATGGCTCCCTAACTTTTTAGACCCCGATTCCCGCCGCCCGAAATGGCTCCCTAAATTTTTAGACCTCGATTTCCGTCGCCTGAAATGGCT
>JAIYDP010000121.1 GCA_027487435.1 Verrucomicrobiaceae bacterium | reverse complement strand
TCACCAACGTCGAAACCAACCTGCATTCGGCGGATCGAAATGTCATGCAGCAATACGGCAACATGGTCGAAGACCAGACGCTGCGCGAAACATTCATGCGCAAAATCATCGGTGAATACGATACCACCACGAATCTGCTGGCAGAGCTATTGCAAGGTGACATGCACAGCCGCCGCCCGCGCATGAGCCGAACTTTGGAAATCCGTGACGAGCCATTGGCCACCTTGCATCAGCAACAAATCTCCTTGCTGCGCACCTGGCGACAAGCCGTAAAAATGGAAGACACCGCCGCCGCCGATGCACTTCTGCCCGAGATCCTGCTCTCCATCAATGCCATCGCCTCCGGCCTGCGCACCACCGGTTGATGCATGGGGTTAGTGCGATGTTTGCTTTTTGGTCAATCTGTCTTTCGATAGCAGAAATGCGCGGATTTCTCTCCATTCATCAAGGGCGAACGTCGATGACGCAAGCATGAACAAACGTGGTTCGTTGCCGTCTTTATAGTAGATGGCCAGTGACGTTTCGTCATCGCGTATCGTTTCGACACGAGTCCATGCTATTGAGCGAAGAATCGATGAATCACGAATCAATTGAATCGACGATTCATCCATTTCCAGCCGTAATGGGGTGCGGTTTCGGCTGTGCCACCAGGCGAAAACAGGAAATATTGCCATCAATAGCGAGAAACCACCATTGCGTAGATCACCAGTCCAAAAGGCACGAATGGCAAAGATCCCCCACACCACAATTGCAACAAGAATGATGACGTTTTGGAATCGTGTGAGTCGAACCGGAACTTGCGTAAAGGTCATCGATATTTTTCCTGTTGAGGGAATTTAACAGCGGTCTGTTGCCTCGATGACCTCGCGCATACGGGTGGACGCCTCGGCCAAGTCCTTGCGGTGCTGCATTTCTGCCAACGTGAAGGGCAAGCGAAAGCGCCAATTTCCCCCGCCGACGGTGCCGGGGCGATTGTAACGATCGAACATACCAAAGAGATCCGTCACCATGATCGCGGCATAACGCGAGCGGCAGCGCAACAAGCCCGCAATCAGACTCCATTGAATGTTGGAATCAAAAGCGGCCAGTTCTTTTTCCGCAGGCAGGCCAGAAAATTCGGCAAACATCCGTAAATTCCATCGTGCGCCGGCCATTTCGCCTTCATCGCTGGTGGAAACGCCAGTCGCCGCGAGATGATGCCCCTGCCACAGGGCGGCGATGCTATCGTGATCGTGCGTCGAATAGGTGGCGAAGGAGCATTCGGGCAATTCATTTCCTGGCACCACGTGGCCATCCCGGCTTTCCCAGTGCGGAATGCGGAAGCCTGCAATGCCCAGCGATTCCAGGTGCGGGCGAACGTAGTCCGGCACACAGCCAAGATCCTCGCCGACGATTTCGCCACCGTGCGCCGCAGCGATGATGGCTCGCAGTCGGCGATCGCCGTCATCGCGATTTGCTCGCTTGTTTTCGTCGGTATCATCGGGTCGCCATGCCCAACCCGGCAGGCGGCCATGGCACAGCTCACGCGCTTGCTCTTCACTGAGATTGATGAACTCGTGATTGCGCTGTGGCCGCCAGGGAAAGGCGTAAATGCGATAAAAGCCGAGGATGTGATCGATGCGGAAAATGTGAAAAATTTCCGTTAATTTTTCGATGCGGTGCTTCCACCATGGGAAGCCTTGGCTCTCCATTTCCGCCCATCGATACAACGGAATGCCCCAATTTTGCCCCCAACGCTGAATGAAGCGGTCATGTTTGAACATGGTTTCGGGCGGAGCGCCGCCACACCATTCGAGGTCAAAATTTTCGCTCTGGAAAAAAACATCCGCCGAGTAGTAGGAGATGCCGATGGGGATGTCGCCCATCAATTTGACTCCGCAACGGTCGGCATGGGCGCGGACTTCACGCCATTGCCGGAAGCACAACCACTGCACCCAGCGATAAAACTCCGCATCCCGCATCCCGCGGTCGTCGCCCGAGGCGTGCTCGCGAGCCAGAAAGTCGCGTGCTTTGTTTGCTTCATTGAAAGCATCTGGCCAAAGGTCCCAGCTTTCGCTATCGCCAGCCCGCTCCATCAGTGCCCGAAAGAGCGAGTATTCATACAACCAACTGGCCTCGTCTTCCTGAAACGTGGTAAATTCGTCTTTCTCCGCAGCATAGTTGCCTACGCAAAACCGCGCGTAGGCGATGCGCAGGAGCCTCCTCTTGGCGACGCGCACGGCGGCATACTCGACAAGGCGGGCAGCGATGGCTTCTGCGCCGATTTCTGCTCGTGCTTGCTCAATGTCCTGCGCTTCCAGCCCGGGAATCGAGTCAACTTCCATTGTCAAATAGAGCGGCTCAAGTGCCACGGAAGAAATCGCGTTGTAAGGGCTATCGTCCGAGCCCGTTTCATTGATGGGCAAAAGCTGGAGAAATCCGACCTTATGCTCGGCGGCCCAGTCGATCCACTGAAGAAACGCGGCAGTATCGCCAATCCCCAAATCTCCAGATCGACGTGGAGAAAAAGCAGGCAACAAGATACCAGCAGAGCGGCGAGGAGCATTCATACGCGCGGGAGCTTGGTTCAATCGGTGACAAAATCAAGCTCTTATCCATGCCGGAATCGAGATGCGTGCCATGGATTTCAGGGAGTGAAAAAAATTTCGCCCCACCGCTTGACACGTCGGCTGGTAAAACATAGTATGAACGCATGATCAAGACCATTACCAAGATCGGCAACTCCCAAGGCATCATTTTTGACTCCGCGCTACTGCAATTGGCGCGCTTGAAAGTGGGCGATGAAGTGAATATCGAAGTCCACGCTGGTGGAACGATTACCGTAGCTGCGCTGGAAAAATCACAGATTGAAGCAAGCGTGGCAGCAGAGTCGGCACGGCGTTTGATTCAGAAAAATAGTGAACTTTTCCGCCGCTTGTCATGAGTGATTTGATCAAACATCCCACCGTAGATGCGGTTCTCGCGATCCATGTTGAAGTGCTAGCCGCTCATGGAGGAGGTGCTGGGCTGCGCTCTCGTGAACTACTCGAATCTGCCATTGCTGCTCCCCAAGCTTCGATGATGGGAGTCATGATGATGACGGATCCCATCGAAATTGCTGCGGCTTATCTCTACTATCTTTGCTGCAATCATCCATTTGTCGATGGCAACAAGCGCGTGGCACTAGCAACATGCTTGGTTTTTTTGAGCGAAAACGGGCTTTTGCCGAATGAGACGCTCGATGCCGACCGATGGGAAAATCTCACCCTCGCAGTCGCCGCCGGAGTCTTAAGCCGCGAGGAAGTGACGGAAACCCTGCGCGGTTTACTGAGCTGAATGTGAGCCGAAGACTCGGCTTACGGCTCTGAATCGGTCGATTCTTCTTCCGCATCGCGGGCTTTGGGAAGTTGATCGACGGCTTCTAGTAAATTCACCATCTCCACTCCGCGCTTGGCGGAGTCATCCAGCCGGAAGCTGAGGATGGGCGTGGTTTTGAGAACCACACGTTTCATCACGCGGCTTTGAATGCGCCCGTGATCGCGATTGAGTCGATCGACGATAGCCCCAGCATGGCCGCCGAGCACGCTCATCCAAACGCGAGCTTCGCGAAAATCTTGGGTAATCTCGACTTCGTTGACGGTGACCAACATGCCTGGCCATTCGTAATCATGGCGCAGCACGGTGCTGATCTCACGACGGAGAAGTTCGTTGACACGGTCTTGGCGCTGGGACATGGCAGATGGGTGGGTAAGCTCAGATCAAAGATCTTGTTTGATCTTCTCAAGGGTGTAGCACTCGATGATGTCGCCTTCGAGGTATTCATCGAAATCGCCGAGGCGGATGCCACATTCGAGGCCGACCTTGACCTCATCCACTTCCTCTTGGAAGCGACGTAGGGTGGACATTTTGCCATCGAAGACAGGCACACCGCCGCGCACGACGCGAGCGTGAGCTTTGCGGAGGATTTTCCCTTGGCTGACGTAGGAACCGGCGGCTTTGCCTTTGGTAAGTTTGAAAACTTGGCGCACTTCGGCAAAACCGACGGGTTTTTCGCGACTGAGTGGCTGGAGCAGTCCTTGCATGGCTTCGCGAACCTGATCGATGAGTTCGTAAACCACGGAGTAAAGTTTGACTTGCACGTTTTCGGCTTTGACGGCTTTGACGGCCTTACCTTCGACTTTGACATTGAAGCCGATGATGATGGCACCCGCAGAGCTGGCCATGATGACATCGGACTCGGTGATCGGCCCGGCGCCAGCGACGAGGAACTGAACTTCGACTTTCTTGGACTCGATGGCTTCGAGAGCGTTTTTGATGGCTTCCACGGAGCCTTGCACGTCACATTTCATGACGATCTTGAGGCGCAGCGCGGAGGAGCTATCGTTGACCATGGAGAAAATGTCTTCCATGCGAGCTTTCATCGGGTTGATGAGGCGAGCTTTGCGCATTTCCTCTTGGCGCTCGGTGGCAAGGCGCTTGGCGGCGCGTTCGTTCTCCATTTCCACGAGTTCATCGCCGACGTGAGGCATGTCCTCAAAGCCGATGATTTCCACGGGAGTTCCTGGGCCAGCGGACTTGATGTTCTTGCCCATGTCATCCATGAGGTTGCGCACCTTGCCTGAATAGGGGCCGCAAATGAAGGGCGTGCCAACTTTGAGAGTGCCGCTATCGACGATGGCGGTGGCAGTGGCACCGCGGCCTGGCTCAACGCGAGCCTCGATGATCGAGGCGCGGGCAGTTCCTTTCGGGTTGGCCTTAAGCTCCATGACCTCGGCTTGGAGGAGCAGGAGTTCAAGTAGATTGTCGATACCCTGACCGGTAAATGCGGAAACTTCCGCAAATTCTATATCGCCACCGAAGTCGGTGGTTTGCACGCCCAGCTCGGCAAGTTGCGTCTTGGCGCGCATGATATTGGCGGCAGGCAAATCGCACTTGGTAAAGGCGACGACGATAGTACGCTCGGCTTTTTTCGCGTGCTCGATGGCCTCGCGCGTTTGCGGCATGACGCCATCATTGGCGGCGACGACGAGAATGACAATGTCGGTGACATCGGCACCGCGGGCGCGCATGTTCGAGAAAATGGCGTGGCCGGGGGTATCAAGGAACGTAATCGGCTGTTCGTTATGGAAGACTTGGTAGGCAGCGACGTGCTGGGTAATACCGCCCGCTTCGCCCGCAGCGACGCGAGATTTACGGATGGTATCGAGCAGGGTGGTTTTGCCGTGATCGACGTGACCCATGATGGTGATGATGGGAGCACGCAGTTTGAGTAGTTCTTCGGGTTCTACAACCGGAGCTTCCGGTTCTGCGATGATCTCCTCAGATTTATGAACACCGCCGCCTTTTTCGCGCTTCTCACGCTCGAAAATGAAGCCGTGCTTTTCGCAGATTTTCGCCGCGATGTCAGGCTCGATGGCATGATTCGGACTGGCGAAGATTTTCTGATCGATGAGGTCTTTGACAACCACGAATACTTTCAGTCCCATACGCGCAGCGAGATCGCTCACAATAATGGGTGGCTTGATGCTGATGACGTTGCTATTTTCCCCATCCTGCTGATCTAGCTCGGGAGGAGTAGGTGGTGGTGGCGGCTCTAAGGAATCAGACGCAGCGATGGGGGCCGGCACGACAGGTGATGTAAAGGTCTGTGGTAAGGAAGGTAACGGTGGGTGGGCTAGGTCGGCATCTTCTTTGTCCAGCACCTTGGAGATGGTGGGCATGACGGCTTTACCGGACTGATCTGTTTTACGAACGCCTGACTTTTTCTTGCCATCGAGGTTGACGAGATCCAACGTTACGGCTTTGGGTCGGTAAGGTGCCGCTTTCGGCGTGGGAGCGGCCACAGGCTGCTTTGCTGCCGCCGCATCCCGCTGCTTTTCACGACGGGATGGCTTGGGCTGACCGCCAATGAGGTCGAGCGTTTCTTTTTTGGCGTTGTTGCTTTCGCTATCGGATGGCATCAGGAGTATTGCAGTGCGTTTTGGGGGAAGTAAGACGAATTAGCCCAGCAGAGCTTGGGCTTTGGAGAGAATATCATCAGCTTCGTGCTGAGAAATGCCGAGGGAATCGGCGATGTAATCCGCGGGCATTTCAACCACGAGATCAAGGGAAATGCCGCCGGAACGGAAGAGTTTTTCGGCGAGGTCATCGTTGAGACCGAGGCTAGTGCCGAGGTTATGGGCAGCATTGTTGATACGATCATCAAACATTTTTTGTTGTGATTCATCGCGACGAACTTGCACATCCCAATCGATGAGGCGCGAAGTAAGGCGTGCGTTTTGACCGCGACGACCGATCGCTTTGCTCAGATCTTCTTCAGAAACAGTCACATGGATGATGCGCTTTTCTTCATCAACGGTGATGGAGCGAATGACTGCCGGCTTGAGAGCCTCTTCTACGATGTCACGGGGATCTTCACTCCAGCGAATGATGTCCACTTTTTCGTTATTCAGTTCGCGGACGATGTTTTTCACGCGGGCACCTCGGAGACCAACACAGGCGCCTACGGGATCGACTTTATCGTCTTTGCTCCAGACAGCGATTTTGGTGCGATGGCCAGCTTCACGAGCGATGGCGCGGATTTCCACGGTGCGGTCAGCGATTTCACTCACTTCCGCCTCGAACAAACGGCGCACGAAGTGGGGATGGCTGCGGGAAAGGATCACTTCAGGACCACGGCCTTCATTATCGACAGCGACGACGTAAGCGCGGATGCGATCGTTGATGTTGTATTCTTCGGTCTGGACACGCTCGCGGGATGGCATGATGGCCTCAAATTTGCCGAGATCGATGTAAACATCGGAACGTTCGAAGCGGTTGACGACACCTGAGACGATTTCGCCGCAGCGGTCTTTGAATTCCTCAAAGATCATTTCCTTTTCCGCCATGCGCAAGCGTTGCTGCATGGTTTGCTTAGCGGTTTGGACGGCGATGCGACCGAAGTCCTTGGGAGTGACATTGAAATCAAGTCGCTCCTCCACGAGAACTTCGGGGTTTTTCTTGACGGCAGTGCTGAGTGGAACTTCGTTGAATTTATCAGCATATTCTTCATCAGGAACAACGAGCAAGGAGGCAAAAATCTTGGTGGTGCCTTTTTTGAGATCAATTTCGGCTCTGAGGTTAGCGATTTTATCAGCGCCTGGAACCATTTTGCGGTAGGCTGCGCAAAAGGCGTATTCCAAGGCGGCGATAACGCGAGCGCGATCGATGGCTTTTTCTCTTTCGTAGAAGTCGATTAAGGCTACGATATCGTTGGTCATGGTCTTGGAGCGTGAGTCAGAGGTGGAATGTGCCATACCGACAAAGAAAAGAGTGGGTAAAATACCCACCCCTTTCTTTCGTCGGAAGTTGTTTCGCCCTTTTTGTGAGGGCAAAAGAATCGATATGCAAGTGAAAAATGGCTTGACGGGAGAAATTCTTAGAATTTCTGGCGTTCCAGCATGCAGCTTACATCAAATGGTCATGGCGTGAAAGCCGCCATCGACGATGAGTTCGTGACCATTGATGAAAGAACCTGCTACAGGCGAAGCAAGCAACAGGGTGGCCGCGATCAATTCTTCAGCATTGCCGAAGCGCGATGCGGGTGTTTGACGGAGGATATCGAGGACGCGGGACTCGTCGAGGACTTTACGGTTTTGCTCGGCAGGGAAAAATCCTGGAACGAGGGTGTTCACGCGGATGTCCTTGTCTGCCCATTCGCGGGCGAGGTTTTTGCTGAGGTTGTGAACGGCGGCCTTAGAAGCAGAGTAGGTGAAGACGCGCGAGAGTGGGGAGAGGCCAGAAATGGAGCCAAGGTTGATGATCGAGGCAGGCTGAGAGTTATCAATGAAATATTTTCCGAAAACTTGGCACGCGCGGAAGACGGCGGAAAGGTTTGTATCGATAATGCGGGTGTATTCTTCTTCCGTCACCTCAAGAAAAGGCGTAGGACTATTGGTGCCGGCGCCATTGATGAGAATATCGACTTTGCCCGAGCGTTCGAGGACTGTGTCGAGGAGGAGTTGTAGGGACTCGCGGGAGGTCACATCCACCGGGACGAAGTAACCTTTGCCGCCGTGGGATTCGACTTCAGCGAGACGTCGTTCAGCTTTTTCTGGAATGCGTCCGCCGAGCACGACTTCGCAGCCGGCGCGAGCGAGACCAACGGCCATGGTGCCGCAGAGTTCACCAGTGCCGCCGATGACGACGGCGGTTTTTCCTGAGAGATCGAAGAGATGTTTGAGATAGTTGCCTGTTTGCATAGGGTGTGGAGTGTTAGTTTTTGATAATTCGATTTAGACTTTCCATTCGGGGCGCTGGAGTTCGCGGTTGAGTTCATTGAATTCTTCGACTTCGGCGGCGGTGAAGAGCAGCCCGCCGCAGGCATCGGATTCTTTGCGGGCATTCGCTTCGAGCTGGCCGGGAAGCATGGCTTTATCGTTGCCGTGACCGAGGATGTCGTGAATGACGGCGGTGAGGTTTTGCATTTGCGTGCGTGCCTCGGCGAAGTCACGTCCGCTAAGGGCATCGGGATGGATGATTTGGAAATAGAAGGCACTGGTGGATTTCTCACCCTCTTTTGGCACGGGGCGCCCGCGATGGGTGGGGAGCGAGCCGCCGATAAGAGCGCCCATCAGTTCATTGATGAGAGAGAGCCCATAGCCTTTGTGAGCACCGAATGGCAGCAGTGAGGCGACTTGGTGAGGATCGGTCGTCGGGTTGCCATCTCGATCAACGGCGGAACCTGGAGGAAGTTGTTTTCCCTCACGCTTGAGAGCTTGAACTCTGCCCATGGCGACGGTGGAGGTAGCCCAGTCAATAACGAGTGGAAAACCACTGGCATCCATCGTGGGGAAGCCCCAAGAGTGGGGATTGGTGCCTAGGGTAGGAAATTTGCCGCCGAAGGGCACGACCTCTGCGAGGGTGGAGGTGCAATTGGTGTAAGCGATGTAACCGCGTTCAGCAGCTGCCATGACATAACCACCACCCCAGAGGTAGTGGAAGGCATTGTCGATGGAGATTTGCGCGATGCCGTATTGGTCTGCAAGTTCAATGGCGCGATCAATGGCGCGGTAGGCGACGCTTTGGCCAAGTTTTTTGTTGGCATTCCATGCCTCAGATGCCGCAAAGCGACCGGGTAAAACTTCGATCTCTGCACCAGGAACGCAGCCACCAGTAGCCGAACCAAAGAGGTGATCGAGGTGAAGAGCCTTGAGAGCATGATGCGTGCGGATGCCATGGCGAGCAGCTTCGGCGGCGAGGCGCGCACCTTCTGCTGCTTCATCAGCCTTGTAACCGCGGTGCATGTAGGCGGCGATGACGAGGTCATCGTGGTCTTGGCGTGGAATGGTAAGAAAATCGGACATAGGAAGATGTGAGATAAGGAAATGGCTGGATCGAACAGTAGCAATGCCTAGCTCTGGGATTCTGGGACACGGCGACGCGGAGGAATGAAGCGTGTTTTCTCCTGACTGTCCAGCGAGGAAGCAACGTTAGGGAAAAATGACAAGGAATTATTCCGAGATCCGAAGTAGAACTCCAGAAAGTCGTTGCTACGCTTTGAAGTGCAAGGCGTTTCATGGCCGCAGTGGGCTGCATCCAACGATGCTGCCCCAAGCTCTGAATTGCCTCGCGCGGCAAATGATGGCGTTATCCTTCGGATTTCGGGATTATTGTTTGTCGGTCGGATGCCACGCTTCGATCATAGCTTTGAGTTTTGCCACGGTTTCGGGGTGATCGGCGGCACATTCTTTCTTTTCGTGGGGGTCTTTGGCGATGTTGTAGAGACGTAGAGGCTGCTGATCCCAGGAATGTATGTTTTTGTATTTCGTGGTATCGACGCCATGGCTGCGGAGGAGTAGTTTCCACTCGCCAGAAATGCACCAACGGTATTGAAGCGCGTCATCGGGCTTGTCAGGAGTCATATTGTGGACGGAGTGACTTACACCAAAGATGGCTTGGCGTGTTTTGCGGGCATTTTCGTCAAGGAGGTTGATGCCTTTTAGGCTGCTAGGCAGTTCGAGGGAGGCGGCGGCGGCAATGGTGGGGAAGAGATCAATGGCATGGGCGAGATCAGCAGAGCGTGAGGGTCTGGTGTGCTGGGGCCATGAAATCATGATGGGAGTGCGTATCCCCATTTCATAGGGGGAGCTTTTCGACCGCAGGGCATATCCATCCCACAATTTTTGGTTGGGATCTGCGGCATTGGTGCTGGTGGCGGCCCATCCATTGTCACAAATGTAGATGATCATCGTGTTTTTGCGAAGATCTTGCTGATCGAGATGATCGAGTAGTGAGCCACAGGATTCATCGAACCATTCGCACATGGCGTAGTAGTTGGCGACATCTCTAGGGCGTCCGGGACGAGCATATTTTTCTGCAAGACGTTTCGGCGGGGTGTGGGGCGTGTGAGGCATGAATGGCGCATACCAGACAAAGAAGGGCTTATTTTGCGCTTTTGCGGAATCGATGAAATCGGTAACGGGTTTGTTGCCCTTGCGTCCGATGGTCAGTCCGTCATCGCCGTGACGACCGCCGCGCGACATGCCATGGGTAAAACCGGCATCTTGAAACGATCCCTCCCACCATTTGCCAGATTGGTGAGCTAGGTAACCGCTTTTTGTCAATTCGCGGATGAAGCTGGGAAATTCGTGAAAAGCCTTGCGGAGGGGGCGATCAAGCTGCTCACGATTGTTGGTGCCATCGACATCATTGCCAGTGATCCGATGCTCCGAGGGAAATCGTCCGGTGATGATCGAAGCGATGGAAGGCCGACACAGTGGAGAGGCGACATAGCCACGTTCGAAGACGATGCTCTGCGAGGCAAGCTTGTCGAGATGCGGCGTTTGGATGCTATCGTGCCCCATGAAGCCGTAATCCGTCCAAGCTTGATCATCGCTAAGAATGAACACGATGTTCGGTTTTTCCGCAGCTGTACAAAACAGATGCATGCTCAAGAATAAGAGCCGTAGTGCAAGTTTCGGTAAGAACTTCATGATGGATTTTTACCATCGTTCAGCAACGTTTGGCGAGATCAAAGTTCTAAGGCTTGGCCTTGATGCGTTTTTGCAGGGTCTGACGGAGCTCGCTTACGGGCTGATGCCACGCAGCAGGGATATTTTTTTCATTTTGCTCGTTGAGCACGTCATCGAAAACATTGACACCCTTGTCAACGATAGAAAGCCAAAGCTCGTCATCGCGGGTTTCGATTTGGATGAGAGCATCGCCAACCTCAAGGGTTGCCGTGCGTTGGCCATCTGTCGGTGGGATGACAGGCATCTCAATATGACCGACATCCTTGCGGGTGCTATCAATTGTCGGACCAAGAATGGCGACGGTTGGCGCGGGACGCTTGCCAATGATGATCTCTGTTTGCAGCTCTTTGCCGGATCGGAAAAGAGAAATTTTCACCAAGTCTCCCGGTGTTCTATGATGGAGAAGCACGTCGAGTTGAGCTTCATTGACGAGGATTTGGTCGCCAAATTTCCAAATGATATCGTGAGGCAAAAGGCCCGCTTGATTGCAAGGGCTCTTGGGATCTACGGAAGTAATGACAAATCCGGTGCCTTTGAGCAATTGAGGCAATTGCGCACGAACCGTGTCGGTGACTCTTTCGATCTGGAAACCTAGCCATGGAAGATCGGGACTCTGGGGAGAAATCATCGCGACTTTGTGAATGGGAGCTTCGTACTCTTGCGCACGAAGAGATGTCGGCAAAACGGCCAACAATACACCAACGGCGATGGAGGAAAATGAGTACATCAGAAGCTGTTTTTCGGTACAAGAACTTGCTCCGCCCGCGACTCGGAAATCGTGATGAGGTAGCCACTTTTTCCTGTGCGGTAACGTTCTCTGGTCAGCACGTTACGGTTGATCTGTCGGAGCATACTGCCATCGCGCGCTGAGATGAATTGATCCTGAGCCGCTTCGTCTGTCACAAGCATGCGATCAATGAGTATGGCTTCGGGATGACTTTGTTCTTGGGTGTTAGCAGGAGAAGGCACAAGAGCGAGCGGGGAAGAAGTGCGGTTTTCGGGGCTCCAAGCGATCCACAGCGGGATGGTAGCAACAAGCAACGCAGCCACAGCCAAAATGCGACGGAAGAAAGGACTCGTCACCCTAGTTGTAGGCATCTGCGCGACGGGCTGAGCGACAACGGGGCTTGCAGCAAGCTCGGCAAGCATCTGCGAAATGTTGCGTTCTGCAGAGGTGCTTAATGCAGCAGGCATAAGCCGTTGCAATGATTTTTCAATATCCTTAGGCGAGTTCATGTCGGTCCTCCTTGATGGATGCCAATGAGATGGCGAGTTGCTCGAGTGCATATCGATAGCGGGATGCACAGGTATTGGGAGAGATGGCCAGTGCGGTGGCGATTTCTTGAAAAGTGAGTCCGCCCCACACCTTCATGAGAACTACTTCACGCAGTTTCGGCGCGAGACGTTGAACGTTTTGCTGTAGCATGAGAGCCTCCTCATCGTCTTCTAGCGTAGGATCGAGCCACACATCAGAAAAATCATTGAGGTAAAGAACGGCTTCTTCGCGTTTTTTCCGACGGGAATCGGTGCGCTTTTGGTTCAGTCCACAAAAACGAATGGTGGCAAATGCTAATGGCAAGTCGGGAGGCTCGCCTCCGCGTTCCGCCTGATAATGCCACATCCGTAGCATTGTTTCCTGCACTAAATCTTCGGCTTCTTCTTTGTTCGTGCTCCATCCGCGCGCACAGAGAAGGAGACGAGATCCGTTTTCGTCGAACCATGCCTGCCATACTTGTTGCTGCGTAAGAGCCATCAAAAGAAAAATGCCACACTGGCGCTGGTTTGTCTGCGATTTCTTTGTTTCAATCGATTTTTTCCTCAAAAAGGTAAAATCACCTGTGGTCCGAGGTGCTTGGGCTGCGTATTCAGCACTCGGAGATCAAGCCACATTTTTACGCGCGCCCCCCACTCGCGCAATTTGGTGCGCAAACCCCCGCGCAGCCCAACATCGACGGCATGGTAAGCAATTGCATCCATCCCATGATCATTGGCAATGTAAATAGCTCGCTCATTTTGGAATTGCTGCGATATCATCAAAACTTGGTTCGTCCCAAAAACCTTCTGACAGCGCACCACCGAGTCAAGGGTGCGCAAACCAGCATAATCGCAAACAATTTTCTCGTCAGGCACGCCCCGCAAGATGAGTGCTTGACGCATTTTTTGAGGCTCATTGTAGTCGGCAACGCGGTTATCGCCAGATACGATCACTCCACGCAGCTTACCAGCGTGCCATAACTCCGCCGTAGCATCCATACGATACTTGAAATAGAGGTTGTCGCGATTCTCGAACTTATCATCGCAACCAAATACCAAGCCGATATGTGTTCCTTGAATGTCCACCACCCGCGAAAACCCCTTGCCTGCGGACCCGAACTTGATCGCAAGCTGAATGTAGATCACAAACACCACTGGCAACCCGATGGTCAGAAGAAATAACCAAATCACTCGCCTCCGCCAACGCACTCTACGCCGCGGTTTGGTCGTCGAAGGCGCTTTGGTTTCTGCTACGACTTGCCTTGCATTTTCCTCGTCCATGTCCAAAATGCATTCATTGCTTCTCCAAATCGACTTACCATGGGATGTTCCGGTGCGATGACGCGCAAACGGTTTTCCATCGCTGAAAAAAGCGCATGCGACGTGCGACCCAACAAATCCCCATCCACTTGCACTGGAAAATCCTCATCGCAAGTGACCTCAAAGGCCGCCGATTGCAGGTGGGTTACGGATTTCGCTAGATCCACCCCGCCTCGTGCGATTCCTGTGATCGAGTCCATGACCAAACGATATCCCGCCTCGTGGAAAACCAAAATATCGAGGACCTCATCCTGATTGTTCGCCATGCGAAACAGTGGCACCTGCCCTCCATACAAAACTCCATTTCCCGCAAGCACGGCGACTCCCTCTTCCTCTCTACCTTCGGCCGTGCGCAATTTCATCAGCGGCGGCTTTTCTCCAAGAATCTTCGCCGCAGCTAGCAAATACGCCAAAGGACCAAGCATTTTTTTACTCTCCCACGTCGTTTCTTCAATGACCATCGCGTCAAATCCTAGTCCCGCCATTTGCATAAATGGCGCACCATTGACTTGAAATAGATCGATTTCACGTATGTATCCCGCCTCGATTACATCGAATGCCTTGTGGAGATTGCCATACGGAATTCCTAACTCGCGGGCAAAAACATTCATCGTCCCAGCAGGAATCACCCCAAGAGCGGTATTACTCCCCACCAAGCCCTGAACCACCGCATTGAGTGTGCCATCACCGCCTGCGGCCAATACACAAGGCTCGCCATCTGCCGCAAATTTGGCCGCTAAATCCCTCGCCTCTGCGGGTGAACTCGTCGCGTATAGCGCAAATCGCGTCGCTCGCTCCATGATAAACGCCGCAGCTTTTTGTGCTTTTTCGCCATGAGCTTTCGGATTAAATAATAACGGATATCGCCGTGGCAGTGTCACGTCAGTAGAATAACACAGCAAAATCTGCATCACCAGTGCGAAATGTCGAAAATTCTCCGCTCATTTGCAGAGCACAAGACCCGCTCTCGATGATCTCTCTTGGCAGGCGAAAAATATGAACGAATTGGCCTAGACCATACGTTATGTTTCGGAACACGCCCAACTTATGAAAGCCAAAGCCCTACCTCTCTTCTTGTCCGCCCTCTTGGTAACCGTAGGTTATTTCGTTGGCAAAGGCGGAAAATCGGCAGCCGATTCTCAGGATCAGACCGTCACCGATTCATCCACTAGCTCGCAAGCCCGCGCTGCTACCAGCGAATCACGCACTTCTTCTACCCGCGCTTCCACTAGCAAAAATGCCGTCGCTCCTAGCTCGCCTGGCAATAAAAAATGGACCACAGGGAACCCCATCGACCGTCTCGATTTGTTCGCGGAAATTACCGATCCCATGGAGCGCGCCCGCTCATGGATGGATTTTGTCGATTCTCTCAGTGCCGAGCAATACGCGGATGTCGTTAAAGAATTCCGCGATCGCGGCATGAACTCCACCAATCTCAGCGAGTACGCCATGCTCCTGAGCGGATGGGCCAAAGTCGCCCCGCTCGCAGCACTGGATTTTGCCACCAAAAACACCCAAAATCCATTTGCCAAGCAGACCATTCTCGCGACATGGAGCCAAAGTGACCCCGCAGCCGCCATTCAATGGGCGCACCATAACCACAAAGGCGAAGGAGCAAATCCTTACATGGTGGGAATCATTCGCGGGCTTGCCTTCCAAGACACAGCTCAAGCGGAGCGATTGCTCAAAGAAATGCCGAAATCCGTGGAACGTGGTGAGGGGCTCGACGCGCTCATGCCCGCCTTGCTCAAAAAAGGCACAGAATCCGCGCGCTCATGGGCCACCAACATCACCGACGAAGCTTTGCGCGAAGGAGCCATGACCCGCATGGCCAATGCTACCATGGACAAAGATCCAGAAGGCACAGCCAATTGGTTGGTTGCCAACCCGAGCGAGGCGACGCGGCGCAATCTCGATGACACCGTCTATCGCATGGCCGAAAAAGATCCATCTGCCGCAATGCAATTTTTCCAAGACATGCCTGCTGGAGAAAATCGCAGCAACGCCCTGCGTGGAGTGGTCAACGCCACAGCCAGCAAGAGCCCCAAAGAAGCAGCGGCATTGATGGATCGCTACAGCTCCGATGTCAATGACCGCATGGTGCAACAATTTGTCTGGCATTCCTTCCAAGAAGATCCTCAAGTCGCGGTATCAAACATCGGGCGCCTCGGCAACGAAGAAGAGCGCAACCGCATGTATTCCCGCACCATCGAATGGTGGATGCAAAAGGACCAAACCGCCGCCTTCCAGTGGATGTCAAACAATCAACTCCCACAAAATGTGGTAGATCGCCTCAATCGCACCTACCAAGGCATGCAGCGCAAGGATCAGTAAACCTAGAATCCGCAGTTATAACCACTGATTACGCTGATTTTACTGATTTGAAGAGGGGATTTTGAAGTTTGCTGTTTCACCCAATAGGTGAAGATGTAGTGTGTTTTATTTTTCAACTTCCTGAGTTGTATCCATGG
>JAIYDP010000393.1 GCA_027487435.1 Verrucomicrobiaceae bacterium | reverse complement strand
CTCGCGCATTGCGTCGCATCAGCGCAGGAGGCGCAGCGCGCGCTGGCGGCCGCGCTGGCGGCTGTGGGGGAGGCGGAGGCGGAGGTTGGGCAGTTGCTGGCCGCAAACGACGCGGCTAATGACGCGATGTCAAGATATTTCCGTTGGCGCGCAATGATTTAAAAAAATCGATGACGTCGCCTCCGCGAGGTCGTACCCCCCCCCTTTGCGCTCAACAAGCATTCCACCGAACCGTTGTTTATGCGAGGGGCTGGGCGATAAGACTCGCGTATTCGGATTTTGTTGAGAATCTGACAGACGTCTCCGCTGCTTTGACGAAGTAAAATATGCTGCCATTGTTGGAGCATGGTGAAGAAATCAATGCGCTCATCTTCGTCACGCCTTACTCTGCGTGTTACTCTGCTTCGCTCTGCATCTTCATTTTTACAGTTTCTTTATTTTTACAGCGATGAAGGCTTCAACTGTCTTCGTTGTCGTCGCAATCGCTGGCGTGTTTGCCTCCGATGCGAACGCCACATCTCCTCTTCGTGAGTTACCATTGTCTCTCGTAATGTCTCAGCGTCGTTCAATATCGACTTGAATCGAGTCACGGTCGCTGGCATTTCAGCGGGCGGGTACATGGCGACGCAAATGCACGTGTCCTACAGCTCCATCTTCACAGGGGCATGCCTCTTTGCTTCAGGACCGTTTTACTGTACCCAACTCTATCTGTAATTCACGCTTTGAAGGTGCTCAGGACAACATTGCGATTGCGCTGGAGGCTTGCATGAAGCACCCCAGCCTCATCAGCGACGCCAAGCTTGAGGTGCCCCCACACATCCGCGGTGTGCGTGACCCGCTTGCAGACAATCACCAAGACAACCGCTCTCTCTGGATTCATCGACGACCTCAAGAATCTCAAAAGCGCCCGCGTCTTCATCTTCTCCGGTCCCCCCCCCCCCATCGTCGCCCTGACGTCCCAAAGGATCAAACGACTCCATCGTGTACCCTGGGGTCGTGAGCAAGCTCGAGGCGTTCTACCGCTACTTCGGCTCCGTCGACGACATCGTCGCCGACTACGCCGTCCCGACCGTCCACGGCATGCCCACGGACTCCTACGGCCGCCCCTGCGACGACTTTGGCTCGCCCTTCATCAACAACTGCGGCTACGACGGGGCAGGCAAATGTCTGAAGCACATTTTCTCCTCCCTCGCCCCCCGCAAGGCCTCCCTCGACGCCAACCTCCGCACGTTCGACCAAAAGCCGTTCGTGCCCTATCACCTCTCCCTCGGCCTCGCCTCCATGTCCGACCAAGGGTTTTTGTACGTCCCAACCGCATGCGCGAACGGGGCGGCGTGCGGGGTGCACTTCGCGCTGCATGGCTGCGAGCAGGGGGTGGAGTTTGTCGGCGACGTGTTTGCGCGGCACTCTGGGTTCAACGAGTGGGCGGAGGCAAACAACATCATCGTCGTGTACCCCCAGGCGGACAAGAACACGCTCAACCCGAACGGGTGCTGGGACTGGTGGGGCTACACGGGCACGGCGTACGCGTCGCGCGTAGGGACGCAGACGCTGGCGCTGCACAACATGTTCTTGGCGCTGCAGGGGAGGAAGTGGGACGCGGAGGCACCGCGCATGGCGTAGCGCCCATGCCCCCCCTTGTTTGTTCGTTGCTTTGTAATGGGCGCAACTAAACCCTTTCGTGTGTATTTTTGATCTGAATTGTACTTCTGACTGGACCCCCCCCTCCGTTTGGTGGACGATTTTTTACGCGCGTGGAGGGCTCCCGCGTCGTGTTGCCATCCTCTGCGCCTCGGCTGAAAAGCCCGGCGCTCGCTTCGCTTCGCGACCCGGTCCTGACCGCGCCCAGTCAAGGCGCACCCCCCCTTTTGGAGCCGAGGTGGCGCCACGTCATGGCCTGCGCCCTCCGCAAGTACGCGGGTGTGGACAGCATCATTAAATATAAAAATAAAGAGGATATCCATTCTTTTTTAAGCGCCGGTTATCCCCTCGCCGCGCGTGCGACGTCGCCGCGCTGCTGGCAGTTCCTCCCCTCCTCCGAACTTACCCCCCCCGATAGCGCATCGCGAGCGCATTTGTCTCAGATGCGGGTGCATCAATCGGTCGCAGAGAAAGCCTCACCGCCAGCGCGTCGCGCGCCATCCCCCCCGCTGCCCCTTGGGTGGGTGTCGAAATAACATAACAGAAGGACTGATCCCTTAAGCCCTCAGTGCCCTTCGATAATACGATTTATTTTGATAGGGGGGGTGGGAGTAAGCGGGAGCGGACGAGTTGTGACGTCGGTCCGTCCACTTTGTGGATTCTCGCTGTTATGGGCGTTGCTTGTTCGTGTACGCCCGTTTCCCCCCCCCCCAACTCACCTCCCCCCCCCCCTCAGCGCTGAACGCTCTGCCCCTCCTATCGTCGCGTACCCCCGCCGCCCTCAGCAGCTCCAGCCGAAAAACAGACCCCCCCCCTTTTTTCAAGGCGCTTGATGACGCCATCGCCGCAAACTCTCCCCCCCAATGGGCCGCCGCCGCAGAGGCCCTCCGCGACGCGCAGCGCAGCGCCGAGATTTTTGGTACCCCCCCCCCCTCCCCAGGGACAGTAAGATGCAAAAATGCGCGCGTGGCTACTAAAAGGAGTCTATTTCTGTTTGATAAAACCATATGTGCCCCCCATCATTATTTCAATTTTAGAGAGGGGGGGGGGGGGGGCGCTGAAGTTTGGCCTGACGATTTTTGTTAACCCCCCCCCCTTTGGAGCATTTTCCCTGTTTGGGGAGGGCG
>JAIYDP010000349.1 GCA_027487435.1 Verrucomicrobiaceae bacterium | reverse complement strand
GTGATTCCATGAAACCGTGAAGAAACCGAACTAACAAAAGGTAGCCACCGATTACAAAGAAAACAGCATTGTAGTGCGCGTTCAGAACTCCTGGAATAGCGAGAAAAGCTGAAGGATCAAGCGCAAGCCGCCACGTCCACGGCCATGCCTCTGTCATTCTCTTGTTTCTCTGGAAAATTATTTGTTAACGACTTGGCAGAATGTGGTTCAACTGTGCTGCACTCAAACCAGGCGCCACGGATGTGGTCGGGGGCTACAGGGCTACAGGGGCACTACTGTGCTACTGTGCTACACTCATTCGAAATGCCACGGGTGTGGCCGGGGGCTACAGGTTCAAAGGGGTTGCAAGTTACAGGTGGTACTACTGTGCTATACTCATACGAAAGGCCACCGGTGTGGCCGGACCCACGTGAGGGGAGGTGGAACTACGATGACACAGATGAGCAGTGAGAAGACTCAGCAAGAGGCGAGACCATAGCCCGGAGTTTGGCGACGATGGCAGCAGGGAAAGGCTAAGGGCTGAGGCTGAGGAGAAGGAACTAGCCAAAATTCTTCCACGGCTCGAGTTCAACAGAGGGGCCGAACACAGCAGAATCGCGACGCTAAGGGGAGGGAGTGAAAAGGAAGAGGGGGACCGAGGAAAGGGTCCATTTTTATGTTTCTACTTATTTCAACCAGTGTGCATGAACAAACTTGTCATGAACTACTTTACATCAACGAGATCGCGCCTGTTCGCCATGTCATTTCATATCATACGCTGGCCTCAGTCCTCTGCCGAGTTACAAGAAGAAACACAATGCACACCTGATAGACTCAGAGCCTTTCACTCTCGAGGAGCTTAATAGCTCTTGAGTTT
This sequence comes from Verrucomicrobiaceae bacterium, assembly GCA_027487435.1. Lineage (GTDB taxonomy): Bacteria > Verrucomicrobiota > Verrucomicrobiia > Verrucomicrobiales > Akkermansiaceae > UBA956. The sequence goes on along the minus strand of JAIYDP010000349.1, from coordinate 19,004 downwards.
CCCTAAATCTGTCCTGCAGCGTTACCAGAATGATGAAACCCGGGATCTCACGGATATATTAGAAATGAATGACTAAGGGGTCAAAATACATGAGGCACGACATACATTCACTTCGCCTGATGATGCTTTCGACATGGTCTGCATCGTGAGTACATAAAGCGATGAATCAACCTGAGAAAGCTGAGGCCTAAAGAAGTCATTAGATCCTTCGCTTGCTTTCAGCCTCTCCTCCAACCCACGGACTCGATTCTCCAGCAAGTCCAAGCGAGCATCCGTTCCTCCTTTGTCCACGCAGCCACTGCGGGATAGCTCTGACTCGACATGCCTCAGTCGAGAATCCATCCCCTCCAACTTCGAGAGGATATCGCATAGAATTCGATCAAATTTACTCAAATCGACTGACGTCGGCTTGTCGCAAGCGCTTTGCACGGGACGACCGTCCGCAAACGACTCTTTTCTTGACGTAGCACCTGCTCTGTCCATGCTGACATCTTCTACTTTTGCTGAGGTGATTTTAACAGACGGTGGAGGAACGTCAGGTCCTCTGCTGGAGGACAACCCTCGGGACGAATCCATCAGGCCACGACTAGATGATGAGGCACCCATAGACGCCTGGTTTGTATTTCTGGGCGTCGAATTGGACCTGACTGATATTTTCAAATCTGGAGTCATTCCACTGAGGGATCAGATTGACTGAAATTGAGTTTCCACCGGCTCGAGCTCATGTCAGATCGTGTTAGTTCAAGGTGCTTCTGACGACACAACCTTACAACGTCCGAAATAAACTGCAACTTTCTTTCAACAAATCCCTCGGCTAGAAACTGATCTGGTCTCAGCGGAGTTTGATACCCGAATAACTCCCGAAGCAGCTTAAACGATGTCTCCACGAACCTAAGGTCCGTCTTCCCGAAGAGTTCAAAGCCAGATGACGTGATATGCGTTGCAAGTGGTCTTGAGTAGTCCAAGAAGCAGAAATGCATGATGGGAAGAAGCGCTGACGGTCCGCCACTGGAGAGCCTGTTCAAATCAGATCGTCTGCTCAAGGGACACGACAAACTTTACAGAGGAGACTTCTTGAGGATATTTCAAGCTTCTGAGATCGGACTTGATCCGATCAATGATCAATCTGAAGTCTGCCGCCATTCAATTGACAATCAAATGGTTAACGAATAAAAATACTTGGAAAAGTGGGACATGGATCGCAGTTCCCGCCAAGAGTCTGTGTTGCTTCTGGAGCAACGGAGATTCTCCGCAGTGAAGGCTGAGCTTGTTCGACTGAATCTACCGTCTAGTATTGGCATTGAAAGCTTGGATGCTATCGAAAAACTGCTTGCGGAGAGGAAAGTTGCTATTGAAGCATTGTCAGTCTCTGAGGAACGCCTACAACGGACAACGAAGGAAAATTCTGCTTTGCAGCAAGAGGTTCATTCTGCTTCCCTTCTTTTTGCACAAGATTCGCACGATGTTGCTTACAGAATAGGTTCTTCCTCTTCGAAGGGACGTGGCTCGATTGGTACAGGAATCGAACTCATTGCATCTTGAGCTTATCCACTTGACAGAACAGCTGAGTAACCAAGAAAGACAATCAGACAGAAATCTTAGGAAGCTTGAGGATGAAAAGAAGGAAATTGAGTTCCTCAACTCGCAGTTGTCGTCGAAAGTCTCTGATCTCCAACTTGAAAGAGATCAGCTCTCATCTCAGTACGCCTCTTTGTTGGAGCAACTCCGCCCCGTCACAGGTTGGCACGTCCTGTTTTCCCTTAAGAATATTAGAAATCTCCAACCGCGGACAGACTTTGACCATGTCAGCCCCGTTAACCAAATGTACGACTTCAATGCTTCATTCATTATCGTCTTTTGCTCTTCTAAAGTAGACAGCGTCGCGGTCGGAGGACAGAGTGCTTCCTCGCAGTCACGAGCAAGTTGTCGATGAGTCCACCCTCAATGTTCTCAAAATGCGGGAGAGGCAGGTCAGCGAGCTTGAGGATCTTCTCCAGGCCCGAAATGAATCCATCGCTCAACACGAGTCCGAAATCGAAAGTCTGAAAGGAGAGCTGCGTCGTACAAGAGAGCACGTTGACAAACTTGCAGCACAGTCAGCAGAATCCTATTCTTCTGAGAGTCTTCGCCTCGCTGAAGGGGCGGCCAGTGCACAGGCTAAAAGCGAACGCCTAAGCAGCCACGTTGATTTCTTGACTGGGGAGCTGAGAAAGGCCGAGGAGGTTTTTGGTTTGAGAAACAATGTCCTGACGCCTGGAGAAGCTGAAAGTGCTTTCGAATTGGGACCAACAGCTTGCAAGTGAAAGGCAGAGCCGATCGTTTGCTTTCCTGGACGAACTGATTCAGAAGCGATCTCGAAAAACGGCTGGAGGATAGTGAGGCCCGAGAGGAGAAGCTATCGAATCAGCTCCGCGTCACTCAAGCAGCTCTTACTGCGGCTGTGACATTCGTTCATATTTGTTTTGAAGTTATAGAGTTCTGAAGCGGCGAAGACAGTCGAGACTCTGAGGAGACAAGTTGGTATTCTGAGGGATGAGCTTTCGACCGAGAGACTGTGTCCTTGGTGGTGCTCATTCTGACGCTTGCAGTAAGTCAGCGTCCATCAGTGATGAATCACAATCTCTTCGTCAGGACGTGGATCGGCTCAACAGCCTTGTCGACGCGCTTCAGCAAGATCACGCGATGCACGCAGCTAATGCAGAGGCTTCAGCTATCAACGAGCGTGAGCGCTTATCGGTAGTTTCTGACACTATGAAGGGCTTCGGCGTGAGTTGGAGGATCTTTCCAAGGACTGCATGGAGGCAAAACGTGACGTGGCCGTCTTTTCCGAGCGCCTGCGAGCAGCTGACGTCAGGGTGGAGACGCTACAGCGGGAAAGAGAAATTCTTGACTCTGAAATTTCGTTGAGAAGGCGTCGTGCTGAACAGACGGAAGGAGAAAACATATCTTTAACGAAGCGTGTTGTCGAATTGGAGATGAGAGCTGCAGAAGTCCACTATTTTCAAACAAGCCATGTTCTGATGCTGAAGAAAGATCGAATCGTCGAAAACGTCAAGCTCGACCTTGCCGAAGTGTCCGCTCAAAGCGCAGCTCTCGTGGAGCGCGCACGATCTGCCCACTCTGAGACGGAAAAAGTTGTTTTTCAACGTGTCCTACTCGTCTTACTTCATAGCTTGGAGTAGAGCTTTCTGGAGTTGCCGTTATGAAAGCCGAATGTTCTTCTTTGCGGCAAATTCTTGAGAAGGAGACGGCGTCAAGGAAATCTGCCGAGAGGTACTGTTCCGCGCCGATCGTGAATAATCCGGGCAGTGACGTTGTTGCCGTGCGGGCGATGTTGGCTGAAGCACGCGAGGAAAGGGAGAAGCTTGCGTCCGCTCTTGAAGCAGTCCAACTGAGGCTGAGCGAAACCGAGAGGTGATGTCTTGCTTCTCTGAGAGTGACTCATGGAAGGGAGCGCGACTCTCTCTCTGCCTTGTTGTCAGATTTTGAGACTCAGCTTGTAGAGATTCAGAGATCCATCCGTCTCAACAGAATGTTATCATTTTGATGACGCAGGTTCATTGGCGACGGAGAGGGATGCGGCTATTCACCAGCTTGAACAAGTAGGAGTCCGCAACTGTGAACTGATACCGAAGTTGCGATCTGAAAATAGGGAGCTAAACGAGTTGGCGATCGCTCGCCAACAAGAGCTTTCAGCTGCCCAAGACACTATCCGAGTCGTGGCGATCATTCCATTGCTGACCTCCCAGCGCATGACCATGGAAAGGACCGAGCTGCAGCACACCGCGACAGACTTGAGTGCCAAAGTTTCTTCGTCGACATCCGACAGCTCGGTAGAGTCACGCTTTGTTTATCATGGGACAGAACTTCCGCTCGAAAGCTGAGGCCGAGCAAGCTGCTTTGCTGAAGCGAATTTCTCAACTAGAAGCCCAAGAGCGTGATGAGAGAGAGATGAATTCGTTGCTCTCGTCGAAGTTGGCGGCAGTGGGTTTGGACCTTCAGCGCACGTCTGACGAGCTATCGAGTGCCAAGTTGTCTATTTGATGCCCAATGATTGACACGTCGACAGAGAGCGCGAAGCGAAGGCTCTCTCGAACTTGCAGCAGAAAGACGAATCGTTGGGTCAACTGCAACTTCTTGTGCGCCAAATGGATCGGACCAATTCGGAATTGCGACATCAGCTGAAAGCTTCGGAAGACGTTTTCTTTCCTCTTCTCTCTCACTTCATCAGAGGCTCCAATCTGCAAAAGACAAAGAGCGTGAGTTCGAGAACAAGCTGTCTACCGTCCGCGCAGACGGGGACCTCTGTCGGGAAGAAGTAGGACAGCTGCGAACTGTCATTGCAGGTCTTGATCGCGAGGTCCTTCTTTTTGAGTGACGATTGATGTAATATAGCGTGACGAGATCGTAGCAGAGCTAGACGTCAAGGACGAATGTATTCGAGAACTTGAAGGGGAACTTGCACAGCTGAAGGGACTACATGACAGCACGTCGTCCGATCTTGGCGCCGCTGCGTCGCAACTTGGCTCGGTGAAGGAGGCTCTCTCAGCCCGTGAGCGAGAAGCAGCAACCCTTCGTGCTGAATATGATCGTCTGAAGTCTGCTCTGCAACTCTCCGTTTGCGTTTGTGCTTTAGCGTTTTGATCAATGCAGAGCAGCGAGGGTGTTGCGATGGAGAATCAACTCCGTGCTCTCAGTTCAGACCTATCAAGTGTCACAAGAGAAAATCAGTCGCTTAGCGCTGACATTGTTCTGCTGGTGTCAGAGCGTGACGGATTGAGGCGCGAGCTTGCGTTGGCTGCAAATCAGATCGCTCAGCTTGAGCAGGTTAGCGTCGGTAACGAGCTCTAAGTTCCGAGTCTGTTCGGGCAAGAGAGCGAGAAAGGGACGACGTGCTGGCCAATTACCGCCTTGTTGCAGACGAGCGAAATCGAATTCAAGTTGCCCTGGATCGCTGCTTGAGGGAGAAGCAGGCCATCGGGTTCGACGGGGCTTTGGGTCTGGTGACTCTCCAGGGCACAAGCTGATGAGCTCCGGTCAGCTCTACAGCAGAGCAACGACATCGCTGCTTCGCTTGAAGAGGAGAAACGCGCCGCTTTGGAGGAGCTGCGGGGATTTCAAATTCAGCACGCGCGTTTGATGGGGGAGAAATTGGACTTATGACGTGATCAGATACAACGGCACGCATCGCAGAAGCCGAAGTTTTGTTTTCCTCAACTCCTCTAAGACCTCAGGACCATAAGCGCTTGTTCGCGAGCGATCTCGACACGACGCTTAAAGTAGATCTTTCCCATTCTTGCCCAGTTTGACAACAGGGCCGAGATGCGGCGAGAACTCACGCCATTGAAATGGAACGATGCCGCGACGAGGCGTTGCATCAGCTGGTGAATGCGAGGTCCCGAACTGCTTGCAATTTTGATGGCGAAGAGCAGCTCTAGATTCGGAGCGACGAAGAGTTGCGGAACTGAGTTCCAAACTCGATGCGATGACAGACTTGTTAGAGCGAGAAGTTGGTTCAGTGAGTGTTCTCCTTTGAAAATTTAGCGCACTCGTTGCAAGGAGCTTGACGACCTTTCCCTAGTGCTGCGAATGAGAAACCACAGCACCTTGGAAAGCGAAAGAGTACGCCAGTGCTGGTCTGTCTGACCTCGAGCAGTCTGTCGAAGAGGAGGCGCTGGCTGCGCAGCGGCACCTGCGAGAACTTTCTCGCGAACGGGAAGATGTTGAATTGAGCGCAGCTTTGTTAATTGTCTCAGTTGTTAAGCGAGGTTCGTCGGTTGCGCGCGGCCAATCAGGAAATGCAGGTTGAGCTGCAGAAGCTTTCGACGTGAGGCTGTACTGGACGCTCTGACACTTCAAGCCAACGCCATATTGCCTCGTCAGATCGTGACAATCTCGACAGCACGGTGCGAAGCCTTTCAGACGACATGGCCGAGCGTGAGGCTCAACTTCAGGCGCTGTTGCATCGTGATGTTGTTTTTGACTGCATTGACGATGTAGGAAATGATTTGCTCACTCGCGAAAATGAATCGCTGCGTGCTCGCATCGTTCAAAGCGAGTCGTCACTGTCAACTCTCGATGTGGAGACAGGCAGCCGGCTGCGCCAGATCCGCCAAGCCGATGAGCAAGCGACGGCAGCGAAGGTCGCCTCTCGGGCGAGTGTAGAGAAGGCGCGGTTGCTTGAGGGGGAGCTTGAGGAAGCACATGCGTCTTTGCGCCATAAAATGGTGGTAGAACGTTCCTTCTGTTTGACATCGGCAGCGCCAGCTTGAGGATGCGCTGGATAACGAAAAGAAGCTGCGGATGCAAAACGGAGAGCTGCAGGCCAAGCTGCAGGCCCTGACGAGCGTACGCAAAGGCGTTGCTTTTTGACGCATGTCAGCGAGCTCAGCGACTTCAGAAGGAGCTCGACACAAAGTCTGCCGACCTTGTAGACATTGATGGACGGTCATTGTTGACTCTTTGCAGCGAAGCGCAGAGGACCGCCTGAATCAATGCCAAGTCGAAAGGGGGAGGCTCAAGGCGCAGCTGGCGAGCACAGGGCGAAGTGCTTTGACGGAACAGGCACGCAATTGAATGTATTCAACAATCAAGTCATGATATTCAGATATACTGTACAATCGGATCACCCTTAAAAAGAAAAAAAAAAGACAAGACATGTTACGCCATTCCTAAGTCACCGGGCTTGACAGGGGTGCGCTGAATTGGCGGGCGCAAATGAGGCTGCCGTTTCTTTGCTTTAACAAACAGCACGATAGCAACGCCAATCGCGATGAGCACGACGCCGACGACGACGATGACGGCTATCCCCCAGCCTGGGAACGGCGTCGGAGGGGGAGACGTGCCGCCGGCAGGTGCTGACGAAATGAGAAAGAGGAGGCCACTGTTAATTCTATATATTCTAAACAAAGCCAAATGATGGGAGCAAAAGTGATGACGCACCAACTGGAATGGTAGTGCCTCCAACTGTCGCTGCGGTGGCACCCGTCGCAGCGGCTAGAGCGCCAGATGCCGCTGCGTTAACAAACCGGCTCACAATGGACGACACGTTGGAGTTTGCAGCAGAGCCTGATGGGGACGCGAGGAGGCGCATGTTGACAACAACGGACGCGGACTGGAAGCTGGAAATAAAAACCTGGACGAGTTAACGGCGCGATAGAGTCCAGTTGACTTGATCATAAGTTTCTAGTTGCAGAACACTCGCCATGCTGACTCGAAATGCTGTCACGTTGAAAGACGCAATGTCCCCTGCGACAGTGATGGCGATGGGTTCGGATTTGGCTGCACGCTTAGAAGCCAGAGCTAACGAACGAACCGGTAAAGAACAGGGTGGACGCGGTGGCATTGTAGCCGCCAACGTTGACTGCAACTGAGATGGATGTGGTCGTGTCGGACAGGGCAGGAATCGAAAACACTGCTTGAGTATGCGTGCGAGTAACGGACGTGGGGGTAACACCGCCGTTTGCAAGATAAACGGTGAAGTTGCCGTGGGTGCCGCCAAAATCTGCGCCAAAAATTGTCACCGTAGCAGCGGTTGCGGAGGGAACGAGAGAGGGGTTCAGGCGGGAGATAGTTGGAACTGAACGGTCAGAGCACGACGTGGTGGGGCAAACGGTTATAATTCCACGTGACGTTGTTCATCGCCACGTTCGTGACCATCCCCTGCCAAACTCTAACTGGAAGCGCGCGGCCAACGCCGGATGGAGCAGAAACGCAGGTGAGGGACGAGTCTGAGACGTAGACGGTAGAAGAGCAGTTGGAGGAGCCAAGCTGGACGACGAACGAGGAGGAGAGAAGAAAACGAGAGCCAAGAACAGAGACGTTGTAGCCACCGATCGTTGAGCCGCTCGAAGGCGACAGCGACGTCACGACTGGAAGAGTCAAAGAAAGGGGGGGAAGGAGCGGACCAGGGACGGCCATGGGGTTCGTCGTTGTTTGGTTCGATGAGGCGCTAGTCGTTATCGGGGTCGAAGACACTGCCATCGTAGTGTTTTGAGCTGAAATTAAAGGCAAGAGGAGCAGGAGAGGCAGCATTTCAAACGAGTTATTTTTAGCAAATATTTGATGTTGATTTGACTTTGATTCCTGCAGTCTAAGAGGGCTTCCTCACCCACCGAGCCACTTTTTCTCTCTTAGGCTGCTTGTATCCCCACCACCAAACGAATCCGGAACCCGTCCTTGACATTGGGTCCACTTCAGGCCTCTCTCAAGGCCAATCCCATTGGCTCCTTTCGGCTCACCAAGACTCAAGGGTCTCTGACGTGAGCGCTGCAGCACTTGTTTCCAACTCGTAGCAGAGTGCACTGGATGACGATGAAGTGTGATAGTCGATTGTACCAATTATTTTATTTTTGAGTTTAACGGTGACGTTGCTCTGTTTTTAAAATTTGATTCAAAGACTTGAACTGAACTGGTTGACAGCAACCACTTCGAGACTCTGTATTCCTGTATGATATCTATCGACCGAGCCCCAAGTACCTGCCCGAGCACTGACTGCTGTACCACGCAGTCATGTTCGTCTTCGTCGCCCTGCCGCAAGCGCCGATGGTTGGAATTCTGCATTTTAGTTTGACCCCACAGTTTGGAGCGGGCTGCTGGAGGCTCTCCTGTTAGTAATGTACATATTCAAACTAGGTCAAGATCTCGAAGCACCAAGAAGCACACAAGCGCCTTGAAAGATTTCGACGACTCGACAACTCCGATGGTTTCGCTTCCCAGAAGCTTGCAATGACGTAGCAGGTGTTGAGATCATCGAAACGAACTCTCTTCTCAAGCTGCTCCCCAAGCCTTATCAGGGGGAAGTGTTCTATCATGACGCTGCCAGACGAAATTCTGGAGCAAATTCTCAACGGTGCGCTCAGCGGGCACCGCGACACGAAGACCATGTCCCTTGTCTGCCGAAAATTTCGCCGTGTGATGCTGTCGGACCAAACGTGGAGACGCTTGTGTGTCCGCGGGTGGGGGCACCGCTCGGACATTGTCACCCTCGCGCTCCGCAAAGAGGCTTCGATGTCTTGGCTTCAATATTACAAAGACCGCCTGCTCTGCAGCGCACCTACTGGGCGCTATCTTATCAAACAACATCAAATAACTGCAAGCCTTCGCTCCATTTTGGTCAATTGGATGTTTCATTTCCTGGACCAGCTCTCAGACACGTACCCCGACTCTGTGCGCAGCGAGGCTGTCCTTATATTCGACATTTATTGTGGGACTAGACTGACGGACATATCCCCAAACGAATTCAAACGCCTTGCGACCGCTTGCGGAGTGATTGCCATGTGAAACTCAAATTTGATTTCTGTTGACCGGCTTCAGGGCCAGGGGACTTCAGGAAGGGTATCGGGGGCTTTTGAAGAAGTCTGAGCAATATCTCAGAGGTGCTCTGTCCAAGAAGCAGGTCTTCCCTTCTCTCTAGGACGCTTAAACCGCAGATTGAGGAAGCCGTTCGAGATGTACGTGACAGTGTGGAACTTCACGACACTCAAGAATTGTTCTCTGCATGGCAGAGCCTTCGAGGACTCCTCTCCGCGATCCAGAAGCTGGACGAGTCCTCAAACACTTTTTGCCTATCCCATGTCTTGTTTGCTTTTGTGCCCCTGAGTTCGCAGTACCTCCTCGATCTCGGTCTGCAAGGGGAGCCATCGATAAAATACGAAGTAGAGGTATTGGGTGCGGCCTCATATGCATTGGCATGTGAGGTCATCGGATGGAGGTCCGATTTTTGGGTACAACGAAATATTCTTAAGTTGACACTGAAGTGGCCAATTATTGAAGACAAGACGGACTTGCGGGACATTTCGGAACTCTATCCGTGCATGCTTGACCTTCTTCGCCTCTACCAAAAAGCCTATCGCATGATATCTAGCAAGTCGCGCCGCAGAAATGGAGTTCCATACATTGTCGTGAAATACAGCAGGAGCAGCAAACAGAGCGTTGCAACATTGCCGCTATCAGAGAAGATATGCGTTCTCAGCTCCGATGTCAACCTCAGCATGAGCTTTTGAGTTATAAGCCTTTGTAATTGTAGTTTCAGAGAGTGGAGCCCGTGCTATCTCAATTTTATATTTACAATACTCGTTAGCTATCTCATGGGTTCAGAAAGTCAAATTGCGTTCAATATGTTATCTGTGGCTCAATGCTCCTCATTAGGCTCCCTCATCGACAACAAAGGATATCAAGAATTGTTCGCGGACCTCGTCAAGTTTGGCAGGAGTTTAGGCTTTCAGCTGTCGAATGCATCGGGACAAGCTGAGCATTTATTGCTTCTGCTCCACAACACATCGAGCGTGTATTCTGAAGTCGATAACTCGTCCGGACATGCTGAAAAGGACTGTTACATTTTATGGGATCGGTACTTTTCAAACTACTTGTCGTGGACTGAACATGTCGGAGTCGCAGCTTCCACCAAGGCTCCCGGGTAAGTTTTTTTCTCGGTTTGATGTTTCTTGTACATTTTGAATGTTTCATTGCAATATCGCATATTGATTTGGCCCCTGACTTTAGTAGCACGTCTTCAAGTCCCTACGTCATCCTTCTCGATTGTTATCTGTATCTGCTCCTCTGGGGAGAAGCTTCTAACTTTCGGCACATGCCTGAGATGATGTGTTTTATATTTCATGTGGTCAGAAGAGTTGTGAACCCTGCTTCACACGTTTCTGAGCAGGATGGCCCGGACGTTCTTTACTTCCACAGTTTACATGATGCTTTGCGAAGTCGGTTTGAGACGATGAAGGAGTCGAAACGAAGAGACCAAGTGGCCTATGACGACATGAACGAAAGTGATTTGATATTTAGTCCTTTTGTAATGTGACAGTGTTTTGGGATGGCTCCTTTGTGCGGGGGGCCATTTCGAATATATTCGACACGCCATCAGCGCCACCAGTGCCCCTTTCAATCGTGTGGAGGGACAAAGTTGTCCCTTTTTTCGAGAACAACCTCGGCGCTGGAGCCCAAAAGGAAATCAAGACCTTTGTTGTGAGACGATGACCGTTCGCGAGTGACCCATCAGGAGCATGGCTCTCTCCTCCAACCTATGCGCATGTTCTCTCGGATGTACATTTTCCTGCTCACTTTGCTCCATCTGCAGGTTTTGGTCTCCACTGCACCTCCCTGACGCATCCAGACAGCGTTCGCGCAGTTTGGTCTCTCTCCCTTCATGCTGCTCTCCTTTGTTATCTCTCACGCTCTGTTTTCTGCAATCGCGGAACTTCTTGAGCTCTTTTTCGCTGTGCGGTCGAGATCTTTTTTCAAGTCCTTCATTGCATTTGCTTTGCGCTTTGGATTCTTTCTTGGAATTGGGGGCGTTCTTGCGGTGACTTTTGTGTTCGCTCTGCAGTCGAGAGGTATTTACGACCCTATCAAGTTCGCAGACACAGAGCTCATCTACGTGCTTGGAAGTGCTGCGTACGTCCTCCTTTTGCTTGCAACATCGCTTCACGAAGTTTCTTCTTTGTGGAAGCTCTTAATCGTTAGTTCATCCCTTTCAAGTTTCTGTCGAAAAGGTTCGATCACCTCTTGCGGCTGATTCGGTTCCCTCTTCCCATTGATCGCGAGTATGTTGGCATTGTACGTGGCTTTGAGTTCCAAATTCATCCCTGCAGGCAGCGAACGATGGCGGCACGTTGGCTGGCTTTGTCAGCACTCGCCTTTACTGGTTTCTTTTGCTCGGTTGGAAAGTTGTTTTCAGCCACTTTTTTGAGGTCAAGAGCGTCTTGGACCCGCTCAACAACCTGTGGCAGCCCACCACCTTTCGGCAGTATGGAGTTTTTGCGTTTGGAATGTTCCATCTGTGTCTCACTCCCAAGGTCCCTCATCAAGATGCTGATGTCTCTTGTCGTTGTGTTCCCATTTCTGGTGATTTACATCATCGATATTCAAATATGGGCGACTGTATTCAATTGTTTCACGGGCGGTATCACTGGCGCCCTTCGCAAGATCGGGCGAGTGCGGTCATGGAACAATCTTCGAAAGGCATTTCATGGCTTCTTTGTCTCCAAGACCCCGGACACGCTTCTTGCTGACGTTGTTCGCCCTGCTCGTTCGAGGACGCGCTCAGTTCGTCGTCATCGAGTCAATGCTCCAGAAGAGTCATCTCTCATCGAAGATGACGTCGCGGGCATCGCATTTCCTGACGTTCACTCAAAGTAGCCCAATCTAATTTGTTTAGAATATCCCGTCTCATCAGCTGGTCCACATTGCAACCATCTGGAATTGCGTTGTTCTCTCTCTTCGGCATGAAGACCTGCTCAGTGATCGGGAACGCGATCAACTCTTGTTCTTCCGTTTTCCTGGAATTGACAACCCCTCCTGCCACCCGAGATACCCTGAGTTTCTCAAGTGCGCGCAATTTACAGCGGTCCGGATGCGCAGTGGAACAGAGCCTCTTGCGAGGCAAGCGCTTGTTGATTCTTATGACTGGCTTCGATTTGTTGTTCAAACTACGTGCGGCGCATACCTTCCTTCGATGCACGACGACCCAAACAGCACGACACTCGTGCAAGACAAGCAGCTCAGTCTTCCTCAACTTTTCGCTGTGCTCAGTGATGACTCTGCTTGGCACAAGCTCGAGAGTGCGTTAGTCTTTGCCCGCTCGTGGACTCTCAGTTTTAAAAACTTTGCTGAAGGGAAGTTGTTGCCTTGGCTTGAGTCTCAAGCGCGCTCGGATTCTCAACAATTTGTTGAGTTTGAATGTGCACTTGCTGCCCTCGTTGCGGGGGCCGCGCGTTGGAAGAACCTTCCATACGAGCTGAAAGAGTTTTACCCTGTTAGCTTCTCCGGAAGCTCGCACAAGTTTGTTGCAGAAAGGATCCAGTGTGAGAATCCTCATGGATTGATGAAGCGAGCGGGTGAGGGGGAAGAAGTCGGAGACGATGTTTTTGCATGGGCTTGCGCCTTTTTTGAGGGAAGTGAAGAATCCGTGCGGGCACTTCAAGAAAGGTTGTTCCTTTTATGCAAGCCATTCTTTGAGAAATACAAGGAGGAAATTCGGAAACTGTCAGGAGATTTACGGGCAGGAATATCAAAGGAGATGACCGATAGTGTCAGGAACGAACTGTTCCCTCGCAGTGGCGAGGCGGCTGAGCTGTCTGCGGCATTGGGAACTGATTGGACTCAGGGCCTTTGCAAGTTGATTTCAAGTCCTGGCTGCATTGCAATGGCGCGCCACATGCACACAGTTCTTGACAAGGGATCAAGTCCAGCTCGAATTGCAAACGAAGAAGCGCGTCGTCGGCTCAAGCTGTTTGTGAACAGCCTCTCAATGGACCTCGGGAAACTGGGAGGGGAAGGCAGGTGGCCAAGTTGGACGACACTTACTCCTTTCTACGGCGAAGATGTCATGACCGAACTGCCGCACGGTGGCGGGGATGTTTTGTTTTACCTCAAGAGCGCCTTTGAAGACGAATGGGAGAATTTCGTTGAACGAATGGGCGGAGAGTCTGACGAGGCGTTCATGGCGGCAATGCAAAGGTCGGAGCAGCTTCGGACGGAGACGAGGCTATGGATGTCTTATAGGGGTCAGACTCTGGCAAGGACAGTCAGGTTTGATTTCACGTTGTTTTCTCACTGAAAAGGGGCATGATGTATCAAGAGGATGCAATCAAAATATATTCTTACATTCTTGGTCACAACCATGAGGAGTCAAGGACGCTTGCGCGGCGCAAATACAACTATGTCGTGTCGTGTCAAAAGTTTGGGGAGCAACATAACAGCAGCGGAGCTGAAAAGGATAAGGTTGTTTATCAAGACTATACCTAATTGCTCCAGGCTAATTGCATCCAATATTTGCTTCACAAATATCCTTCGCTACGTGTTGCCTTTATTCGCGAATACTTTGAACCCATTGAAGGTTCAGACAAATCAACGTCACGCGGCTTGTCCGTCCTTATTCGAGCTGCGCCTCTTCGCAAAAGGAACCTCTCGCGGCCAGTTTCGGAGAATGAGTCGTACCCGTTTGAAGTTGTTTATGAGGTCAAACTCCCTCGCAACCCTATCCTCCACGCCAGCTCTGTCGGCAAGCCTGAGAATCAAAACCACGCCATGATTTTCACGCGAGGCTTTGTTTTGCAGACGATTGACATGAACCAAGACCTGGCGCTGTCCGACGCTTTCAAGATCCCAATCGTTGCTCGCAAAGTCTCCCACAATGACGTCCGCATTCTTGGCTACAGAGAGAAGGTTTTCACTGACAGGCTCGGAGCCGTCGCCAACTACATGGCAGCCACTGAGTTTGCATTTGTTACTTTGCTACAGAGAGTGCTCGCTGGTCCGCTTGAAGTTCGAATGCATTACGGGCACCCTGACCTCTTTGACAAGATTTTCACGATAACGAGGGGTTCCGTCTCCAAAGCCTGTCCAATCATCCATCTGAACGAGGACATTTTCGCAGGGTACAATCTCGTTCTGAGAGGTGCTAGGGTTACTTTCAGCGAAGAAATCGAGGCGTTGAAGGGTCGCGACATCGGATTCAGTGACGTGACGGCGTTTGAACAGAAGTTGTCAGAAGGTGCGGCGCAGCAATGCATCTCACGCGACGTTTGCCGTCTGGGACGCCACTTGGACCTGTTCCGGCTATTTTCGCTTTACCATAATGCAGTTGGCTTTTGGGTGAATACCTCCCTCATGGTATCAACCATTTATTTCACGCTCTACTCGCAATTGATCATTTCTGGGCTTGGGCAGGCAGACCTTTTGTTTGCGCAGGGGTTCAATTTGGCATGGGCGATCCAGCTGGGTCTCTTGCTGACGTTCCCTTGGTTTTCTGAGCTTGTGCTTGAGTTCGGTTGGATGAAAGCATTCGCAGAGCTGTTCTTTTTATTCATGACAGGAGGTCCGATCTATTTTATGTTTCAAATGCAGACCAAGCGGTATTACTTCATGAATGCACTTCGCTTTGGCGGTGCAAAGTATCTGGCGACTGGTCGCATGCTCAGCGTGAAGCACACCCCATTTCACATGCTGTACGCCAAGTTTGGACGGAGCCATCACAGGCCTGCATTTCAGCTCATCCTCTTGCTCTCCCTCTACGCTTACTTTGACAGCCTGAACATCGGCCCTGACGGCTTTGTCGAGCCCTATGCTCCTTTTACTTGGAGTATGTGGCTTATTGCGTTCTCGTGGCTGCTGGCTCCAATGTGGTTTAATGCTGGCAGCTGTGGCTACACGGAGCTGCAGCGCGACTTCGCTCAATGGCGACAATGGCTCCGAGAAGATGAAGGCAACGATGCTTTTGGCTCCTGGTTAAGCTGGGAAGAGCAGGAGACTCGCTGCGACAAGCTCTCAAAATTTCAGCGCCTCCAGCGCTGTGCTTCACGGCAGGGCTTTGATGTGATGTTGATGCTCGTTGTCGACGCCCTACTCTTTGTCAATTTGCTTCGTTTGCTTCCGCGGTCGATTTTGACTTGGATTCCTTTGGACCTTGCGCCAGCGTTTGTAATGCTTGGGTCCCTTGTGACGTTCCTTCTTGCCCTCAACAGACTGTCAGCAAACAGCGCTCGATTGTATCGGACTCTCCTCCATGTCTTCGCCCTCATTGCTGCTGCAGCAGGGGGTGCATTGATGGCCGTTCTGGGGTTTGAAGTATTTGTGAACTGCGTCGCAATCGGAATTGTTTCGCTGTCAGCCACGGCGCAGACATTCAGCGGCCTTGGAGTCAATTCGAAAGCTATTCGAAATATGTATCGCATGTATGACACAGCTGTCGGGTTCACGATCCTTGCCCCATTCTTCCTCTTGTCTGTTCTTGGGCTGGACGTGTTCCACACGAGGTTGATGTACAACTCTCTCTTCGCGAAGAGAATGGAGAGCGATAAGATCATCAAAATGGCAAATTCCGTACAGAGCCGATGAAGGCCATTTAGAAATAGTGTGATGTTGTTTGTAAACTGTTTTATTTTCTCGATCTCCCCTCCCGTCCCCACACTGGCAGCGCACGCGACATGCCGCAGGCTTGCGCCTGTTCGTCCCCCAGGATTTTGAATTTTACAGCCCCAGTTCAAAACCCGTTCCGTTAAAAGTTGCGATTGGGGATACCTCAACAGGTCGGTTCAAAGGGAATTGGAGAACGAATGTGAGATAATCCCGCAGGCGTTCAATCCGCGGTCCATTTGTGCTGAAGCGGTCTTGTAGCCTCGGAATTTCTTGTGTCCCTTTCACCTGCTCTTCTCGTTTTGGCATTCGTTCCTAGCAATGGCCAGCGAGATGACTACTTGATAGATCCCTCCCCCGTGGTGGACGCCTCGATTTGAGTGCGGTTGATCAACAACAGCCTCTCAGTCCCCACTGGGTCCAGAGTGCCCCCGTCCGACTGAAGATCTAGTCCAAACCACCTCTAGTCGTTACTTGGCTGCTTCCTCCGCAGAGCTTGCGGCTGAAACCGTGTGCGCGCTTGTGCGTCCGCACAGCACTTGCACGTTAGGACACGCGTAACCAAGAGCATCCAATCCCCTTCCTGAAGACCCCGCTCACCTGTATCTGTGGCCCATGGTCGGTAGATTCAACGCAGAGAGGCCTTATGACCCGTTTGCCCACTGCATGAGCGCGGTCCCGAAACGCCAACAAATAAAAAGGGAGAAATTTGAGACTGATGGCTGCTCCAGCGCTCCAGGCAAAAGCAGACCAGTTGATGCAGAGTGGGCGGCTCTCTCTAGTTGCTCTTCTCGATTCTGAAGGACATGTCGTGTACTCTAATCCCCAAGGTTTCCAGGTGATTTTGCGCATTTTTGACGACGCCTGACGTGGTTCTTTTAGGTTTCGAAAGCGGAGGCTCATGACCTTACCAGTGGATTCGTAGAGAAAGAATCAATCAGTTTTACTACCTCTCTAACTTGACTTTCCAGTGGCAATAGGAATTATTATTGGTGGATCTCGTTACATGACTTTGAAGGCTGAAGATCATGTTCTGGTTGGAAAGCATGTTGTCGAATCATTTGCACGAGGTGACCATTCCAGGGAAGCTTTGGCGTTGTCCTGTACAAACTTACGAAGTCATATCTTCTTTGCCAGCACGATGACAAAACAAATATTGACGATTGTCTTGAGATGGCTACCAAGGCCTATCACGAAGTGAAGGGTCTGTGAGAAAAATTGTGGGAGTTCAGTGTTTGTTCAACT
The DNA here is from genome assembly GCA_027487435.1 of Verrucomicrobiaceae bacterium. Lineage (GTDB taxonomy): Bacteria > Verrucomicrobiota > Verrucomicrobiia > Verrucomicrobiales > Akkermansiaceae > UBA956. The sequence continues at coordinate 1,895 of JAIYDP010000349.1, read as the reverse complement.
CTAAATACAGTTTCATTCTGTTGTCAGAAAATGAGAGCACAGGGAGCCATCAAGAAAATGCGGTGTATTGCTGTGAACTTGACGAGAATTGTCATTGAAAGTGAAACAAGGTTGTTTTTAGAAAATTCGGTGGTTACTACCCGTCTCCGTCGAAATCCCCTTTCGACTCTGCATTCAGCCCACGATAAACTTTTGACCCACTGACAATGAAGCGATAAATTGATGAACATGAGTCGCGATGTCCGCAGTTGAACAATTTCAACGAGAAATTCATTTTCCAACGGATAAAAGACGGCCAGAAACTCAAGCGAGACAAAGAACGCAACAGACGCTCGTTCAAAGCAGCAAACAACAATCATTCAATGACAAGTAGCATCCCGACGCAGGGAAGGAGTTCCAAATCTGGCGTCACATGATTGCGGAAATCCTGGACTTCTTACGAACACCACAAAAACCAAGAGCCATGAAAGTCCCATTTGTTCTTGTCGTTTGTTGCGTCGCATTTGCCTTTGCTATTGGTATGAATTACAACCATATGAGTAACCTTGAAGATTGTAATCAACGTGTTGCTTCTGCGAAGAAGGAAGTAACAAACGCAATTGCTGATCTTGACAATGCCAACGAAGCATTGAAGAAAGCAACCTCTCAGTTCGATTCTGATCGAGTTACAGCGCAGAGGCAGGTTGATAGTGCTAATGCGACGTACATCGTCTCCGTCAAGCAGCTGAATTCCTCGATTGAAGCTGTCGAAGAAGACTCTGGAGTCTCTGCCGAGGCTGCAAAAGAATTAGAGTCTATTGAACTTGCGTGTTTGGAACATCACGATTCAAGTGCAAGCAATTACTTCGATCTTATAGCACAGATTGCACCGAGGAACTCGAAGCAGCAGAAACTGCAGTTACACTAGCTGACGCCAAGTTGGAAGCTGCAGTGGTCGTCGCCAGATCTGCTGAGCAAGTCAGAAATTCCGATCTGGCCGTCCTTCGTCTTGCGGAAGCCAACTATTTGCAAATAGTATCAAGAGGGCGTGCCATTTTGTCTGCATTGCAAGCCTCAGTCACAGTTGCTTCGGCCCGTGTTCAAGCTGCCCAGAGCCACCTTGCGGACATTCAACGGCAGTGCCCCTCCAATGCTTTGTATTCGGAGGGTGCCTTCTGTGATTTGTAATTTCTCATGCTGCAGACTGCAAAGCAGAAATTGCAGCAGCACAGAATGCTGTAGATGCCGCTCAGAAATCTCTCGACAGTGCCATCAACGACATGAAGACGACCAAGCCTCAGTTGGATGCAAAAGTTGCGGATGCGCGAAAAACCCTTTCGCAATCTGATGCCCAATTTGTTGCAGCTCTGAACATTTACAACAACGCTGTCGACACTGTTGCGAAGGATACTGATCAGTTAAACAAGTACGAAGCACACTACGAAGATGTTGTCAACGAGTGCAATCAGCCGGAGGCCCCCTCAAGTTTTCGGTCTTTTTTGTTTTATGACACGATAGATTGCGATCAACTCATTCATGCTGCTTATCAAAACGTCGAATCCGAAAATACGACTTTGTCCAATGATAAAGCGGCACTCTCCGATGATGCAGCGAAGCGCAATGAAGCTGAGAATGCGAAAAATGCTGCCATTTCGAACTACAACACTGTCGTAGCCAACGAAAATGATGTTATTGCCAAGCTGCAACACAATATTGATCAAACGTTGTCAACCCTCAAGTCTGCTCAACAAAATCTCATAGCAATTCAACAACGATGTTCTCAAGTACCTGTTGGCGTGAAGGCGAAGGCGAACGAGGGTATGTGCTTCTTTGTCAGGGTTCCGCTTGATTTGATTTCATATTTCATGTTTCTGGTGCTTTTGTTTTGTTTTGTTGTGTGATGAGACTCTTTTGTG
>JAIYDP010000232.1 GCA_027487435.1 Verrucomicrobiaceae bacterium | reverse complement strand
CGCACCTGCGGATGCGGGTGCCTGCATCGCACTACGAAAATATTGCTGTTACGACAAACGCAAACGCCTCAATTTCCACCAAAAAAAGGACAACATTGCTTAACTTGACGCGTATGCCCAAGGGGGCAAAACATGCCAGCCTAGGGCAAGCGCAGCGCCGCCCTAGGTCAGGCCGCAATTACATCTTTCCAGCCCTGAAGGGGGCGCGACAATCGAGTGCTTTGTTTCGCCCCTTCAGGGCTCTGTATCTCGGGGCGCATGCGACCCAGGGCGATGCCCTGGGCTTGGCATGTTTTGCCCCTTTGGGGCGGTGGAACGTTGGCATGTTTTGCCCCCTTGGGACGGTGGCAGGCACGCGTCTTTCGCCGAAGAAACAGGCGGGACGCCTGTTTGCCGAGACAGGCGAGACTCCTGTCCTCCTGTGCGATTTACGCTTGTGCGACGGCAATCAGATTGTCCGCCGTCATACCAAGCTCGCGCATCACCGTATCTCCAGGAGCAGAGATGCCGAAGCGGTCGATGGCGACAACTTTTCCTTGCAGTCCGACGTATTTCCACCACAAGCAGCCGACACCGGCTTCGATGGCGATGCGTTTTGTGCATGAGGATGGTAAAACCGCTTCTTGGTAGGCGGCATCTTGGCGATCAAAGCGCTCCATGCACGGCACGGAAACCACGCGAACACCGGCGCCCAATTTCTCGGCGGCTACCATGGCGTGTTGCAATTCGGAGCCACTGCCAAGAAGGATCATTTCCAGCGCTGCGGTTTCTTTCTTGGCAATGTAAGCACCGCGGATGACGCCATCGCGACGCTCGGCGACGGAAAGTTCATTCATCAAAGGAATCGCCTGACGAGTGAGGATCAACGCGGTCGGGCCATCGGTGCGATACATCGCAGCGGCAAAGGCACCCGCTGTTTCCTCGGCATCGCCTGGGCGGATGACATCGAGACCTGGGATCACCCGCAAGCCACTGGTTGTCTCCACGGGTTGGTGGGTCGGACCATCCTCACCGACACCTACGGAATCGTGCGTGAAAATGTAGGTCACAGGAAGTTTGGCGAGAGCTGCGAGACGAATCGAGGGGCGAAGGTAGTCGGCAAAAACCAAGAACGTCGCACCAGAGGGGCGGAACAGTCCATCGTAAGCGATGCCGTTGCAGATGGCGCCCATGGCGTGCTCGCGAATGCCGAACCAGATGTTGCGGCCTGCGGGATTGCTGGCGGAAAAATCGCCGCCGTCTTTGATGTAGTTTTTGGTAGAACCAAACAAATCTGCGCTGCCGGTAAGGAACTGCGGCACTGCTTTGGCAACGGCATTGATCACCGTGGCACCGGCGGAGCGGGTCGCGTCTTTGTAGTCGGCAGCAAACGCGGGAATGCTCTCGATCAGGTCACTTGGCACCGCGAGGGAAATGCTATCGGACAATTCATTCGCAAGTTCTGGATTTGCCGCAGACCATGCTTCAAAGCTCGCCTGCCATGCCGCCAATTCAGCAGCGGCGGTTTCATTGCGTGCCGCAAAGTGCGCGCGAACTTCATCGGAGACGAAGAAATGCTCGCTGGGCAAGCCGAGGCCAGCGCGGGCTGCATCGATGAATTTTGCTCCGCCTTCGCCGTGGGCTTTGGCTGTGCCTGCGACTTCACTAATGCCTTTTCCGATCAACGTTTTTGCAATAATCACCTTAGGGCGACCATTATCATTGTTCTTGGCGTTCGCTAAGGCTGCCTGAATCGCAGAAAAATCATGTCCATCAATGGTCACCGCGTCCCATCCTTGCGAAGCGAAATAGGCTTCTGCATCTTCGCCTTGGGTCACTTCAGCCATGGCGTCGAGGGTCACATCATTGGAATCGTAAATCAGCACCAAGTTGTCTAAGCCGTTGTGGCCAGCAAAAGCGATGGCTTCTTTCGCCACTCCTTCTTGCAAGCATCCGTCACCCATCAAGGCAATGACGTGATGGTCAAACAACGTGTGTTCCGTGGTATTGTAGCGTGCGGCAGCGCGCTTGCCGGAAAGTGCGTAACCGACAGCATTTGCTACGCCCTGACCCAGCGGGCCGGTGGTCGCTTCTACGCCGGGGGTTTCATGAAATTCTGGATGCCCAGGGGTGATGGAATGCAGCTTGCGGAAATGTTTCACTTCTTCCAGTGGCAAGTCGTATCCCGCGAGATGCAACCAACTGTAAAGGAACATCGATCCGTGGCCTGCCGAGAGGATGAAACGGTCACGATTCAGCCAACGAGGAGTCGTCGCATGATAACGGAGTGATTCAGAGAAGAGAACCGCGCCAATTTCGGCACAGCCGAGTGGCAAACCAAGGTGACCAGAAGAACATGCGTGAACGGCATCCATGGCCAAGCCACGCGCTTGATTTGCCGCTGCGGAGAGTAGAGTTGTATTCATAGCAATTTTGTAGTAAAGGACGGCGAACAATAGCTAGAATCTCATGGCTGGCAAGCCACGATTCCGCATTTTTACACATGATAAATCTGCTACAATTGCAGATCTGTTCCCATCGAATTCTCCTTGCACAAAGCCTATCTCATTTCCTACCTTTGCCCGCCATGAAAACCCTGATACGCCATGCCGAGGTGATCAACCCTGTCTCGCGATGCCATGAAACAGACATCCTCATCGAGGATGGCCGCATTACATCTGTCGGCTTGCATCTCGATGGTGCAGACGAAATCATCGACGCCAGAGGCTTAACCGCGATCCCTGGTATGTTTGATATTCACTCCCACGGCGCGGATGGCGCGGATGTTTGTGACGGATCAATCGACTCCCTTCGCCATATCGCCACGCGCAAACTCGCGGAAGGTGTCACCACCTGGCTACCTACCACACTGACGCAAGCGAGAGGGCATTTGCAGGAAATCGTAAAAACCGTCGCCGCGTTTCGCAGCCATGATGACCTCACACGCTGTCCTGGTTTGCATATCGAAGGTCCATTTATCAATCGTGAGAAAGCTGGCGCGCAAAACCCTGAATTCGTTCGCCTGCCAGACATCGACGAATTACTCGAACTGCACGCCATCGCACCCGCGTGCATCCTCTCCCTTGCCCCTGAAATGCCGGGCGCTATCGAACTCATCCGCGCGGCAAGATCTGTCGGCATCACTTGTTCTGCGGCGCACACCTCCGCGACGTTTGCCCAAGTTTCCTCTGCTGTAGCGGCGGGCTTGAGTCATCTCACCCATTTTGGCAACGCCATGACGCCTCTTCATCACCGCGAGATCGGCGTCGTCGGAGCGGGTCTTCTCGATCCGCGACTGAAAGTCGAAGCCATTTGCGACACCATTCACCTCTGCCCTGACATGTTACGACTGATCTTCCAAATCGTCCCCCGCGAGCGCATCTTGATGATCACCGACAGCGTCGCCGCTTCATGGATCGGCAATGGCGAGATCACCCTCGGTGGACTCCCTGTCACCGTGCAAGATGGCATTGCCCGACTGAAAAAAGACGGCACTCTCGCAGGCTCCACCCTGCGCGCTCACGAGGGCCTACGCCACGTTGCCGCCTGCACTGGCCTCCCGCTTGAGGACTTCATCCAATGCACTTCATGGAACCAAGCCCAGTCCCTAGGACTTGAAGGATTCGGCAAAATCGCCCCAGGCTTCCATGCCGACATCACTCTTCTCGACCTAAGTGGAAACGTCGTCCGCACCATCGTGGCAGGCATTTCTCGCTTCATCGCTTAGAAAATTCGATCTTCTGAGAATGCCCCCTGAAATCTTCTTTGCCACAAGCTCAATTCACGCTATCCTACCGCATCATGCCCGTTCCATTCCTGAATCGCGAACTCTCTTGGATTGAGTTCAATCAACGCGTTCTGCACCAAGCCAAGCGCGATGATATTCCTCTTCTCGAACGCATCAAATTCCTCGCCATCACCGCCTCCAACCTCGACGAGTTTTTTCAGGTGCGCATCGGCGGGCTGACTTTGCTCCAGCGCTCCGGACGCAAAACTCCCGACTCCACAGGCCTCACTCCATCCGCTCAACTCGAACAACTCCGCAAACGCATCCTGCTTTTCATCGAGGAGCAATATCATCTGCTCCACGGCACTCTTCTGCCACTTCTCACCAAGCATGACATCCATTTCCTCGATCCCTCAAAACTCTCTGATGCCCAGCAAGCATCCCTGCGCGCTTCCTTCGATCACAACATCCTCCCCGTCCTCACCCCGCTCTCCTACGATCCCGAAACCGATGCCCCGCCTCTACTTCCCGCGCTGACTCCCATCGTCGCCTGCCGCATCGAAGATACCGAATCCGCCACAAAACGTTTCGCCTTCATCCCGCTGCCTGAATCTCTCTCGCGCCGCGTTGCCTTGCCCAACCAAGCTCACACCTTCATCCTCCTCGAGGACCTCGTCGCCACCTTCGCCTCGGCACTTTTCCCCGGAGAAAATGTCACCGCCACTGGCGTTTTTCGCCTCACCCGTAATGGCGACATCATCCTCGAAGACGACAACTCTCACGACCTCGCCGATGATATGGCGGATGTCCTCACCGCCCGTCGCTATTCTCATACTGTGCGCATCGAGCTACCCATCTCGTGCCCGCGTGACCTCACAGCGGTCATCCGCAGCGCCACAGGTGCAGGACGCGAAGAAATTTACACCATCCCCCGTGGTCCTGTCGGCTTGTCGTCGCTCATGGATCTCGCCTTCCTTGCCGACTTTGATCAGCTCCGCGATGAAGAATGGCCGCCCCAAGAAAGCCCCGACATCGCCCCGGGCGAATCCATCTTCGATAGCATCGCCGCCCGCGACATCCTTCTCCATCATCCCTACCAATCCTTCGATCCCGTTGTCAGCCTCATCGAAGAAGCCGCCACCGATCCCGGAGTCCTCGCCATCAAGCAAGTCCTCTATCGTACCGCCCGCAAATCCCGCATCATCGATGCCCTGATCCGCGCTGCACAAAACGGCAAACAAGTCACCGTGCTCATCGAACTCAAAGCCCGTTTCGACGAAGCCCGCAACCTCATGCGTGCCGATGAACTGCTCAACGCCGGAGTCAACATCGTCTATGGCGTCAAAGGTCTCAAAACCCATGCCAAAATCTGCCTCGTCGTCCGCCGCGAAAAAGACAGCCTGCGCCGCTACGTCCACCTCGGCACGGGAAACTACAACGAGACCACGGCCAAACTTTACACCGACATCTCGCTGCTCACCTGCCATCCCGACTACGGCCACGATGCCTCACTCTTCTTCAATGCTGTCACAGGTCGATCCAAGCTGCTCCGATTCCGCCGTCTGGTGCCCGCGCCCACGCAAATGAAGCGCCGACTTCTCGAACTTATCGCCACCACCGCCGAGCGCGCCAAACTCGGCGAAACCTCCAGCATCCTTGCCAAAGTCAACTCCCTGCAAGACCCGGAAATCATCGCAGCCCTCTATAAAGCCTCGCAAGCCGGCGTTACCATTCAGCTCAACGTCCGCGGCGTCTGCTGCCTCAAACCAGCGGACAAACGTTACTCGAAAAACATCCGCGTCGTTTCGATCATTGATCGCTACCTCGAGCATGCCCGCATTTTCTCCTTCCAGCACGGCACCGAGACCGAAGTCTTCATCGCTTCCGCAGACTGGATGAGCCGCAACTTGGATCGCCGTATCGAGTTGATGATCCCCATCGAGTCCGCGCCGCTGAAACGCCGCCTCATCGCTCTGATGCGCCAATGTTTTGCCGATACCAGCAACGCCCATCTGATCCTCCCCGACGGCCATTCTCAACCCATCGTGCCAGCCAAAGGTCGCCGCCCACAACGCGCCCAACTCCACTTTTTCCGCGAAGCCAAACGCCTCGCCAAAGCCCGCGAACATGAACGTGCGCTAACCTTCGAGCCGCACACGCCACAAGCCTGATCAATTTTTTATCGCCCCTTCAAGCCAATGACATAATCAATCCCACAGAACGCTATGTTCTAAAAAAACCCAAAGATTTTCATCTTTAGCACCTAACCCAACACAAAAATGAAACTCATTTTTACCCTCGCCCTCGCGATAGGGTCTCTCTTCGCGCAGGCACAAACCATCAGCGCCGTGTATTTTGGCCAGACTCATGTCTTGAAAGCCAATGATACGTATTTCGGCCTCGTAGGAGAGCGCGAAGCTCTGATCAAAGTCCACGTTACAGCCCCCAATGCACCTGCATCACCGGTTGTCACCGCGACGCTGACGTTAAGCGGGATGGCGGATCTTGTTCTCACCCTCACGGGGCCTGCTACCTTGCCTGCGACCATACCAGATGGGCCAGGTGTCGTGCAGCATTCCTTCGCAAATACCTTTACCGGCTATATTCCAGCTACCTATGTCAAAAAAGGCTTACAGGTCAGAATCAATGCCGGAACTGCCACGACAAACCTTACCAGCATCGACGTCGGCGCACCGAACAGGGTGATCATGACCATGTTCGATGTGCAGTATTTCTCCAATACGAATGGAAACTATCCCACCAACACTCTTGCCGAAATCGAGGCGAAATGGCCTGTGGCCGATCTCGAAGTGAGACGTGTAGCAAATGTGGTATTTCCTGAACTCGTCATTCCACCACGCGGAGGTGCGCGTGCTGCCCGAATCAAATCCAAAACGGAGTATGAAATCCAGACGGGTCTGCCGTTCGATGGGGAACAAGCTGCCGCATTAGTGTGGAACGGCGCTCTGAAACGCGCATCAGGTCGATCTGGCCGCTGGAGCTTGTATTATTTGAACGTCTATAATGCTGTTGCAGGCGGTCAGGCTGGTGGTTTCGCCGGAGTCGGCAACGGTACCTCTGCCGGAATTCTTATCCATGAACTCGGCCACGCACTTTCGCTCCCTCACTGGGGTGATAGCGCTGCCTACCCCTACAAAGGCAGCATGCACGGCATTACAGCACCTAATATCTATAATGACACCCATAGCGGTCCGGCTTGGGCTTTCGATCTCCGAACCAAGGCCTTCATTCCACCAACGGTTCAGGCGAACAATGTCGGCGGCAACCCTGCGGGAACATACAAAGTCGATCCCATGCAAGGTGGAGGCACGGGTTTCCAGGAACCGTCTTACATCATGAATCATTTTTCTGACTATTCGGTAGATCAAATGCGCAGCTATCTGCACAGCCACATGGTCGTTTGGAACCCCGCTCTCGGAACCAATGGCAGCTATGCCTCATGGAACCAAACCACCGGAGCTTACACGTCCACTGTCACAAACAACGGAGTACAATTCCCCACAACACGTGACACGCAGGTGATCAGCATCTTGGCCTCAATGTCTGGCGCTAATCCCGAAGTGAATATGGTTTATCCACCCATTGGTCCTTACACCTCAGGATTGATCAGGCTCTTCGATCCCACGGTATCTGCCGACCGCACGGCAGCCAATTCGCTCTTCAATCTTTCCACTAACTGCGACTATTGTGCGAGGGTCGAGCAGGGAGGCTCCACCAAGACCTACATCTTGCCAGCCTCATCCGTAACATCTGAAGATCCCTTCAACGCGAACAGCCTAGAGACGGAAGCCATCAACCTACCCGCCTCTGGAGGATCGGTAACGAAGATCGAGCTTCTATCTACTCCGAATGTTGAGGATGTGGGACTGCCCGCCAATCCTACGGTGCTTTATACTTGGGCCCCACTTACACCTGCGACCGCATCGTTTGATTTAGCACCCGTTGCTTATGGCTCTTCCGCTGTCACCATGAAAGCCACCAAAGGCGAGCTAGCCTTTGGTTATACAGGCACAGTCGAATACCTTTTCACAGAGACTTCGGGAAATCCCGGCGCTACTTCCAGCAACTGGCAAACGAGCCCATCCTACACTGACATTGGTCTTAGTCCAGGCACGCAGTATTCCTACACCGTTTCCATGCGTGCGGGCACTCTAACAACGACAAACTCTTCTCCTGCATCAGCCACCACTTTTAACACGCCGGCAAGTCAAAACGTCACAGTGAATGCGACACAACAGTTCAGTCTGCAAAGCGGTAATGGCCTAAAAAATGTAACAGGACTCGGCTCTTTCAACGCGGGCACAGCAGACAAACTTGTCGTGGCTATTTCCACCGAAGATGGCAATAACAACGGCACCGGATTTGTCTATGAAGTTCGATACAACGGCAAAGTGATGACGGAAGCCATTCAAGAAGATGCATTGAACAATGACGGAACCGCAGCAATTTTCTATCTCGATAATCCAGGCTCAATTGGCTCCGGCACCATTCAAGTCTCAGCAGAGAACCCGAACGGTGGAATCGGCTGCGCCTACGCTCTGTCCAATACCATGCCAGGATTTGGAGTGTCGAACAGCAGGGCGGGCAGCACCGTCAATTCCGTAGCGTTGACAACCGCTGGTGACCGCTCGGTGGTGATTGCTGTGATCAACAATTCTGGCAATAACAACAATGCCGGCACACCCACCGCTACAACCACTTCACCCTCGTTGCTCACCCAAGCCAGCAGTGGTTCGTGGGGCAGCCAGTGGGGCGGCCATGCTTCGGGTTTTCGCTTCGTCGCTTCTCCCTCATCGATCACCCCTGCGTTTTCTACAAACACCGGAAGCGGATACACCATCAGTGTCGCAGCGGTCGAGTTTCCATCTGAGCCGCCCATCCCCAATCGCTGGATCCAGACTGCTGGCAATGCACAAAGCTGGACTACTGCTACCAACTGGGACGACGGCGTCGTTCCAAACCCGACATCCAGCACGACGATGGATTTCAGTACCGTCAACATTGCAGCCAACACCGCGCTCAACCTGGGAGCAAGCCGCACTGCAAGACTATGGAAATTCGGCGACACCGCCGGCAACCAAAGGTGGACGATAAGTTCCGGGCATACCTTAACCTTAGCTGGCACTACGCCAGGTTTTGAAATCACCAACAATACTACGCAAATCGATAGCGTAATAGCAGGTACCGACGGTCTATCGAAAACGGGAGCAGGCAACCTCACCCTCACCGCAGCGAACACCTACACTGGCCCCACGATCATCAGCACGGGTACGCTGCAAATCGGTAACGCCGGCACCACGGGATCACTCACCCCTTCTAGCTCTATCACCAACAACTCCTCCTTAGTTTTTCATCGAAGCAATGTCATCACCCAAGGCACGGATTTCTCCAACGTAATCTCAGGTACCGGCGCACTCACCATGAGCGGCAGCGGCACACTTATTGTGTCGGGCGCTAATACCTACACAGGCAACACGACCATTTCGGCAGGCACCTTACAAATCGGCAACAATTCCACCACCGGAACGCTTTCTGCTGCAAGTGACATCATCAACAATGCCGCATTGGTCTTCCAGCGCAGCAATGGCATTGTTCAAGGAGTCGGCTTCGCAAATGTAATCGCTGGCACGGGGTCTCTCACCAATGCAGGTGTCGGAGTTCTCACCCTCAACGCGGCAAACACCTACAGCGGCCTTACCACCATCAACGCCGGTGCCATCAAGGTTCTCCACGCCAATGCTCTTGGCGCGACAACTGCTGGCACCGTTGTCAACGGCACTGCCACAGGTAGCGCGTCCAACCCGAGGCTCGAACTTGAAGGAGGTATTACGGTTACAGGTGAAACACTAACGATCAACGGTGTAGGTAATTTTTTCGGCGCATTGAGCAGCACCAGCGGAAGCAATACATGGGCGGGAAATGTGACCATCGGATCAGCGGGAACGCGCCTTGGCGCCACCACCGACAATACTCTTACGGTAAGTGGAATCATCGATAGCGGAGCCGTCGAAACCGGCCTAATCATTCGCACTCAAGACATCAACTCGACCGTCATTTTATCTGGAGCCAACACCTATCTTGGCGATACCACCGTTTTGATCGGCAAGCTGCAACTTGCAGGCGGAAACGACCGACTCCCTCCTACGTCGAGACTGGTCATGGGCAGCAGCGCTACCAGCCCCGATGCGGAATTTGATCTGAATGGCAGAAACCAAACTGTAGCAGGTCTTTCTCTCACAGGCGCCGCTGCAAGAAACTCTATCAACAATTCATCAGCCACCGCAGCAACGCTGACCGTCAACCCGCTATCCCCTAGTTCTTTCGCCAGCATATTGAAAGGCAATATTTCTCTAACGAAAACAGGCACGGGAACGCAAACGCTTTCAGGTAGTAACAGCTATAGTGGTGCCACCCGCATCAACGATGGCGTTTTACACTCTGGCTTAAACGACGCTCTACCCGTCACCACTGCACTGTCTCTCGGCTCTGGAAATACAGTGGGCGCTTTGAATCTATCTACGTTCAACCAAACAGTCGCGAGTCTCGCAGTGAATTCAGATAGCAACGAAAGCAACGGCATCGCGATTGGCACTGGCAGAACTCTTACCGTCACCGGCAATCTAACAGTTGGCTTTAATTCATCTCCCGCTGCGAATACGACCACAAGACTCGCACCGACCGGCCTTGGTACGCTTAATGTCACTGGCAGCATTTTTCAAGTCGGAGGCTCCACAAACTCGGGCTTTGGCAATGCCGCCACACTCGATATGTCAGGCCTGTCAAATTTCGTTTATAACAATAGCCTTGGAACGTTCCGTGTCGGCGATGCCACCAACGCCAGCAGTGCGGGAATGGGAAGTTCGACTGTCATTCTGGCGAATCAAAGCACCATTACCGCACAAACCTTCACCATGAACTCGCCTACTTCAGCCGCACACGCGGTGCAACTGGGCAGAGGTCTCACGATCATCAATGCCGATACCATTCAGATCGGCGCAACCAGCAATCGCTCACCTGGCTCGATGAATTTCCTTGATACCACCGGCACCCTCAAGGTTCGTGCCACGGACGGATTGGCACCGGCAAATATGACCGTCGCTTACGGCAGCACAACCACGGCCGTTCACAATAACAGCTCAGTGGATTTATCCGGGCACAGTGCTGACCTGCTGTTGGGAGCCTTACAAATCGGCGGACGCACTGCCTCTGGTGGCGCTGCATCTACAGGAACTTTCAGCTTCGATGCCGGAAATCTCTCTGCATCTAGCGTCACTGTCGGGCTTCGAGCGGCGGGCACTGCCACAGGAAATGTTACAGGCATCATGAACTTGGCGGGAGGCACAGTTACCATCGGCAATGGCGAACTGATCGTCGGTCGCAATTCATCATCCACGACTGGCTTCAACACCACGGGCACCATCAATATCTCCGGCGGTTCGGTGTCGGTGCAGGCAACTAGCGGTGTTTCCATCCGCCTTGCCGATTCTACCGCCTCCGGTGGCACAGCTAACGGAATACTCAACCTTACAGGTGGCTCTCTCACCGTAGCAGGCGATGTCCTCCGCGGTGCCAATACAGGCACGAGCAATGCAACGGTTTTACTCAGTGGCGGCACGCTGAACATGAACGGCCATGATCTTGGAGCTGCTGGCAACGGAGTCGTCAACTTCATCGTCGAGTCTGGCACACTGCAAAACATTGCTACCATCAACGGTACCGGCGGACTAACCAAAACTAGTGCTGGCACTCTTACGCTTGCGGGTAGCAACACCTACACTGGCGCGACCACCATCAGTGCTGGCAGACTCGCGCTAGCAGCCAATAATGCTCTTCCTGCCACCGCCGTCTCCCTCGGATCGGCAACGCTGGATGCCGCCACTTTCACTGACACCCTAGGCACTCTCAATGTCACCGGTGCATCCATGATCAATCTCGGCAGCGGAGCTTTGCTAAGTTTTGCTAACAGCAACTCCATCACTTGGGCGGGCACACTCACCATCACTGGCAACTTCGTCTCGGGTAGTTCCATACGTTTTGGCACAACTTCTACGGCTCTCACCTCAACACAGCTCGCCAAAATCAGTTCTCCTGGATTTTCCAGCTTCGCTCTCAATGCCAGCGGTTTCCTCACTGCTTCAGCTACCTCGCCTGCCAGCAGTTATGCCTCTTGGGCTGACACAAATGCATCCTCTACCTCGCCCACGCAAGATCAAGACAACGATGGCGTCAGCAATGCTGTGGAATATGTTCTCGGCGGCAGCTCCGCGACGAACGATATATCGAAGCTCCCTAGCTCATCCATTTCAGCAGGAAATATCGTTTTCTCTTTCCAACGTGCACAATCGTCCATCAATCCCTCCACCAGCCTAGCGATTCAAGTTTCCCCGACCCTACAAGCCTGGCCCGACAACTACAACGTCGGCATTGATACGGCATCGTCTTCCGCTGGTGTAACCGTCACAGCAGGTAGCACTGCGGGTTACGACACTGTCACCCTCAGCATTCCTCGGGCACCCGATGTGCAAAAATTCATCCGTCTGCAAGTAACGATTTCTCCCTAACAGAACAGTATGCCGCGTTTCGATTTCAAATTCATCATTCCTCTGGCGTTTCTGATGATTTTGCTGATCGCCGTCTTTAACGGAGGCGAAAAAAAGCCAACACCTGAGCCTGCCGCGCAAGCTCCGCCAAGCGCGTCACAAATCGATCCATCACGCTTGCTCGTTCGACCATTTTATACTGAGCAGAATCAAATCGCCTTGGCCTTGGATGGCGGATCCATTCCCATCGCCAAAGGCGAAGTGCCGAGCATGATCATCGGGAAAAACATGCTTCGGACAGTGCACCTCGCATGGGTGCATGACTGGAGCAATGCCGATTGCCGAACCTCTTTCAAGAATTTACAGGATCTTTACCAATCCAAGCAGGGCGAAGCATTACCCGCCTTGAAGCTCTACATCAATCCCGTCTTCTCCGACGCTACCGGCGAGGCGCTTCATCGCGCCATGCTGCAAGTGCTCTTCAGGTCTCGCATAAGCGAAAATTATTCGATTCTCGCCTCTGAATTGTGTTCAGGAAAACTCTTACCCAACGCCGATGCGGTGCGCCAGCGAGTCGAAGAAATCGATCCCCTATTGATCGACGATTGGGACACATCTTTGGAGTGGTTAGAGAACGACATCGCAAAAACATTTGCTACAGCAAGAACCCAACAAGCCCGAAATACAAAGATCCTCGGCCAACAACGCCAAGGACATTTGACTTCCATACTCGCCACATTGCCTGCGCATGCCACCAGTAGGGAAATGGCAACATTCGTTCATGATGCCAACAACATGCAACGGAACTGGCTGGAAAAATCACCTAAACTCGAAACTCCATAACAGATTGCTGAATTACGCTGCAAGTGATCTAACAACTCAGATCGCGAAAATCAATTTTACTTTTCGGATGGATGCGTATCAGTCGGCTTCTCGTTGAGCGTGATGATGCGGATGAAACCGATTCCCACAACCACCGTGTGGTTGAAGGGTTTGCCGAGTTCCAGTTCGACGGGGATCGTACCCTGATGGCCGGTGCCCTTATGTGCTTCGGATACGTTATAATCGCCGAGGGTAATGGATCCCGGAAACTTCCCGTTTTTGGGTTCATCAATCTGCCCGCTGATCGAGTATAGTCGGTCGCCAGCATGCTTGAAATTGCCGAACTGTGTTCCCAACTCCACGTCCGTCTTTACGATGGGGTCGTTAGGATTCTGCTCAAACTGGATCGACAATTCGTATTGTTTCTTTGGCGCCGGTTTCACAGGGGGAGTGCTATGCACCAGCTTGTAGCGGATCTTGATTCCATTCGGATTTTGCTCGCGAGTGGTGATTTGCAGCAGTCCCAGCTTGTCGCCGGATTTCATAGCGTAGGTCAGGGGCAGTGCGGCGTCGGTGGGAATCAGAAGAGCATTCGAAAACTTGTCGTGCTCCATTACGGCATGCTCCAACGCCTCCTTAAGTTCAGGCTCGGTTGCGGTATCCCACGCCGCCACTGGAAGCGCGCTGAGCTTGAACTCCGTGATCGCCCCTGCCAATCCGAAGCCCTTGTCCCCTGCTGCGGCGTACATGCCGATGCCTTTTGCTTCGACCCAGTCGCCAAAGCTTCGATACGGCACGCGTTCCGTGCCATCATCGCCTTTGCGGTTGAATTCCTCCAGGGACAAAGTCAGCACCTTGCCGCTCTCAAAATTCAGTCCCTGAGCAAGCGTCTCCTCATCAACCCGCAATTCCCGCTCCACCACCGGGCTGAATGCAGTCGATGGCGGACGGTTAGATCCAGCGATTCCGGCCCCTAACAATTCGACGATAACTTCAGTGCCATTTTGAAAACTCAGTTTGCCCTTGGTAACATTCGCGCTCAGTGGAAATATCTGGCTTTCCCAGTTGGTACCGTCCACGGAGCACGCGGCTTCGGCAAACAAGTTGGCATGGTGCTTTTCAAGCAGTCGTACACGGGTGAGCACTTGCCGATTGTTGGTGAGCGAGAGCGGTTGCCCAGTATTCGGAAACCATCGCATGCGTGTGGTGGCAGGTAGAGTGAGCTCATGACCTCCAGTGAGTGCTTCGGTATGGCTGAAGCTGAATTTCACCCGCTGTGAGTCAAGGGCAGCTTTGATTGCGGTCGGACGAGGGGCTAGATAGTTGAAGGTAAAGGTCACCAAAAGCAGGAGTCCCAGACCCGATGCGAGGGTAGCGAACTTGCCGGGTTTTGACCTCCAACTCATCACGCCAAACACCAGCGACAGCAACAACGCTAGGCCACAAAGAACGATGATTTCTTGCATACCCATGAAGCCCCAGAGCAAGGGGACGCCCTGTGGAGATGTGCTAATGTTAGAGTGCGTTAACATGAAGCCCCTGAGCAAGGGTGTTCCCACTACCGCGCCGATGAAGAAGCCGACCGCCCATTTACCGAGCCGAGTGGGTTTGATTTCTGAAGCGGGCGCTTTTATGGTAGTTGGATTGGGTTGTTCTGGATTTTGCGCACCAGCGAGTGGCTTGCTCACCTTGCGCCTTACGAACCAGATCACGAGTGGAGCGAGAGTCAGCGCGCAAAGGATCATTAGAAATAATGGGGGAAGCCCCAATTCAGGATACCTGCCGGTAATGGACCAGAGCAGTTTGTTCAGTGCTTCAACTAGGAAGTGGATTCCCAGACCGCCCGCCATCGATGCAACGAATAGCGGCAACAACAGCCCGTCGAACAACGCCAGCCACATGCCATGGAGACGCCCGCCTGAGCGGCGGATTTGACCGACGGCTTTCCAGCCGAGAATCGTCATGGCGATCAGCGACCCGACGAACAAGGCCCACTCTGTATAAACAAGGAACGCGTAGGGAGGGCGGTCCGGATGCGGGTTGTCCGAAAAATCGTTTCCCTGCCAGGTGTAATGAACCAGCGGCAATAGGATGATGTGGATGAGCCCCAGACAGACACCGAAGATGGCCGTGCGGGAGAAGCGCGAGGATACATCAGATGGATGATTGTCGATTTCCGATGTGGGAGCGCAAGTCTCGTTGCCATCGTTGTTATTGGGAGTTTGTTGCACCATCGTTTCCACTTGCGTGCGGAATTCTCCAGCGGTCTGGAATCGTAGCTCGGGCATTTTTTCCAGGGCCCGCAGGACGATCTCGTCGAGGCGTACGTCGATCTGCACTTTGCGCGAAGGCGGTTGGAGTTTGTCGGCAGGGAGTTCGCCGGTGAGCATTTCGTAAAGCACCACGCCCAGCGAATAGATGTCCGCTCGGTGGTCGGTAGCGCGATGCGTTTTTTGCTCCGGTGCCATGTATTGCGGCGTGCCAGCCACCGAGGCGAGCGTGCCAGCGTGTGGCCCATCGTCCTTCAGGATGATCTCTGCATCATGGTCGAGCATTTTCGCGATGCCGAAATCGGCGATCTTTACTCGACCCTCTTTATCTAACAATAAATTTTCCGGTTTGATATCGCGGTGGACGATGCCGTGTTCGTGGGCGTATTGCAGTGCCTCGCACACGGGCGGCACCACGGCAAGCGCCTGCTCGGGAGTGAAACGTCCAGCCTTCATTGCCTGACGCAGATTTACTCCATCGACAAATTCCATGAGTAGATAAAAGAATCCACCGGCTTGGCCGAAATCATAGACTCCCACAATGTGTGGATGATTCAATGCAGCGAGGGCATGTGCTTCCTTTTCGAATCGTTCCGCAAACTGCGGATCTCCTGCTCTCTCGGGGGCTAACAGTTTCAGTGCGACGTAACGATTCAAGGACTTCTGCCGCGCTTTGTAAACGACCCCCATACCACCGCGTCCGAGACATTCGAGAATTTCGAGTTGTGGGAAATGGGGAGAAAGTTCTTCGGGCGTGAGCGATGGCAAAGGCACCAGTTTTTCACCATCCATCGTCGGCTGGATGATTTGCGCCATAAGACAACGAGGGCACAGATTTTCCGGCGCATCAAGGGAAAAGATGGCACCACACTCAGGACAAGTTTTCGCGGAAAATGAATCGTTCATAATGTTACCTGATGCATCAAAGGACAAACCGAACAAAAAAAATTAACTTCCCAGTGCTGCGAACAAGGCCTGCATTTCGTCTTGGACACTACCGGCATCATCTAACGTACGAGAAACCTCCGTTTTCACGCATTGCCGAAGACGTTTTTTTAATCGATGCACTGCCATGCGAAACGCATCTGGCGTCATGCCTTCTTCGGCAGCGATCCTCGCAATTTGGCCAAAATCAACATTGCCACTCAACAGTGGTTTGACGCGTGAAAAAAATAACTCACGCCCCTCAGCAAAACATTCAGCTCGCAATAATTCCATACCCCGAGCGAGCACTGTTATCGCCCACTGTCGATCAAAGGCCTCATCCGGCGATAAGTTTCGCGTATCCGCTACCTGGGCCACTTCAGGATCATCCATCGGCACCATCGCCGCGCCGCCACCACGCTTCATGCGTTGCGCCGACTCACGCTGCCGAGAGGCAAAGTGCTTAACGGCACCCAATAGGTAGGAACGAAAGCGCCCACGCTGACGATCCACGGTGACGATGGTTCCACCACCGAGCATTTCTGCAAAGAACGCATGGCCCATCTCTCGTGCGGCATCGGCATCGCGCGATACACTTCGAAGATAAGCCAACACAGGTTCATAATACGCATCGCACAAATCCGCCAACGCCTTACGCCCATCGTCAGAGTCAGCTTTGGCTCGGCAGACCCTCGTCCACTGCGTCGTATAAAATGGAGCCTTGTGAGGTAGGTGCCTTGGTTCGGTGTTCATCGTTTCTTACGTAGTAACTACCACATTGCATGATGCGTTGAAAGACAAACGTGACAAAGGAAATTTTAGACCTTAGATCAGCACCTTTTGCCGATTAACGCCCACTCAAACCGAGCACAAGGAAGAACACGATGATGACCGCGAGGACGGCCAAGGTGATTTTCACCCAGCTCAAAGGATGTTCGCCGGCCATCTTTCCGGTGTAGCCATTCACAACCACTTGGAATGACTTGCTGCCATAGGTATAACTCGCGAGCCATACAGGAACTAAGATATGTTTGAACGTGCGGTTTTGGTAGTGGGATGAGATTTGCAAATTGCGGTGCGTGTCACCCGGTACATCACGGCGACAGAACATCCTGATGGTGTCTTCCATCTGCTCGTGACTGGTCTGGGATGCTTGGCGGAGATCGATCTGATAACGCTCCACAGTCCAGCCGCGGACAAATGCGGGATCGTAGGGTTTCAGATCTGTGGTCGTAGGAAAGGGCTCCACCTTGCGGAGCAAATTGGCATGGACGCCAACGCTCGCAGGAACGACATCGTCATCGAAAAAATGCGCCAGACTGCCAGAACTGTATTCCCAACGCGTGCGCTGGACTTGGCGAGTTTGGGTGTTTCCGTTAGCATCCCGATAGCTTTCCGTTTCGTAATAATGATAACCCGATTCAGCGGTCCAGTCGGCATCGACGTGCGCATCGAAGGTCCAGTAGGGTAAATAAATGCCATGCAGGGTATCGGTGAGAGCGGCGTGCTTGAGTTTGTTTGGTGCCCACCAGCGGGATCGGTACCATTCGCGCAGTTGATCGCGGACCTGTGTGTTGGCGATGACTGCAGGGAGTAGGCTTTCCGGCGTAATGAGATCCGGCAGGGCCTCCACGGGGACGATGGCTGGGGAACCGCAAAAGTCACAACGCTGAGCGGTGCGGGTGGGATCAAACACGCTGATGGCGAAGCAACTCTCGCATTTGACAGATTTTTTCTCTTCGTGAAGTCCGCGTGAGGATTGAGGAATGCGCAGCAATGCTTGTTCGAGGGGATGCTCGAGGATTGCGGCTGACATGGAATTCTGACCCTCCGACCAAGGCAAAATCGTACCGCAATACGGGCAGGCAAGTGCCAGCTTTGCAGGGTTCCATTCCGCATCACCCCCACATTCTGGGCAGGGGTGTTTTCTCAATGCTGCGACTTCCGACATGATGAAAAATTACTCCGCGAGGAACGCATCGATGGCAGCCTTGGTGATGCGCCAGGCTGTGCCGATTTTCTTTCCTTTCAGTTCGCCAGCATCCAGGGATGAGATGACATCGGCCTCACTAACGCCAAGAAGCTGTGCTGCCTGAGCAGGTGACATCAGTTCAGAAATGGGCGGTGCGGATGCAGTTGACTGACCGGGCTGGGCGGGAGGGGATTGCATGGATTTCATCATTTCCTGCGCCAGACCGAAGCCCATTGCCATCTGTGCGGGCACGGCTGCTGCAGCACCACTATCACCACCCTTGGTCATGGCCTCGGCCATCTGGAATTTCACATAGTCGTTAAGGTTTGCGACGGCGGACATGCTGGAACGCTTGTCGATCGCGGCCTCGACTTCCGCAGGAACCGAAACATTTTCCACGATGAAGCTAGTAATCTCGATGCCATACTTGGCGATCACTTGCGGGTTGATGAGCGGTAGCAGTGCATCGCCAAGCTCCGAATATCGGGTCGCTACATCCAGAGCAGGAACGCCGCATGATGCCAGCGCCTCGCTGAACACACTGACAATGCGTGAGCGCATGGTGTCGGCAAATTCATCCAGCCGGAAATGATGATCCGTGCCAGCCACTTCTCTGAGAAAGACGGCGGGATCTACGATCTTAAAATCAAAGGTGCCGAAGGAACGCAGGCGGACGACTCCGAAGTCGGCATCGCGCATCATCACCGGATTGGCTGTGCCCCACTTGTTGCCAGTAAAGAGACGGGTGGTGATGAAATAAACATCTGCTTTGAAGGGAGATTCAAATCCATATTTCCAACCTTTGAGAGTCGTAAGGACAGGAATATTTTCGCTAACGAGAGTGTGTTTTCCAGGATCAAAGCAATCTCCATACTGGCCTAGGTAAACGAACTGCGCCGCCTGGCTTTCGCGGACGATGAGTTGCGCGCCATTTTTGATGGCATGATCGTCATCAGGAAACCGCCACGATAGGGTATCGCGCGAGTCGTCATTGAATTCGATGATTTCGAGTAATTCTCCTTTGATAAATCCGAGTATGTCCATGGCTATTGTGGCTGCGGTAGAAGAATAGCAAAAAGCCTGAAAGCTTGAAAGCAGAAAAGTTGGGCTGTCGAGCGCTCGGATCTTCTCGGTTTTTGATGGGATTTGCGTTGCTGCGAGAAGAATTCCCGCAAGAATGCTATTCCCGTTACTAAAGGCGAATATTCGGTTTTATGACGATAGAGTTTGACAGAATTGACGAGCCGCAACGATATTGGCTGTGTGTTGTTTTACAAAAAAGTCCTTCCTGCACGCACTCTATTGACGGCGTTAGTGTTTATGGCATTTGCTGTCGGCTGGATTTTATATACCCTTTTGAATCCAAGCCCGAAAGTAGCACATAAGGCTCCGACAGTTTCGTATCGATTATCGCCTCTAGGGCGAGCTCCCGATTGGTCGTGCTTGCAAGCGTATCAAGGCACAATGACGCGAGACGAGTTTGCCATGGCATTGGAGACGATTTTCACCTGTAGCCGAGCGTGGGAAAAGTACTTTGTCATTCATCATGATCACGTGATGATTCAAACAATCGCCGGAAACCCAGAAGCGGTCATCCGTCTTGAGTTCGCTAAAACTTCGGCGGAAAAAAAAGCTGCCGTGCGCAATTGGCGTTCTTTGTCAGAAATGGACGACTTGAAGCCTGGCGAAATGCCATTGCGCGGAGTTCACATCGCCATCGATGCAGGGCACATTGGCGGTCCTTGGGCACAGATGGAAGGCCGTTGGTTTCGCATCGGCGATGCCATGCCGGTGACCGAGGGGGATATGACGCTCAAGGTCGCGCACTTATTGCGCCCCGAGCTGGAGGCTCTCGGGGCGAAGGTGTCGCTAGTGCGTGAAACACCAGAGCCTGTTACGTTAGATCGGCCTGAGACACTACAGCAAAGCAATGACGCAGGAGAAGCTGCTGTGTCGATCCAGCAGGCAGAGTTGTTGTTCTATCGAACCTCGGAAATCCGTGCGAGAGCCGAAAAGGTGAACCGCGAGATCCGACCAGATGTCACGTTGTGCCTGCATTTCAATGCCGTGGGCTGGGGCGATCCATCGAATCCGCAGTTGGTAGAAGAAAACCATTTTCATATCTTGCTGAATGGCGCTTACACCGATGATGAATTAGATTTCGATGATCAACGACTCGACATGACGCGCAAAATTCTTCAGCGCACCATCGATGAGGAAGCAGCGCTCGGCGCGGTGATGGCGAAGGTGTTTGTCCAGCAAACGCAACTGCCTGCTCATCCTTACGAAAACGATAGCAATCGAGCACGTAACGTGAATGGTAATCCCTATTTGTGGGCGCGCAATTTGATCGCGAATCGTTTGTACGATTGCCCTGTCATTTTCTTCGAGCCCTACGTGATGAACTCTAACGAATTCCACGAAAGAATCCAGATGGGAGATTATGATGGGGTCAAAGAAGTCGCCGGAAAAGCTAGGCGATCGATTTACCGTGAATACTGCAAAGCAGTGGTCGATGGTCTGGTGGAATACTACCAACAACGAGACAGGGGGATCAAGTGATGATGCCCTTGTTTTGCTTGCGGCGGAACTAAGGCGTGATGATTTTCAGCCGAGCAAAACGTTTGGTGCCAGTGGGGAATCGGTAACGAACTTGCTGTCCGGTGAGTTCTACTTGATCCGCCGCTGTGCCGAGAGTGGCAACCGTCCATGTTCCACTCAACGAATCAGAGGTTTCGACGACGAAGTGAGTGCTGTAGCTTCCAGAATATGTTGCTGACCTGACCCACGTGACGCTCATGCTCGACGCATCCACGCCAGGTAGCGAGGTGAAGCCGGTGCTATTTCCTGTGCCGGAAAGGAAATACTCGATGCCGTTGGCAACTCCATCATTGTCGTGATCTTCATGAATCGCCCCCGCTGTAGAATTGGCGGATTTCCAGAGATCGTAAGGAGGGACGGGGGCTGATGTCGCTTGAAGGAAACCCGTCGAGGTCAGACGATACGGTCCAGGGACTCCGACGATGGTGATCAATCCCAACTGTGTGGAGGTCAGACCGCTGGCATTTGTTCCAAATCGCAATGATGAACCAGAAACAAAAGAGCCCGTGACATTCAGTCTGCCGCCGCTCCAGCTCACGGCACTGCTATTGGCAAAAGAGAGTGCCGCGCCAGCGCCGAGTTGAATGGTGGCGGATGTCGTAGTGGGATCGAGTGTTCCCGCGCTGTCGGTAAAGGTGGCTGCATCCAAGGTGGCATTTCCAATGCTGACGGCAGAGGTATCTGGCAGCGCATGAGATCCGAGTAACACCAATCGTCCACGCTGAATGGAGGTGCTGCCTGTGTAGGTATGGGAGCCTCCGAGTCGGAGCGTGGCTCCATTTCCATTGGCATCGACGTTGGTGAGGATGGACACATTTGTTGCACCGCTAATCGCACCGGTGAGCGCGACATTTGTGGTGGGATCATTGACAGCGATGTTCTGTATGCCGGAAATATATCCAGCAAGAGTAACATTCGAGCCTGTATTAAGATTGATGGCATTGGTCATATCGCCTGTAATCGATCCGTTATGAATCCAGTTGTTGGTATTGCGGATGGTCCACGATCCGTTGATGATGACCGATCCATTGCTTGGCAAACAGCCATTGCCGACAATGCGAAGAAATGTATCACTGCCAATCGTGGTAGTGCCGCCGTAGGAGTTTTCGCCGTGCAAATCCAAAATCGCATTGCTTCCTGTTAGGCTCAGATTGCCATCCGTTCCTGTAATGATGCCATGGATGCTGTTGGTAACGAAATTGGAACTCTGAACAGTTAGGTTGGCATTGGCTACATTCATCGAGCCATTAATGGTTATGCCACCCGTGCCAGTGTCTGCAACAACTAAGGTATTGCCTGTGGCGATCATGGAACCAGTCCACGTTAGAGTGCGGTTGTTTCCGCCTCCGACGCGCAGGGTAGCCCCATGAAGTGTGAGGTTGTTGGCGAATGTGTAGTTCGCAGCGCTGCTGATCAGAGTAGCTCCATTCATTACAATCGGCCCCGAACCGAACGCCTCGTTGTGTTGAGGGATGATGGTGCCTGTTCCATGATTGATAAAACCTCCAGAGTGGGCGTTAGCGAGAGGAAGCGTAAGATTTCCCGAACCTGTTTTGATCAAGGTAAGAGCGCCCGCGGTATTTTGCAGGCTAACATTCAAGGTGCCTATGCTGTCATTTTGGCCAATGGTCAGCGTTGCGGCGGTGGGCGATGAGTTATCGATGACTCCATTGCCTGTAACAAAATTCAAGGTCTGCTGGGTTCCTCGAAGATCCAACGTGCCTGAAAGTGCCAGCGAACTAGCCGCTACCCCATGAGGCAAAACGGAAGAACTTGTGGTGCGCAAGGTAGTAGCCGCGGGAATACTTAGCTGGATGAGTGGATCTATGGCAGCGCCGATTGCAGTGATTCCCGTTCCAGCTAGGGTAAGAGGAAATGCGCCACTGAGTGAACCATTTACCGAAAGTGTTCGCCCAGCGGCGACGTTCCATGTTTGGGCGGAACTCAGTATCGTCGGTGCCGTGAGAGTTAGATTGCGGGTAGCCGTAGAGAGATCGATACCACCACTGCTGATCGTGAGAGAGTGCGTGCCGCCGATGGATACGTTTCCCGTAGGATTCTGAACGACAAGTCCCTGAATATGAAAATGATCGCCCAGGATGGTAGAGAGATTGCTGGTGGACCAGTCATTGAAGATCACTTTGTCAATTTGCGAAGTGGGTTTGGCTGGCGACCATGATTGTGAATTCGTCCAAGAATTCGATCCCGAGCCTGTCCACACCGGGTCGTGGGAAGGAACGATGAAGCGCCATTGCACGGCATCGGTCGTAACCGTATTTGCCGCCATGGTGTAGGTTGAGACAGAGGTAGAGTTATTGAATGACAACTGCAAGCGTTTGCTTGATTGCGGATGCGCCAGATAAAACCAGCCGTGCTGGGTTTCTGTTAGAGACCACTCCACACTTGCGCCCGTCGTATTTGCAGCAACAAGAGTCACAGCCGTGCCATCGGAACTCAAACGACGACGGTCTAAGGAAGATACCACGTAAAAACGGTTTGCCACGCCGGTAGAAACGAGCGTCCAGTTCACCAGAAGACCCTCCGTGCGAATCGTTCTGCCGACGGGTGAAGCTTGAGTTGTGAGATTGGCGAGTCGTTTGTGTGATTCACGATGGTGCAGAAAATACGTTTTTTCGGTTCTGACCGTATTGTCATTATCCCAGCCAGCATATAGTTTGCCAAAGGCCGTGAGATTGCCGTTGCGATCATAGGTATTTGACCGCGGTGCAGGAGTGATACTTTGCCAAGAATTCGCGGGTTGTGGCCACTCATCATTCTCGGTAAAAACAAACAACGCATACTTTCGCAACCATGGAAGACCTTCGGCTCGCCAGAGAAATTCCGCGAGAGCTTGATAGTTATCCTCTTCGCTCCATGACTGGTTTTTCCCCCAATCGACAAAGGAGAATTCGGTTAGCCAGACAGGGCGATCGAAGTTATTATAGGCATTTTGCAACGAATTGATCAATCCATTCGACGAACCCGAACTGGGGCCAGGATAGAGGTGAATGGCTGTATAATCGACGCGATAGCCGAGATTGTCGGCTTGACTGTAAAAGTCAGGAAACCAATTGCTGGTATCAGAAGCAGGGACGGGGCTAACCAAAGGCTGATCCAAGGCCAGCAATCGCGGCCAGAGTCGCACCGATTCGGCAATGGTACGATTTGCGTCAAACGCCGCAAGGTTGCTGGGATTTGCGGGATCGAGACTTTGTCCCGCTTGGTCAAACCGATCAGGCTCATTGAAGCCCATCAAATGATTGCCATCGGCCCGACTGCGCCATTCGGGATAGTATTGCCAAAACGCCGTATTGTGGCTGATGAAGTTCCAAGCAAAGCTGCCCCATTGCATAGGGTAAAAACTGCTATCGAAGGGAATCGGATCCATAGGAACAGGCCCCCATCGATAGACCCATTTGGATTCGGTAGGATAAGCAAAGTTGGTGCCGCCAATGCCTTTTTTGGGATATTTTTCAGAATAAACAATCTGCCAGCGCTGGGTTGCGGAGCGTGAAGCGGTATTCTGAATCAGCGGCGTGCTTGCCGCAGTACTTCCGCCTTGTGTATCGATGGCTAGGCCACTCCATTGGTTAATAAATTCAAAGGTGTCAGTGCCGGTAGGGCTGAGAATCCAATCTTGGTGAGGAAGTGCCAAGTAGGTTTCATCTTGAAGTGCCAGCCCTGGTTCCTTGGAGAGTTGAGCTCCAGACAAGCATTTGCCCGTGGAACGATTGCGCAGACGGTAGGAGCCATCGGCGAGATTGAGAAGGACTTGGTATTGCCCTTGGGCGGTAGTCAGTCCGCTGGAACTCAGCGAGGGATCAGCTCCATTCGCGACTGAGATGAATCGATTGCTGGTGGGATTGCGAATTTGATAGAAGGCATCGTGATAGGTATCATAATTCGCTACTGCGCCAGAAGCGATGGTGCTGGTTCCTAATGGGTAGCCCACATTTCCCGTGTTCGCGGGAAAAATTTGCCATTCGCGAATGGTGGTCGTGCCGGGGTTCGTGAAACGCAAGCGCACTTGACTGGTGGTGACTGGCGTAAATGAAATCACACGATCTGCTGAGGTATTTCCCGTGACGGAAGTACCAGGAATATCTTGCCATGCGGTTCCATTCCACGATTGCAGGACGAATGCGGGCAAGGGAGAAACACCTGGCGAACCAGAGTAGAGGTGTGCGCTGCCGATTTTCGTATTCACCTGCAAGTCAACGGTGAGAGTATTTACACCGCTCGCTGTGGTGCGCCAAAACGAGCCAATGTGCGTTCTTCCGTCCACAGCCTCAAGCGGGAAATTTCCGGCTGTATGAGATGTGGCGACCACTCCACGTTGGTAAGCAACATTCAGATTGAGATCCGTGCCAAGAGGGAAACCACTCGGCCCGTTGGGTGGATAGAGTGCCCATTCTCGAATGCGCAACGGAGCTTCCTGTGCGATCAATCGAAACCTTGAAGCTGTGACCGTGGATTCGAAGATGAATTGATTTTCGACGTTAGCATTACTGGAAGTCGAAGCACCAGGAACCGTGACCCAAATAGTGCCATTGAAATATTGAATCGAATAATTCGCTATCGGCAAAGTATCATCGATGCCTGCAAACACATGCGAACTGCCCACTTCGACTGGGTAAGGAAAGTCGATCACCGCATTGCTCCACTGAGCTGTCGTGCTCTCCCAACGATTGTCATTTCCCGTAACGCCATCGGTCAAATATCCTGCGTGACGCTGTCCATTCGTGGAACTAACGAGCGGAGTCTGAAACTTGGCGAGGTTCACGCGACCTGGGCGAATCATCGGAGTCGTCATCCCCGCGACACTCAGCTTGGCTCCAGTGACGGAAGGCTCGCTCGTCAGCGCCGCGGTTTTCAGTTTCAATGATCCATTGTTGGTGGCATTGCTGGGAGCAATTTGAATGCGGAAACGACGACCCGTGATCGGCAGATCTGCTGTGAGAGGTGAGGCAAAGCGAAAGGAGTATTCGCCGCCAACGGTAAATGTAAGATCTCCTGTAGCCGTTCCGATCAAAATATCATCACCACCTCCAACGGCCTCATCAGCCCCCAAGTAGGTAAATGTTACAGCTATCGATTCCGCATCATTGGCTGTGGAGCTCGTGTGCGCCGCAAAACCAAAGCCAGTGAGAATCACTCTCGTTGGGCCTTGGTTGGCTGTCAAAAGCCCGCTAAAGAGACGCGTAAACGAGGGAACCGAAGGCTGATTGATATCCGTGTCTCCTCCTCCGTCTGAGGCATCATCGACGAAAAAACTCGGGCCAAGTATCGTGGTAACATCTCCCGCTTGAATCACTTGCGCTCCTACCTGCTGAAACGGAAGCGCGATGCTACCTATGAGCATCAGCCACAACAAAAAGCGCGCTAGAAAAACATGATGGGTTTTCATTGAAGATTCAAACTGGCAAAATTCTCGGCAAGAGTAGCATCAACCGGACCTTTTTCACTCTTTTCTCGACATATTTCAAAAAAAATTCAAATCCAATACCAAAACCATTCGATTACCATAAATCCGAGATCAGAAAAAAAACGCCACAGAGTCGCAACCAACCTATTTACGTCCGTGCTGTTCATGAAATCTTGGGGTGGTAAGGTGTCGGATTTCCTGGGGAATCTTCTGCAAATCATGAGCACTGATAAAGATACTGCTAAGGAATCGCTGCATTCTGCAACGGCCTCGCGCCCTGCTGGCGAAAGAACACATCCTCTCCCAAGAAGTCGTCGCCTTTCCTGCACTCGGCATGGAAACTGTGTGGAATATCACAGTGAAATTTTTTGCAAGTTTGGCTCTCCGGACTACGTTCTTTTCGAAGTTCATGCACCGTCAAGCCCTCCAACAGCTTTCATGTTTTATTTGCATGGTCATCGCCGCGCATGCGGAAACGCCTTCGTTCAGTCGCGATGTCCGCCCCATCCTCTCGGATATGTGTTTCTCCTGCCACGGCCCAGATGAACAAGGCCGTAAGGGCGAACTCCTGCTCAGCGAGAGAGACGGCGCACTAAAAGGTGGGGAGTCTGGCCAACCCGCCATCATCCCTGGCGATCCAGCGAATAGCGAGTTGATCAAACGTCTCTACACTCATGATCCGGACGATGTCATGCCGCCTCCCTCCACCAAAAAAACGCTCAAACCCGAGCAAATCAAGATCCTTGAGCAATGGATCGCTTCCGGTGCCAAATACGAAAAACATTGGGCCTTCGTGCCGCCAGTCAAGCCGCAGGTGCCCAAGTCTGATGCAGCCAATCCCATCGATGCCTTTGTGCAGTCGAGCCTTGCGGAAAACGGCTTGCAAGCATCGCCCCAAGCGGAAAAATCCGCGCTTTTTCGCCGCGTCAGCTTCGATCTCGTCGGCCTGCCTCCCACCGCTGATGAGATGGCGAAATACCTCGCCGATTCATCACCGCTTGCTTACGAAAATGCCGTGGATCGTTTGCTCGAATCCCCGCAATACGGCGAACGCTGGGCGCGCAAATGGCTCGATCTCGCCCGCTATGCCGATACCAATGGCTACGAAAAAGACAAGCCGCGCACGATCTGGCCTTATCGTGACTGGGTCATCAAGGCTCTCAACAAGGACATGCCCTTTGATCAATTTTCCATCGAGCAAATCGCCGGCGATCTTCTGCCCAATGCCACCACCGAGCAACGCATCGCCACCGGCTTTCATCGCAATACCATGCTCAATGAAGAAGGCGGCATCGATCCGTTAGAATTCCGTTACTTGGCTATGGTCGATCGCGTTGGCACCACCGGCGCTACCTGGCTGGGACTCACTCTGCAATGTTGCCAGTGCCACACCCACAAGTACGATCCCATCCTCCACCGCGAATACTTTTCCATGATGGCATTCCTCAACAATGCCGATGAACCGGAGATCGAATTGCCCAGCCCGAAGCAACAGAGCGAAGCCGCCACCCGCGCTGCTAAGGCAGAGAAATTACTCGCCGATTTGCCGCTCAAGTGGCCAGTCAAAGATGCTACCGGCGATGTGGAAACCCTTCGCCGTGAATCGTTAGAAAAAGCCTTCGCCGCATGGCTCACTGCACAGAAATCATCAACGGCACAGTGGCAGATCATCAAACCCGTAAAGGCTTCTTCCAATCTGCCGCTGCTCACGATTCAAGAGGATGCAACCGTTTTCGTTTCGGGCGACATCACCAAGATGGACACCTATCAAATCGACCTCGGCAAGACCCCAGATGGCGTCACCGCCATTCGATTGGAAGCACTGCCTGATCCGCGTTTGCCAGGTCGTGGCCCTGGGATGGGCTACTACGAGGGACCAAAAGGTGATTTCTTGCTGGGCGAATTCCAGCTTACTGCGGATGGTCAGCCTGTTACGATTGCCAAAGCGACAGAAAGTTACGCCAAAAACAATTTCGGCAATCAGGCCGCTGCTAGCTACGCCATCGATGGAAATCCCGAAACCGGATGGAGTTGCGCGGAAGGGCAGGGGAGAGCGCATGAGGCCGTTTTTCAGTTGGAAAAACCACTCACCGCTTCCCGCTTGAATCTGACGATGATGTTTGGTCGTCATTACGCATGTTCATTAGGGAAATTCCGCATTTCCCTCACCAGCCAAGGCGGTGAAGTCGTCGCTAGCAAAATCTCATCCGCCGTCCAGGAGCTGATTCACAAGCCCGACCTCGCCGCGGCAGAGATGCAGGCACTGAAAAACGAGTTCCTCCTCACCACGCCGGAACTTGCCGCGGCGCGCAAGGAGATCGATGAGTTGCGCCGCCCGCCATCCACACTCACCACTTTGGTCATGCAGGAACGTCCGCCACAAAATCCTCGCCCCACCTATTTGCACAATCGTGGCGAATGGACGCAACCTACCGTGCCCGTCGAGCCAGGAGTGCTCTCCATTCTCCAGCCATTTCCTGATGGTGCGCCGAAAAATCGCCTTGGCTTCGCGCAGTGGCTCGTGAGTCGCGACAACCCACTCACGGCACGCGTGGTGGTGAATCGTGCTTGGGGCACATTTTTCGGACGTGGCATTGTCAAGACCCAGGAGGACTTCGGCCTACAAAGCAGCCTGCCATCCCATCCGCAACTGCTGGACTGGTTGGCCATTCGTTTCATGGACGATGGCTGGTCATTCAAAAAACTCCATCGACTCATCGTCACTAGCCAGACCTACAAGCAATCCAGCGCCTCAAATCCTGCTGGTGAGGAGAAAGATCCCGAAAACATCTGGCTCTGGCGCGGCCCTCGTCTGCGCCTCGGAGCTGAAGAGGTTCGCGATGCCGCATTGCTCTCCGCTGGCCTGCTTTCCAAAAAAATGCTCGGCCCGAGCGTGTATCCACCGCAGCCGGGAAATGTCACTACCGAAGGCACTTTTGGTAGTCTCAGTTGGAAAACTAGCACCGGCGAAGATCGTTACCGCCGCAGCCTTTACACATTTGCCAAACGCACTGCCCCGTTTGCTTTTGCTAACACCTTCGACGCTCCTACCGGCGAGGCTTGCATTGTCAGGCGCGATACTTCCAACACTCCTCTTCAGGCCTTGTCGCTGTTGAACGATGTGACCATCATCGAGGCCGCGCAGGCGCTCGGCGCTCAGCTCGCCGCAACTCCGGGCACGTCTGAACAACTCGCCACCAGCGCTTTCCTGCGCTGTTTTTCACGCCCACCGGTGGCTGACGAACTGGCTCTGGTCATTGATTTTTATCAAAAACAACAACAACGTTTCACTGTCTCGCCCGATGCCGCAAAAGCCCTTGCTGCCAAAGGTTCTGCCGACAGCGTCATTTCCCGCGCCGCATGGACCGCTGTCGCTCGTGCCTTGATGAACATGGATGAATTTGTCACCAAAAGCTAAGCAACCCTATGAATCCTCTACAAAACTACGGTCTCGAAATCACCCGTCGCCATTTCCTGCGCGATTGTGGCATCGGCCTAGGGAAAATGGCTCTCGCCGGCTTGTTAGCAGACCGACTCGGTGCACAGTCCGCTCCGGTTTTCGTCAACCCCATGGCTCCACAGCCGTCCCATTACGCCGCCAAGGCAAAATCTGTCATCCACCTCTTCATGGCTGGCGCGCCGAGCCATCTGGATCTTTTCGATTACAAACCTGACCTGATCAAAATCGACGGCAAGCCGCTGCCGCCTTCGGTAACGGAAGGCCAGCGCCTCGCCTTCATCCGTGCCGATGCCGCCGTCATGGCACCGCAATTCAAGTTCGCTCGTCACGGTCAGTCTGGCATGGAAATTGCCGATACCCTACCGTATCTCTCAAAAATCGTCGATGACATTTGTCTGATTCGCTCCTGCTACACCGATCAGTTCAATCATGCGCCAGCGCAGACCTTTTTCCAGACTGGATTTGCCGTTCCCGGTCGCCCGAGTCTCGGATCTTGGGCCACCTACGGGCTCGGCTGCGTCACCAGCGATTTGCCGGCTTTCGTTGTCCTTAGCACCGGTGCTGGCATCAGCGGCGGCAGCGGCTTGTGGTCCAGTGGATTTCTTCCCTCCACCTACACTGGCGTACGTTTCCGCAACCAGGGCGATGCTATTCTGAATGTTACCAATCCCGCAGGCATCGACCCCAGCCTCCAGCGCGATACTATTGACCTCGTCAGTTCCCTCAACCGCAAACGCCTCAACGACACCGGCGACCCAGAAATCGCCACGCGACTCGCCAACTACGAAATGGCATTCCGTATGCAGACTTCCGCCCCCGAACTCATGGATCTACGCAGCGAAACCAAAGAGACGCTCGACCTTTACGGCTGTGATCCTGCAGTGCCTTCCTTTGCCCGTGCTTGTTTGCTGGCCCGTCGTATGATCGAGCGCGGTGTGCGTTTCGTCAACATCTTCCACGAAGGCTGGGATGCCCACAGCGATGTCGTCGGCAATCACCGCAAAAATTGCAAAGAAACGGACCAAGCTAGCGCCGCGCTGGTCATCGATCTCAAACGCCGCGGTCTGCTCGATGAAACACTCGTCGCTTGGGGCGGAGAATTTGGTCGCACACCGATGGTCGAAAGCAACGCAGCGCTCGGGCGATCCCGCGGTCGCGACCACCACCCGAAAGCCTTTACCATGTGGATGGCAGGCGGGGGCATCAAGCCTGGGGTTATCCACGGTGCCACCGACGATCTCGGCTACAACATTACCAAAGACCCTGTCCACGTGCACGACATCCAAGCCACGATGCTGCACTGCCTAGGCTTCGATCACGAACGCCTCACCTTCCGCGCGCAAGGTCGCGACTTCCGCCTGACCGACGTCCATGGTCACGTCGTAAAGAATATCCTCACGTAACATTATAAATCCCGAGGTCTGAAGTTGAGCGACAGAAAGTCGCTTTCAGGCTATGATGTGCAAGGTGTTTCATGGCTGCAGTGCGCAGCATCCATTGATGTTGTATGAACTTAGAAAAATCCTTGAGTGACAAAGCGTCATCAAGAATTTCGATTTTTTTTCTTGCTCCTGATGATCAGTCTGTAATGTTTGCAGGGTCAATATTGACTTTACGAACTGATTGCAAGTTGCCAACCCAACAGCCAATCAGCGTATAACCCAAATTCACATCCACAACATACCCAATTGCTTCAATGAAACCAAATCATAAAAATCCCATCCTTGCCGCGCTTTTTTCAGTAACGCTTCTATCCCAGCATGCCTCCGCCATACCCATCTTCTGGGATAGCGGAACAGGTAACTGGGCTACACTCACAGCTTGGACCACAGCGGCTGGAGCTACAACTCCGGATCCAGCGGCTGTTCCAGGCGCTGATGATGATCTGACATTCAATCGAACGGGGGCGAACACCAATAATATCATCACATTGGCAGCAGATCGCTCGGCAAAATCACTTACTTTCGGATCTACGGGAACCAGTCTTTTCCGTGCCAATGCATCTGGCACTACAGCGGCTCGCTCGTTGACGATTGGCTCTGGTGGTATTACCGTTCTATCCGGCGCAGGGAACGTTACCCTTGGCGAGACACCTGCTACCTATGGTGCTATCAACATCGCCCTCGCAGCCAATCAAACTTGGAGCAATAGCTCTACGAACAACATCAACATACCTGGCATCATCAGTGGGGCCTTCAATCTTACCAAGACTGGCACCGGTACCTTCCGTCTCAATGGAGCGAACACCTTGACTGGCATTCTTGAAGTTTCTGGAGGTGTTCTCCAAATTGGCAGCTACAGTGGATTGAGCACAGTGTCTTCCCTGATTGTCTCGGGCGGAGGAACCAGCAATCTTCAGCTTGTGCAAGTGGGAAATGGCGCAAACAGCAACAGTATCAACAAGCCCCTCAGTCTCCACGGCAGGCTTAGCACGGCGGGTGGAAATGCGACCAACACGCTAGCCCAGACGATGGCGGGCGACATTACCCTCGCAGGTGATAGTACCATCAACAACCACGGCAATGCTACCTTTATCATCACCGGCGGAATCAGTATTGGTGCAAATACCCTTACCTATCAGGCCGACGGTGGGACTAGCCGAATCGACGGAACCATAAGCGGTGCGGGATCACTTAACAAAACTGGTGCCCAAGTGCTATCTCTAAATACAGCAAATACGTACACGG
>JAIYDP010000410.1 GCA_027487435.1 Verrucomicrobiaceae bacterium | reverse complement strand
TTCGTAAGCAATTCGAAATCTGTATAAGCTATTCTAACGAGAGCCAAGAAACGGTAGAATGTGATGCATCAATGTAGACAATAACTGCACAATGCAAGAGCGTTCTTTGATACGTAGGGCTAAGGGAGAAACGCCTTACAAGACTTGCACACCATTGCGTTAAATAAAATAGCTCAAACAATGTTTGTTAATTTTTGTGTTGACAATAAAGAAGCTTTAGACTCATGGGAGACGCGTACGACGAGGACTTTGTGCAGGAAATAGATGATTTACTGGAGCAAGTAGACAGTACGCGTGGTTTGTTGATATCCACAGATTTCGAACCACCTCTGCAATTGTCATACGACTCTTGTGGCGATTCAGTCAAGGGCAGAAGCTCTTGTCCAGATTCACGATAAGCACAAGCGATATCTCCTGAAATGGGCTTCATTCGTGTCCCAGCCTCTCGCAAGCTCTAACTAGTATTCGCGAAAGAGGCTGGTTTTGCGAGGAATGCCCCAATCGAAGACCCCTGATGTCGTCAAAGTCTTAAAAATCTCAGCGGAAGTTGAGCGGCGCCCGAAGTATGCCTCACTCACATGTTTGTAAACAAGATAGTCGCTCTCGCTAAGCCTTCTGTTCGCTTTGATAGAATCCGTTATCCACTCTAAATAGTCAAACATGACTCCATTCTGACCACACCGGGCTTGACTAGTATTGGCTGCTTCGACAGCTTTTTGGTTGTAAGAGTGCGGTGAGCTTTTCCTGCAGCCAAGTTGTTAC
Organism: Verrucomicrobiaceae bacterium; assembly: GCA_027487435.1. Taxonomy (GTDB): domain Bacteria; phylum Verrucomicrobiota; class Verrucomicrobiia; order Verrucomicrobiales; family Akkermansiaceae; genus UBA956. The sequence continues at coordinate 3,157 of JAIYDP010000410.1, read as the reverse complement.
ACACAATGTGGGTGACGTTTTCTTTCGTAAGATGCACGCTAGCAGGTTTAGACTTCAAATGCTCCGCAAAACTTGGTCCGTCCCCCGTGAAGGGACACCATCTTGCTCAAATGCAAAGACGAGAGCGCTCCCGTGTGTCCATCGAAGTACACGCAAAGTCCTCGGAAGATATTGTTGTGCTCGGATCGACGGCGACCGTCTCCGAGGGGAAGAGAGTTCTGGACTGACGCTGACATGGTCTCGTATAATGGGTCAATGGGAGCGTCATCCAGCTTCTCTGGCTACTTAGCGATACGTGGGAGTATCAACAGACGTTGTCGATGGTGCCAATAGCCTGGCCATTTAGAGCAAATAGAGCTGTGATCTCCAACGTTGAGGCCATGCTGCCTCTCTGACATAATTTTTTGAATTCAAAGAAGTCGGAAGTACTTAACAAGCACACAGCCTTCAGACTTTCCAACATGACATATCCGTGCGTAGAGTTTATTGCAGATGATTTTTAATAGAGATCCAATGCAAAATGCACAGAAATAAACATTTTACATAACAAATGGTGTTTTTTGCTTTTTATTTCTCCATTGATCCAGACGGCATGGAACACAATCCGTATGGCCTCGGAAGCTACGTAAGTCCACAAATGGTGCGGATGGATGGAGGACCATCTCCTGCAAAGAAGCGAAAGCAATGGGCTCGGCCGATTGGGAAAATAAACCCAGTTGTGGATCACCCGGAAGCTATGGTGACGACGTCTCCTGGTGTCACCTGCTCCCCGTTGTATGCTGGACAGTATCACCCCGATATGCAACTGACTCCGAGCAACACCTTCTACCCGCAGCGACAGTTTCAGTTCCAGATGAATTATAGCGGCAACTTCAATCGAAGCCAGATTCAACCAATCAGGCAAATTGGTCAAACCCAGAACTCATTTGTTTTCACGGGGATTACCATCAATGGTGTTTCGTACTACCAAAGGTCTTTTCTCAAGTTCAGAGATGGACAATGTGATTGTACATGTGTCAAATCCCGACCTAATCGAAATAGACGTTGGCTGCGTCCGGTCTGTTCATCAAATCATCTCCAGTCAGCAATATGCCGTCGAGCTGGAATCTTACATATTTGCAAATGTCTGAGATTCTTGTGTTGTCTTACCCTCCGCTAGAAAGCGTTTTCGGACCAACACGACTTGCGGGAGGTCGTGCCGGAGCTCAAAGTCCGCACGATCAATGCAACATGCGTCACAGGCCCTTGCGAAGTGCGGTCTCGCAGCTCCATTGAGGACCTCATTGCGTACCTCACAAGTGCGTCAGACCATTTTTATTTCAACGACGTCGCCACCCCAAGCTCCCAAGCGCCTTCCATCTCCGTCCTTCTAAAAGAGCTCAACGCTGTCCTCGAGCCCACACCGTCCGAACCCGTCGCGGACCCACCAATGTTTTCTTCCCCACCGTCCGAGCCAAAGGCTGCTCCCAACCCCCCTGCGGCAGTAACGTGCCCGCCGTCGAGAAGTGTCTCGTCATCGCGCGAGGAGAAAAAGAAGACACGAGCGTATCCAAAAGTCACTTTCCTCTTCTCCAAAAGCGAAGTCAAGTCCCTCAGCAAGGTTGCCAAGATGCACGCAAACAAGTTTGGCAACATCGTGCGCTCGTATGCAGAGCTGAAGGGGGCGAAAGCTGCAGCAAAGAGCGAAGGAAAACCATCGAAGGTGGATCGAGCGGAGGAAGCCGGCGAGATGTCTGATTTGGATCTCGAAGACGAGGCCGCTGAGGATGACCCCTCTGACGACGACAAGCCTGTTGGGCGCAACTCCTCCGTAATGGCCCCTCTCTTTTGTCTAAGATAGGCAGGCTGTTGGGCACCACTTGATCAAGTGGGTTGGAGAGCCTGCGGAGTCAAATGCGCTGCGGACGTACTACACGAAGTGTCGCCTCCCCTCTGGTGACGTTGTGAAGGCGTTCGATTGCGTCCTTTTAAAAGCGCCGAAGGGCGAGCCGTCTTATATTGCGCGAGTAAGCCATTTTGCCCCTGATCGCGTTGGTAGCCGATATGTCTGATCGTTTCCGTAGGTTTGCCAAATGTGGGAGAATAGAAAAAACAAATTCAAGATGATGCGCGTGCGCTGGTTCTACAGAACCCGCGACACAGTGCTGTCCGTCAAAGGTCGCAAAAAACCCATCGCCCCTCTTGAGAACGAAGTATTTATCTCTGATAAGCTGGACGACAACTACTTGACGACCATTGAAACAGTGTGCAACATCCCTCACTACAACGACCTCAAAGACGTCGATGCCTTCATCGCGAGCTCGTCAGATACAGACTTCTTCTTCCGCTACAAATACATTCCTGAAAAGAGCTCCTTCGTTGCCGTGGACTCGTCCACTGAAACCTGATTGTAATATATTTGAGTGTTGTCTTAGAAATGAAAACCCATCAACACGCCCTGGTGTCCATCACCTTCGCTCACTCACGTCCTTGGTGCTCAAGTGGCTTCCGTTGTTCATCTGAAAGGCAACGTAGCGTTTGATCAGCGCAGTAGCGTTTCATCCAAGCATAGCCCCCATTGGCATACTTCCTTCATGACGCATGAATGTCATCCAATTAACGACGTCTAGATCGTCACGGGGCTCTGCGCCCTCTCCTGCAGATTGTCGATGGCGTAGACAGCAGCTGGTGAGAGTTAATATGCGCCCACGACCCACCTCACCTGGATGTGTTAAGATGGAGTTGCCCTCAATGATGCTGTCCACAAAAACGGCACGGCCAACTCGCGAAAAGACACCCCCCTCGTATTTTCCCGCCAAATTCCCGCGCAAAGTACACACGAGAAATTCGACCTCACCCCCCATGATACTCCCCACGCCGCCAACAGTGCCAGCGCGATTCTATTAGGTTCAAAACCCCACGGAAGGGGGGGGTTCTTACGAACGCAAAAGTGGACGAGCGGGCCGACATGGAGCCGCCGTTAACAAAGAGCGCACCGCCGTCTTGACGCGCGGTGTTGTTCAAAAAGCTTGACGCCGCAAGGAGGGGAGCGCCGCTGTAAAGGGAGAGGGCCCCTCCCACCGACGCAATGTTGTTTCGAAGGGTGCAGTCTTGAAAGAGGGGAGACCCCCCTGAGATGGCGTAAAAATAAAAATGACAAGAACTGAAGGGAAGGGGA
>JAIYDP010000112.1 GCA_027487435.1 Verrucomicrobiaceae bacterium | reverse complement strand
GAGAGATTTCAATCTCCGAGATTCTACGCGGACAAGAAACTAGGTTTTGCCTTTGAGATTCCTAGGGGATGGTATCTGGAGACCTTTCGAGAGGACTTTTATGAACTTCTTGGTGGACATGAATGGTGAATGGGGTCAGATGCGGTGTTGAGATCATGCGTTTTTTATATTTTTTTTTTTGAGGTAGTGCGCATCGAAGGTTTTTAGGTTTTTAGGACGTCGAAAATGATGTGGAGCAACTTGTGCATGATGGCTCCTATGATTTCCCTTTTCCCTGGCTCTAGGCTCTAGATTGGCGGTGGAGGGTGTGGAGGAGGCGGACGCGGTTGTAGCGTTGGGCTAAAATGCAGGGGAGATTGGCGAGAAGGGCGTAGGTGACCATCACAAGATCGGCCCAGAGGGGGTTCCAGAGGAAAAAGATCGGTGTCAGGGCGATGGCGAGCCAATGGCAGAGTTCGCCGCGCCAGGTTTCGCAGATAAATCGGCTGAGGTATTCGGGGGTTTTATCGGCGAGCTTGCCTTTCGAGAAGCCGTTGCTGAGCCACGATGCTCCATCGGGGAGGCGGTCTTTCCAAGTCCTGATGGCGAAGATTTTTTCATAGCATCGGCCTTGGTGCTCCCAGGCGAAGGAGCGCGGTGGGGTGAACCATCGCAACGGTAGGTTGGTGCAGATCCACGCCAAGCTAAGTTGGATGATGGGCCATCCGATGATGTTGAGGGTGACGACGACGGAAAATGGAAGGTCAATCAGCATGGATGTTGCGTCCTTTCCATTGGACTTGTTTGCCTGATTTGATTTTTGACCAACCGAAAAGCCCGAAGAAAAACACCAAGGGCAGTGGGTAGGTGGCGATGACGGCAAGCGAGAAGGAACCGAGAGAACGGGCCATCCATACGAGCTGGAAGGCGCAGAGGATGTATCCGCCGCCCCATGTCCACAAATCCAGTTGTTGCAGCAGCATCAGCGGCGGCATCATCAGTCCGATCATCCAGAGCACGACGAGCAAGAGTTTGCCCGCGGGCGCTCCGCCTGCTCCGGCGGCGAATCCTTTTGTCCAGCCCTGGAGCAGGGATCGTAGTCCCTCGGGATACATACGGAAGGAGAAAATGTCCTTGCCGATGATGCTGGTGACAGGCAGGCCGGCTTCGCGGAATTGTTGGGCGAGGCGGAAATTTTCTAAAATTTTCCCGCGCACGGATTCGTGACCGCCGGCGAGGTGGTAGTGCGGGCGACTGACGAGTAGAGACTGCCCCAGCAGGCCATTGGGCACGGTGCCAGCGATCATGCTGACATTAAAAAAGAGCGAGAGATTTTCGTAGAGCTCTTGCACCGCGTGGTAAGGGGCGATGGAAAGTGCGCCATCGCAGGGCACGCGGAGCATGCGCTCCAGTCCGCCGTCTTCGAACCAGGTATCGGCATCGAGAAATAAAAGCATGGCACCTTGGGCAGCAGCGGCACCTTGGTGGCAGGCCCATGTTTTGCCGCGCCAGCCTTCGGGCAGCGGTGCGGAATCAATGACGGTAGCGCCGAATTGTCGAGCCAGCGCGGCGGTGCCATCGGTAGAGCCATCGTTGACGACGATCACCTCGCGGGGGGTGATGGATTGGGCGCGAAGGGATTTGAGAAGTTTGGGGAGGTTATGAGCTTCGTTGCGGGCAGGAATGATGATCGAGAGGTCATTGGCGGTAGCAATCACAGAAGATTCCGCAGGCCTGCGCCAGAGGAAAGCGAGTAGCCAGCCGAGCAGCCAAAGAGCGACGAAAACGAAGATCATGGCTTATCCCAAGCAACAACACTTTTTGCGACATTTTGCCCACAGAGAATGACCATAGGCATGCCGCCACCGGGGTTGACGGAACCACCGACGAAGAAGAGGTTCGGGTATTTGGTGCTTTGCTTCGGTGCCTTGAAGGCGAGGTTTTTAAAGCGATCGCTGACGACGCCGTAGATGGAGCCTTTGTTTGATCCGTATTGCTCGCGAATGTCGAGAGGAGTCCAGAAATGCTCGAAAACAACGTGCTTGCGGAGATCGGTGAGGCCCATGCGCTCGAGCTTATCGATGACACGCTCTTTAAGGGCGACGTAATCCTCGCGGGTGAGAGGATTTTTCTCATCGATGTAAGGAATGTGGGGCAGGATTTTTAAGCAATCGCAGCCTTCAGGAGCGACAGTCGGGTCAGTGCGCGAGGCAGCAACGAGATAGATCGTAGGGTCTGGCGGCAATTGGTGTTTGCGGAAGACGGTGTGGAAGTGTTTTTCCTGATGATCTGAGTAGAAGAAATTGTGGTGAGCGAGTTGGGGGTATTTGCAATCGAGGCCGAGCTCAAGGACGAGACCCGAACAGGATGGCTCGAATTTTTCCAACCTTTTCATCAGCGTTTCATCTTCGCGGAGAAGCTTCTCGTAGGCGGGGATGACTTCCATGTTGGAGACGACAATGTCAGCAGGATGATGCTGTCCATCGGCCGTGACGATGCCTGTGACAGAGGAGTTTTGTTTGGTGACTTCGACAACTTGGCTATTGAGGATGACCTTGATCCCGAGTTCGTCCATCAGGCGTTGCAGGCCGAGAGCGATGTTGTATAAACCGCCGTCCACGTACCAGAGATCGTAGCGGAACTGAATGGTGGCCATACAGTTCATAAAAGCAGGGGCGTGATAGGCGGAGGATCCGACGTATTTGATAAAATAGTCGAAAATGTCCTGCATGTGGCGCGTCTTGAGAAAGCGCTTAACGCCGCCGTGCATGGAACGAAAAAGATCGAACTTGAGGAAATTTTTCAGTCCGTAGAACTTGCGGAAGGCGGCGGAGTTATCGAGGCCTTGCTCGAAGTATCCAGCGTTGACGAGGTCATAGAGATCGGCGGAATATTTTAGGAATCGCTGCACGTTTTCTGGATCTTCGCCGACTTTGCGGGCTTCTGCGGCCATGATTTGCGGATCGGGATCGAGATCGACGATTTTTCCATCCTCGAAAAAATTCCGCCAATGAGGACGGAGAGCACGGATGGGAATGTAGTCGCTCATTTTCTTGCCCGAGCGTTCGAATAGACGTTCAAAAATATGCGGTAAGGTAAGTATCGAAGGGCCGAGGTCGAAGGTGTATCCTTGCTCCTTGAGGACATTGAGCTTGCCGCCGATTTTGGCATTTTTTTCGTGAATGGTGACGGAGTAACCTTCTTGAGCGAGAGAGATCGCCGCGGAAATTCCGCCTAAACCTGAACCGATGATGATAACGTTTTTTGGCATGGTGAAATGTGTCTATGGTTTTTTGAGTCGATCGATGCCGGACTTGGCCATCTGATTTGCTGGATGAGCGGCGAGTGCTTTTTTGAAATACGCGAGAGCTTCCGGTTTTTGCTGCAAGGCCTCGTAGCAACTGGCGATGGAAGATAAGCAATCGGCATACCCCCAGCGATGATCCCAGCGGGCGGGTTTCTTTTTCGCCTCCGCTTGAAATAAGGTTTCGGCGGCAAGGAGAGTGGCTAGTGCTTCGCGGCGAGCGGCATCATTTTTGGCGGTGTGGAATTGCGCAGTACCGAACAAATAGCGCACGCGCGGGTTGGCAGGGCCGTGCTGTTCAGCGAGTTTGCGATGCTTGAGAAGAGCGGGGCCAAGGCGCATGGCTTGCAGAGGGGATTTCTGGATTTTCATGCCATAAAGAGTGGCGAGCAGCGCGTGAGCTTCGGCGATGTTTGCCTGCCAGGCAACGGCATTTTCCAGAGCCGATTGGGCATCGGACATGGCGGCATTAGCACCAGCCACGTCGGACTTGGACTGCAGTTGCAGCATTTGATAAAACAATGCCGTGCCGCGCCATGCCGCTTGGATACCAGACCGAGGTTGCCCATTTTCGGCCTTTTGGAAATATTCCGCAGCTTTCGCAAATCGAGCACCATCCCACTTCTCGTGCGCGCCAGTGAACTCCGCGATGCCCGAGGAAGTGAGTTGATCCGCGGTAGGTTCGGCAAAAACCGCTGCGACACAGATCAAGAATACTCCTACTTTGCTAAACATTTGTTGACCGGAATGTAATCCAACAGCAAAGTGCCGCAAGAAGAAATATGGAAGTTTCATCAATTCTCGCAAAGCAACGTAAGATGTTTGATTCCGGCGCGACCTTGCCGATGGCATTTCGTAGGGATGCCTTGAGGACTTTGGCAGTGTTGTTAGAAGAACATGAGGCAGAATTTTTGCAGGCGTTGCATCAGGATTTGCGAAAAAGCCCGCACGAAGCCTACGCCACGGAGCTTGGTTTTGTGCAAAATGAGATTCGCTATGCGTTGCGTAACTTGGCTTCGTGGATGCGACCACAGAAGCGCAAAACTCCATGGATGGCGTGGCCAGCAAGAACTGAGGTTCGTCGCCAACCCTTCGGCGTGGCATTGATCATTGGTCCATGGAACTATCCCTTGCAGCTTTTGCTTTCGCCTTTGGTCGGCGCCATTGCGGCAGGAAACTGCGCGGTGCTCAAGCCATCGGAGCTAGCTCCGCATACGAGTGCCTTGCTCGTGCGCTTGCTGAGATCGGCATTTGCAGACGAGTACATTGCGATCATTCCGGGCGAGCGCGAGGTATCAGAGACCTTGCTTGCGGAGCGGTTCGATAGCATTTTTTTCACAGGAAGTAGTGAAATTGGCAAACGCGTGATGGCCGCAGCAGCACGACATCTCACTCCTGTGACATTGGAGTTGGGTGGCAAATGCCCGTGCATTGTCTGTCATGACACCCCCTTGAAAACGGCGGCACGGCGGATTGTATGGGGGAAATTTATGAACGCTGGTCAAACCTGCGTGGCTCCCGACCACCTCTGGGTGGATGCGCGAGTCGTCGATGCCTTTGTGGTCGCGCTACGTGAGACGATAGAAGATTTTTACGGAAGCAATCCGCAGCAAAGTAAAGACTATGGACGTATTGTTCACCGTCGGCACTTTGATCGGCTTGTTTCCTACCTGGGTGATGGCAAGATCGCTTGCGGTGGAGAAAGCGACGCAGAGGATCTTTACCTAGCTCCCACGGTGATCACAGATGTGCCTGAATGCTCTTTGCTGCGGCAAGAGGAAATCTTTGGCCCCGTCTTGCCGGTGTTTGTTTTCTCGCAAATCGAGAAAGTGCTCGGTCATTTGCAGCAGTGCCCGAAACCTCTTGCGCTGTATCTTTTTACGGAAGACGTATCTGTGCAGCAGCAAGTCATAGGGCAAAGTCAATCGGGTGGCGTTTGCGTGAATGATACGGTGATGCAAATTCTCGGACGCGACCTGCCATTTGGCGGTATCGGCGAAAGTGGCATGGGGCAATATCACGGCAAGGCATCTTTCGAGTGCTTTTCGCATCCGCGGGTGATCATGAAGCGTGGTACCGGCTCAGATCCAGCGCATCGCTATCCGCCAATGAAAACGCCTTTTGTTTGGTTAAAACGACTGCTGCGCTACTTCGGATAAATGCTGTTTGACGGACTGCGGAAATGCGCTACTATCATTTCCATGAAGTGGATTAAATACGCTGGTGTAGCGATGGGAATCAGCTCTGCCCCACTGCTTGCAGGACAACGCGTGGTGTTTGTGCATGGTATTTTCGAAGAGGGAAAAAGCTTCGTATGGATGAAAAAGAAATTCGAAGCGCAAGGCTGTGAGTGCATGGTGCCGAGCCTCAAACCAGCCGATGCGCGCTCTGGTCTTGAGACACTAGCCGAGCAACTGAAGCGTGAAGTCGATGCGAAATGGGGTGCCGACAGCCAAATCCACATCGTAGCACACAGCATGGGCGGGCTTGTTTCTCGTTATTATTTACAAGAATTGGGCGGACATCAGCGATGCGTTACTTTTACTACCCTGGCAACGCCTCACCATGGCACCTTAGCTGCGCACTTGTACCCTGGAAAAGGAGCGTTCCAAATGCGTCCGGGCAGCGAATTTCTCAAGAAGCTCGAAGATGGTCAGAATCGACTGAAACATGTTTCCGTGGCATCTTACCGAACACCTTTTGATTTGATCATCTTGCCTTCGACGAGTTCGGAATGGAACATCGCCGAAAACCGCGTCGTCTGGGCACCTGCACATCCCCTCGTAATGCACACCCCTCGCGTGCAGAAGGAGATCTTGCAAAACATTCAAACGTATTCCGGCCAAACCGCGAAGTAGTCCACCTGAGCATCGCGATCAACGATCATCGGTGCCAGAGTTTCATTCATCAACCTCGTCAACGGATAACCAGGTTCTAGATGCATGACTTCCACAAGTTTGTCTTTGACGCGAAAGATCAAGCGCCATGATCCACACCCCATTTCGTAACCACCATCTTCACGGCGGCGAATTCTACGGGTGCGATGCACAGATGGGTCGCGGGAAAGTATTTCTTCGGCTCGGTGAGAAAAATCGACCTTCCATTTCTCGACGAGCCAGTCTCGCTGAATGAGCGCTTTGCTTTGCCAAATCACTTGATAGACGGCTTCGGTCTTTACCCACTCCTGCACTTCATCAAGCCATCCTTGCTGCTCATCGGGAAAACTATCGTATTCGGGAATGTAGGGTTTGATGTCAAATACAGGCGTTCCATCGACAAGGTCACAGGGACCTAAGCGAATGGTACGTCCATCGATGCCGAGAAGCTTTACTGGTGTCATACCGATAGGGCATGGGCGATGCGGCGAGCGCGTTGCAAAAACACCCCGTCGCTTTGCTGGGCCGCGAGGAGGGAGAACCATAGGGCGCCATGATTCGTTGCGATGAAACCACCAAATCAACCAGATGCGGCTAAAGCCAGACAAATCCTGCAAACTCGATTGCATACGAGCATCATCGATGAGTTCAAGCACGTTACTTTCCTTTTCCGTTTCGTCCGGTTGATGAAGCGCAGAAAATTTGACCAGCTTTTTGCACCGAAGATAACCGATGGGTTTTAACGTCAATTCTCGTTGCTCACTCACACACACAGCATGATACAGTGAGCATGCTCTCGCAATCACCGATCATCAAAATGTCACAGCAAATGGGCGAAAACGTTACTTTTTCCAGCCCTCGTCGAAAATAAATGCCTTTTCTTTCATGAAAAATGCCATTTGCGAAAAATTCTGCTTTTGCAAATGGGCAATTCCACAGTAGCGTAACGGTCGTAACAGATGGATGATCGATATGAAATTCGCGGGAAAATAGGCCAAGGCGGCATCGGTGCCGTCTATGCGGGCTATGATAAAAATCTGAATCGCGAAGTTGCGATCAAAAGAATTGTGCCAGAAAGCACGGAAAACTTAGAAATGGAAGCTTCTCGCCAAATGGCCAAAGAGGCTGCGGCACTAAGCAAGCTGCAACATCCGAATATCGTAACCGTTTATGATGTCGGCTTGGACAAAGATGGCCCATTCGTCGTCATGGAATTGCTCCATGGTAAAACGATCGAGGAAGTCGTCGCGAAGGCCACCTTCACTTGGAATGACTTTCGTGAACTTGCCCTGCAAACCCATGAAGCTCTCATTGCAGCGCAAGACATGAACATGGTGCATCGCGATTTGAAACCCACAAATGTGATGCTCAATTGGCTGCCATCTGGAAAATTCCAAGTGAAAATTGTTGACTTCGGACTCGCGAAATTTTCTCCCAAACCATCGCTCCAAACCATCGATCAAAAAGATTCCATCTTTGGATCGATCTTTTTCATGGCACCAGAGCAATTTGAAAGAACAGAGCTTGATGCCCGAACTGACATGTATGCCATCGGATGTGTGTTTTACTACGCGCTTACTGGCACCCATCCGTTCAATGGCGACACTGGCCCACAGGTCATGCTCTCTCATTTGGATCATCGAATTTTTCCACTCCATGAAGTGCGCCCAGACTTACCTCGCTGGGTAGCAGATTGGGTCATGTGGCACATCAACCGCTTGCCTGAGCATCGACCCAGTTCCGCCCGCGAAGCTTTGGCACTGTTTATCCAAAGTGAAAAAAACATTCCGACCATGCCAGTAGAGCACACTTTCAACGCGACCCACCAAGGGCATGCAGGATCTGTATCGCCTGCGTCGCCCCCGACCTCATTAACCTCTGCGTTACGCATCACCGCTCCGCAGCCCATTCTACCGCCCGAAGAATTCGGCAAACCAAGCGTCCACAGCGATTCGCAACCACTTTCGCCTACTGGGGAATTTACCAAGGACTCATCCGCACCAGTCCCAGAAGTGGCTCCATCCCAACCCGTCGCCGTGGTTGCGCCACCTCCCCTTCCCCCGCCTCCGCCGCAACTCGCCCCTCCACCTCCCGCAAATGATGCAGCCATCAAACCCCGTGCGCGGCTGATCATTCCATCGTCCAAGCCGACAGATCCGCCCCAAGAGCCCATTCCAACGGCAACAGCCATTCCTGTTGCGACAGCGATCCTCACACCCGTAAGCGTTTCTGCAACCCCTACTGCTCCCCCACCCCTCGCGACAGCTCCACCGCCTCTCGCCCAAGAACCACCCGCCGCAATTCCAGTGGCTGCACCGATCATGCGCGTGGCAAAAAACACGAGTGCGCCAGCCATTGCACGCCCCGTTCCGACATCATCCCTTGCTCCTGGTGCTCCCACCACAGCACCACTCCGTGCCACTGCGATTCCCCAAACCCAAGCTCTAAGCCATCAGAGTCCCAGTGCTGACCATGACTCAGCAGCAACAGCAGTGGCAGCAGCCTCATTATCGGTAAAAAAAATCAAGGCTAATCAAACCAATCAAACCGTGCTGATTATCGCACTAATCTTGGTTGTTACTGTGGTTGGAGGTTTCATCTTATCTTGGATGGGAAACAAAAAAGAAACCAAACGATACAATGAACTCATGGTGTTGATGAAAGATCCCACCCTAACCGAGTTACCTGTTAATAAGTCAGATCTCGAACTCTTGCTGTCAAACGTTATATCCCTCGATGAAGTGCAAGGCAGAGAAACTCTCTACAAAGCGGTTAGGTATGCCGTAGCGACTGACGGGACTGATGTTGATACAATGTTGACCGAATTCACCACGCAAACGGCGATGAGCAAAAACATCCGTGACAATCTTCTACGACGTGTCTTAGGCGCGCGTAAGAGTCCAAAATCGATTGGACCTTTGATCGATTACAGCAAGTCCACGAATGAAAAAGAAAGTGCAGCCGCAGCTCTAGCAGCCATACGCGAAACCGTTACTGAGGAGCATTTACCAAAGCTGCTCGACATCTTGTTAGCAACCGACAACCCCGGTGTCCGCAAAGCTTGTGAAGAAGCAATCACTTCGCTATTCAAAAGATCCACAGATAAAAACGCCATGAGCATCACCGCTGCCAAGGCCTACGAAACAGCAAAACTTCCTGAGCAAAGGCGATCAATCTTTCAGATTCTGGGCACTACAGGCACTCCAAAGGCTAAAGAATTGCTGATCGCTCAACTTACTAGCGAAGAACCTAGCATGCAAATCGCCGCAGCTACCGCCGCACGGAATTGGCCCAATGATATTCTTATCAAAGAAATGATCCCGATGTTAGGGAAAGACTTCGACCCCATGGTCCGCAACGCGATTTTTGATTCTTGCATCTCAATGCTCAAAAATTTCGATCCAGAAGTTGACGACAAAGCCAAAGCGGAACTGTGGAAAGCTCTTATTGCAAAAGCCGACACCACGGAGTTTCAACTATCCATCATCAACACTCTCGCAACTATTCCAAAAGATTGGTCTCTTGCTTTAGTGCAGACCTACACGAACCCGACTGGGGTTGACCGTGTCATTGATCGCGCGGAAAAAGCCATGAATCACATCACGGAAAAAATGAAAAAAAATAATGCTAGCGACTCTGAGTAACCGATTTGATTCACTAGGACTCTAGAGCGACTGACGATCTTATATTTCTCACAAATCACCTCCAAACCTTTACACGATGCAAGAAGAAACCAAACTCACTAGGGATGTCGAAGCCATCCAAATTCCCAGCGGGGATCCTATCACGCTACCGATTGGTACAGTTGTTTACATCACACAACGCCTCGGCGGATCCTACACCGTCGCCACACACTCAGGCTTAGCACGTATTTCCGCGACAGATGCGGACGCACTTGGGATCGACACCAAGGCCATCCAAGAAAAATCAGCGGAAATCGAGCGGCTCAAGGACGCTCCCCTTGAAGAGCAAGTATGGTCACAGCTCAAAGGTGTGTATGATCCAGAAATCCCCGTTGACATCGTCAATCTCGGACTCGTTTACGACTGTGCTATCGAAAAACACGATGATAAAACCGTAGTTCTGGTGAAAATGACCCTCACCGCACCTGGCTGTGGCATGGGGCCCGTGATCGCAGCCGACGCACAAGCACGCATCATGACGCTACCGGAAATTCACGAAGCAAAAGTCGAACTCGTCTGGGATCCCGCGTGGAACCAAGATATGATTTCGGAAGAAGGACGCATGATTTTAGGCATGGTATGAAACTTCGACTCCTCGCTCTTTTCCTGATGTTCCTCTCCTCCTGTGCAGAAGATGTCCAGGAGCCGAATCGTTCGTCTTTTTCCACAACTGGAGAGAGCCACGAGGGCGAAAAATTGGAAAAGCGCTACAAGACCAATGCTATGTCGGGATTCAAACAAGATTCCGAAGGAAAGTGGATCACCGATACCAGCAAGCGCAGCAGCTTGGAAGCGAGAGGCGCGAACAACATGGAGGGGAAACGCTTCAACAACAAAGAAATTACCAAACGTGAGGCAAACCTTCCCGCACAATGGAGTCGCCCCGAGTATGCCAAACCACAATACACGGGCAATACAGATGGCTCCGCCCTCAGCAATCCATACGCTGATTCCGGCAAAGCAGCGAAAGAAGGCGGATTATTTTCTGGCCTGAGCAAAAAACAAATTGCCACCAAACAAATCAACAACACGACTGCACGTGAGAGTAGCCATAACAATCTGCCTCGCGCTAACGATGTGAATGCCTCAATCCGTCGCAACAAATTCCCTGAACCTGTGATCATCGACTATCTCAAGCAGCGCGATATGGATATCCAACAAACCAAAGCGATCATGGGTCGCTGATCGGATTTTTCCTCATCAAACCCTTCATCCAACAGCGATGGTTTACCCCTAACACCTCATGTCTTGGAAGCCGGAACGGGAACGAAAGCTACCAGCGTGGATCCTGCGGATTCCAACAAAATGGCGCACAAGATTGCGATTTCTCCTGATCCTCAGCGCCATTGGCGCTATTGCTTTTGCCTGTTTTTGCCTCTACTACTTTTCCCTCGCGAGTTCCTACGATATCAAAGAAGTCGGCCAACTCCAAAAGCCGAACATCGTCTATGACAAAAATGGCACGCAGATTGATGCCATTGTCGGTTCCAACATCGAGCAAATCACCTACGCCGACCTACCGCCATTTCTCGTCAAATGCTTGCAAGCACGGGAGGATCGAGATTTTTTCGAACACGGCGGGGTCGATGTCCGCGGACTGATGCGTGCGACCGTCCGCAATATCAAAGATCGGAAATTTACCCAAGGCGCATCGACCTTGTCCATGCAGTTGGCTCGCAACACCTTCAATATCCGCGCAAAATCGCTAAATCGGAAATTCTTAGAAATCGCTCTGACCTTGCGACTGGAACAGAACTACTCGAAAGAGGAAATCATGGCCGGATACCTCAATCGCATCTACTTCGGCGTTGGTGCGAGCCATTTTGGGATTCAAGATGCCTCGCGCAATTACTTCGGCAAACCTGTCAAAGATCTGCACGAGGGCGAGTGTGCCATGCTCATCGGCATCATCCGCGGCCCCCACATTTTCTCACCATGGCGCGACCGAGAAGCCGCAGAACAACAGCGCAACCAAGTGCTACAACGCATGAAATTTTACCAATTCATCGACGAGGCCGAATTGCAACGCATCACCAAGATCCCCATCAAAGTCACTCCCAAAAACGAAGCCTCAAGCGAGCAATCCTATGCGGTGCAAGCCGTTGTCAAAGAGGCCAACAAAATCCTTAGCGATGCAGACATCCAACGCGGCGGGCTAAAAATCTACACCACCCTAGACATGCCATGGCAAAAACGTCTCGAAAACGAAATCCAAAGCTCCCTCGAATTGCTCGAAGCCGAGCGTGACTACCTCTCCCCCAAACACTCCAATCACGTGCCTGGCAACGATCCCGAATACCTGCAAATTGCCGCCATTACCCTAGAAACCACCACCGGTGCTATCTTATCCCAAATCAACGGACGCGATTTTCAACATTCTCGCATCGACCGCTGTCGCAGCGCTCGCCGTGACCTTGGCTCTGCATTTGAGCCATTCGTCGCCGCTGCCGCTGCCGAACGCGCTCGCAAAGTCATCCCGGGAAGCCCCGTTGCTACAGGGCGAGCCGTCGGAACGGAGTCCGTCAAACGCATCGCCAAACGCTGCGGATTGTCTGGCCCCTTTGCTGAAACGGAAGACCTTTTTCGCGGAGCCGTATCCGCCACTCCCATGGAAATGGCGATCGGCTTATCGACCTTAGCCCACAAAGGAAACCGCAGCACTCCCTTCTTGATTCAGGAAATCCGCAATGCCGATAATGAGGTCATCTATCAAGCAGATCGTAGCTATTTTCCGGCATTGTCGGCAAACGCGGCCACCGAGGCCATGTCGGTTCTTTCGCAAAACAAAGACACAGAGACTTTCACCGGAGCTACTGGTTCCGAACGCGAAGCATGGTTGCTCCGCGTCGGCCCACGCGGATCCACAGCCATTTGGATTGGTTTCGATAAACCGGGAGTGATCACCCATGAACAACGATTGAAAAAACTACTCCAAGAAATCACCGCGCGTCTCGACAATCGCAGATAACCCTCTATAAACTCCCCTGTCATGCTCGTCACATCCCTGCACATCGGCGCCAGCTCCGTCTCTCTCCTCATTGCCGATCGCAGTGAGGATGGCAGCATCAACCCCATTGATTTCCTCGAACAACCTGCGCCACTAGCTCACGACATTTTCGGACGAGGTGTCATCGCAGCAGCCACCATCGAACGCATCGTTGCGATTGTCCACGGATTCCAAAAAACCCTCTCCGAGCTGGGTCTGCCCACTACCGACCTCACCCGCGCCTGCGCCACCAACGTCCTCACCGAAGCGGCAAACCACGAACCTTTCCTCCTCCGCATCCAAGTCGCCTGCGGACTCCGCCTGCAAATCATCGACGACGGCGAAATGACCCGCCTCATCTACCTCAAAACCCAACGCCGCTTGCTCGATACCCCAGCCCTGCGCAAAGGCTGCACCCTCGTGATCCACGTCGGCCCTGGCAACACCCGTGCCCTGATGTTTCGCAATGGTGAAATCGCCCGCTACACTTCCTACCGCCTCGGCACCCACCGCACACGCGAAGCCATCCAAGAATCCCAAGCCGAAGGCACAGCCCTGCTCGAAGTCATTCGTCAACACGCCAGTGGCAACTTAGAACAAATCCGCATCGACTACGAAAAGGACAACATCGAAGCACTACTGATCATCGGCTACGAAGTCCAGCTCATCGCCCCGAGTCTCGGCAAAGCCGGCACTCCTTGCTCCGTGCGTCAATTGCGACAACTCACCCAACAAGCCGCAGCTCTTTCCGACTACGACCTCGTCCATCGCTTCAACCTCGACTACCACACCGCAGAAGCCTTGCTGCCCGCGATGGAAATCGCCATTGCCGCCACCGAAATCCTCCGCCTCACCCACCTCTACATCCCCCACTCCGAATACGAACAAGGCCTGCTCCACGACCTCCTCATTAGCAAAAACCTCATCGGCACCTTTGAGAAAGAAGTGCTCCGCGCCACCCACATTTTGGCGCAGCGCTACCACTCCGACCCTCGCCATGGCGACCACGTTTCCCGCCTCTCACTCCACCTCTTTGAGCAACTCCAAGACCTGCATCAACTCGGCCCGCACGAAGCTCTCCTCCTCCAATGCGCCGCGATTCTCCACGAAGTCGGCTCCTACATCAGCCCCCGTCTCCATCACAAACACTCGCTCTACATCATTCTCAACTCGGAAATATTCGGCCTCAATCGCCTCGACATCACCCTCGTAGCGCTCATCGCCCGCTACCACCGCCACGCGATGCCATTGCCCGAGCACCCACACTACGGCGACCTCACCATGGAAGACCGCATCCGCGTCTGCAAACTCGCCTCCATCCTTCGAGTCGCAGACGCCCTAGAGCGCACCCACCACCAACGCGTCAACAACATCATTGTTACGCGCGAAAACGGCAAAATGACCCTCACCCTCCACGGCGTCAACGATGCCACCGTCGAGCGCCTCGCCATGCAATCCAAGTCCGATCTCTTCACCCAAACCTTCGGCCTCGAAGTCCGTATCGAATTGAATTAGGCTCAGTAACATTTCCCAGCTGCCTCTGCTCCATTGCCAGCAGCCTCTGCTCCATTGCCAGCAACCTTCGCGCCATTGCTAGCAGCCTCTGCTCCATTGCTAGCAGCGGTAGAATTGTTCTTAGCAGCCACAGAATTGTTCCTAGCAGCCGCAGAATCGTTCTTAGCAGCCGCAGAATTGTTCCTAGCAGCCGCAGAATTGT
>JAIYDP010000372.1 GCA_027487435.1 Verrucomicrobiaceae bacterium | reverse complement strand
CAAGCTACAAAGCAACCCCCGCAAGCAACAAAACACCAGCCGCAAGCCGCAAAGCAACCCCAACTACCCATAAAACAAGAGCCGCAAACTTCATTTCACCCTCGCAAACAACAAAACAACCCCCGCAAACAACAAAACAATCCCCGCAAACAACAAATCAATCCCCGCAAGCCACAAAAAAACTCATTCCACCAACAAAACTCGCTTTCCCGACCCTCTCCTCCCCATCGCAAACCACAAAAAACCTCAAAACCATGATCATCCGCCGCATCTTCACCTTCCCCATCGCCACCCTCTACGCCGAGGCCGATCTCATCCTCACCACCGACCCCACACCTCCGCCCGCCACGTAATTTCCTCACGCGAAAATCCAAGCCTGATTTGTAGGCTTTACCTTCCACAAGTTCACGATACCATGCGAATATGAAAACACTGGAAACAGACATCGAGATAGGAGCAGATGGCAGCGTAAAACTGCTTTCACCGTTGCCCGCTTGGCTGAAGCTAGGACGGGCGCATGTTCTGATGACCGTGGAATCCGTGGAAGAGGAAGATAAAACCAAACACGGCAAGCTCACCGCCACCCCAGAAATGATCGCACGCCGCGTGACATCACTCTACAAAATCCGGCAACTCAACTCCTACCGTCACGTCACCGATCCCGTGGAATGGCAGCGTGAGATGCGAGAAGATCGTCCGCAGCCAAGCCGAGATTCTGCGTCATGATTCTCGACACAAACATCGTCATCCACGCCTGCCAGCCCGGCGGAGAAAAGCTCGCTTCCTGCGTCACTCATCCAGAAGCCTCTATCGCAAGCATCACACGCATCGAGGCGCTCGGCTTTCCGGGGATTTCGCCAGAAGAGGAGAACGCCATTCTCGACTTCAATCACTCCAGCCCGATCTACCCGCCCGATGACGAGGTGATCCAGCAGGCAATCCTTCTGCGCCAACAAAAGAGGATGAAATTGGGTGATGCGATCATCGCCGCCACCGCCATGACGCATGGAATCCCACTGGTGACGCGGAACGAAGATGATTTCAAACACATCGCTGGTCTTGATCTGAAAAATCCTTTTGCAAACTCTCCATGAATTTATTCAATAATCAACTCAACCTAATCGACATCATTTCTCTGCCATGACCTTGACCGCCGAACTCAATCAGAAAGCCAAAGCCATCCTCATCCGCGAGTTAGGCCCCGTGGACAACGCCCGCTTCATCCAGCAATACCAAGAAGGCACAGGCGACTATACCCGCGACCGTCACCTATTGCTCAGCGATGAAAACGCCCGAACCCTCCATGAACAAGCCGCCCACCTTGCCGCAAATGGCGAACTCCCACGCCCAACGGGCGCAAAACAGCTACCAATAAACGATTGAATCCCGCTCAAACTACCGACAAATCCAGCCAACTCCAATCAAAAATCCAAAATCAACAATCATCATTCGTAAATCCATCCCTCTTCCCAATCACTCTGAACAAATCACTTCTAACCTCTCCCGCTGCTTGGCGCGGAGTGAAAACAAAAACGTCCGTGAAGACCACGCCGCCCACCCTCTACCTCTTCGCCGGTTCCAACGGTGCGGGCAAAACCACGTTTGCCAAAGCCTACCTTCGCCAGATCGATCCCATCCCCCGTTTCCTCAACGCCGACGAAATCGCCCGCGGCCTTTCCCCACTCGCACCACAGACTCTCGCCCTGAGAGCAGGTAAACTTCTGCTTCACGAAATCCAAGGCTGTTTGGAATCCCGCAAGTCCTTCGGCCTTGAAAGCACCTTGAGCGGCACCACCTACGCGAAGCTCCTCCAGCAGGCTAAACTCTCTGGCTATCAGATCGAGATCCATTACCTCTGGATAGCCACACCAGCACTCGCCATTCGGCGCATCGCCCAACGCGTTAAAATGGGCGGACATTCGATTCCAGATTCCGACGTAAAACGCCGGTTCACCCGTAGCCTCGCAAATTTTCTCGAAGTCTATGCTCCACTCGCAGACGACTGGACATTCCGAAACAATTGCACCCAGCCTCCATGCTTGCTTTTCGACTCAGCAAACTCCACACTCCTGCAAATCAAAAATTTCTTACGCCAATGAAACCACCTAAGACTGATCGCCCATCCAAAGAGCAACCCGCATTTCTTGCCCGTGGCCAAGCCGCCGCCAAAACCATGGCCAAAGAACTCCGCGCCGAACACAAACGCTGGAACCTCCCACTTCTTTCCTGGAAAGACGGCAAAATCATCGCCAGCAAGCCGTAAATTCTACTCCTCTTCCCTTCAAAAAAACGAAAGCTTGTCCCGGCAAACCACTCGAACTCCTCAACCAGAAACCATGAACCCAGAGCCACCACCCCTGCCGCAGCCTCCCGCTCCCTCGCACGAAAATCCAAGCCTGATTTGTCTTCTTTACCATCCACACGTAGCGAATACCATGCCGTTATGAAAACACTGGAAACAGACATCGAGATAGGAGCAGATGGCAGCGTAAAACTGCTTTCACCGTTGCCCGCCTGGCTGAAGCCAGGACGGGCGCATGTTCTGATGACCGTAGAATCCGTGGAAGAGGAAGAAAAAACCAAACACGGCAAGCTCACCGCCACCCCGGAAATGATCGCACGCCGCGTGACATCACTCGACAAAATCCGGCAACTCAACCCCTACCGTCACGTCACCGATCCCCTGGAATGGCAGCGTGAGATGCGAGAAGATCGTCCGCAGCCAAGCCGAGATTCTGCGTCATGATTCTGGACACAAACATCATCATCTACGCCTGCCAGCCCGGCGGAGAAAAGCTCGCTTCTTGGGTCACTCATCCAGAAGCCTCTATCGCCAGCATTACGCAGATTGAGGCACTCGGATTTCCGGGAATTTCGCCAGAGGAGGAGAACGCGATTATCGACTTCATCCACTCCAGCCCGATCTACCCGCTCGATGACGAGGTGATTCAGCAGGCAATCCTCCTGCGCCAACAAAAGAGGATGAAACTGGGTGATGCGATTATCGCCGCCACCGCCATGACGCATGGAATCCCACTGGTGACTCGGAACGAAGATGATTTCAAACACATCGCTGGTCTTGATCTAAAAAACCCGTTTGCAAACGCTCGATGAATTTTTTCAATAATCAACTCAACCCAATCGACGTCGTATCACTGCCATGAGCTTGACCGCGGAACTCAATCAGAAAGCCAAAGCCATCCTCATTCGTGAGTTAGTCCCTGTGGATTACACCCGCTTCATCCCTCATCCCTCAACCTTTATCCTTGCCAGACATCGCTCTAGGGCACGATTTCTGGCAGGTCGAAACCCTCCCCAAAAACGACCACACCTGCTACAGCATAACCCCCAAGCCCGCAAAGACCTCCTCACCCGCCTCCTAAAACTCAACCATCACCGCGCCGCCGAAGAAGCAGCGATTATCCCGGCGATAGCAGCCAAATCCAGTAAGCCCCAGCGGGCGAAACAGGAGGATGAGATGTTATGAGCCCCTCCCTTCAGCCAGATTCAGACTCAGTCGTCACACCTGACGAACTAAACACTCGGTGCGTAGATACACTCCGTGCGATGGGTGTGGCAGGTGGAGAATACATCGCTGTGGTTGGCGCAGGGCCATCATCTCCGATCATTCCCCCTGGGAACAGAATGGTTACAGACATGGCAAATGCGTGCAAAATCGATCTACCTCCTCAAAATACGCCATTCTGGGAATTCTTTGAAACAGCCAAAACACAAAACCCCAGAGAATACTGTCGATTTATTGAATCGAAATTCAACAACTCTCCTTTTTGGAGCTCTGATGCTTACGAACTCATCTGCAAGATTCGCTTCAAGAGCATCATCACCACAAACTACGACCACTATCTACCAAGAGCTTTCGAGAAGGAGGAGGGAGCAGGCTGGGACGAACGCTTCTGCATATACCCGCCAAGAACAAATCCAAGTTCCGCAAAATCCGGCGTTGCCACTGCCATAAATATTGAAGATCGAAAGTATCTAATAGCCATTCACGGCTACAGAGATGCCTCACGTGCCGACTGGCCACTCGATAGCATCATACTCGCTAAATCTGATTACCTCCTCCACTATTTCCGTCCCGAAAAGTCCTATTACTTACATGGTTGGTGGAGAGAGGTATTGGCTCGTTTTGACTGTATTTTTATCGGCACATCACTCCTAGAACCTGGAATCGGAGACGTCCTCCGAGAACTCGTGAACGATGGTGTCATTGAGCGAAAATCCAGACGCCATATTCATTTGGTCAACGCTTATCCGGCAGCGAGAACTGTCAATGGTGTCCAGCAGCCCCCAGCATATCCAAAGCCGCAAATTCTATATGACTGTGTTCAACAGGTCCTCTACGATCCCAAACAATCTTATGTTGGTCTGCTCGAAGTATTGTCCAACTTTTCAACCAGTCCCGTTTGCACGGTGTTTGAACCAAAAATGAAAGCACCGAGCTTCCCGGATTTTTCAACTCAACCACCATTCCTTGACATTACATGATTACCAAAAATTTAAAATACTTGGAACTGGCAGCTAAGGATTTTCCTATTGAAGATAGTGGCCGACGTGCCTTAGAGTTGATCAAGCTCGGCAATCCTTTCGATCTCTTCTTCTTTGAGAAACTGAGCGATCCGGGCTGGTTGCCAGTAATGAAGGCATTAGGATTCTTCAACGATCTGCCTATCGGGGAAGTAAGAGATGATGGGACGGCAACTTACCCCCGTTCAATAGCTCTGCGAGGGCTATTAAACCTTTCCAAAGTGGTGCCAAAAGAAGTTATTGAAATACTCGAAGAACTCATAATACCTTCAAATCCCGCAATTAAAGACCAACTGATGGGGATTTTGGCTGAGGTAGATGACCCTGTCATTTCGGATCGAGTTTTGAAAGTCGCCTGTAGGATAATTCGGACTCAGCCGTATGCGAATCTTGTATGGATCGAAAAAGTTCTTGCGAAAGCAATGAGGCACCAGTGTTTTGATGATTTGCTTGAAGTCGTTAACGCACTCCTTGACGTCACACTTGCGGCTACCGAGCTGCAGCCTCGCTCAGTTGATGCATGGCAAATAGGAGAAATTGACAGGAATATCATCGGTTCAATTTCTGAGACTCAGCCACTGCCAACGGCCCGTATTGTCTATTCTGCATTTCTCAAATGGGTGGAAATTGAACGAGTGAGAGAGTGCGCATCTTCAAATCGATTCTTAGGAGATGTTTACGTATCTACGCCTACTCGCAACGAAGAAGACACCCCAAGCAGCTACTGGCTGGAGGACTTCCACGGGTCCGTTATTGGGTCACATGATCTTGAAGCAATATTTGCTTATCGCCTTTTCGCAATTGGATCGCAAATCTTACGGACTAATAGTCTAACTGATTTTGAGGAATTCGATAAATTACTCCGCTCCAATCCATGGAACCTATTTGCACGCCTAAGGTGGCAGCTTTACGCTGATTACCCCAAAATCACACTTCTGCATGCACGAACGGATGCACTGTCACATATTCCAAATGCGGGACGCTATTCCGGATCGCACGGCTATGAAATGGCGCAGTTGCTTGAAAAGCACAGTGAAATGCATCGAGACTCCTTCCTTAAACCTGATGAAGTGCAGACCTTTTGCGCGACAGTCCTAACGGGCCCCATCGACGATGAAGACCAGGTGGTGACTGAAGCTCCCTATCGCGAAACTTTCCACCGTAAGCAGCTTTATCCCATCCGTTCCCTGCTAAAGGGTGCGGACTTGGAATTTTTCAACAGCCTGTTCGAAGGCTGCCCGGAGATTCGACCGGAGGCTTTCAAGCCTTTCTCATCGGGCAGAGCTAGGATGATTGAGAATGTGCCACCAAAGAAGGCTTCGGAAATGCCGACCATGTCAGATGCGGAGCTTTGGGATTTCCTGAATAACTGGGAGCCCAATCCCAAGCGCCCTGATCCCAAGAAGTGGTGGATTGAAGAGGACGTCAATGCTCTTGGCGGCATGTTTGCGGAATTGCTGGAATCGACACCTGAGAGATTTCCTGCATCCACCGAATGGTGGAAAAACCTTACCCGCCCCAGTGTGCTTTTTAAACCGCTTGATCGTGCGACGGTTCGAATTTCAGAAGCCGCTACTATTGGTTCAGAATCGAAGGCAGCACCCGCCGAGAATGATTGGAGAAATTGGTTTGGTTTGGCTTCATGGATAACGAACCAGAGAATTGTGATGCCTCCTTTTGAAGACGCTGTCGATGCTCACGTAGAACTCGAAGATAGGACTTGGGATTGGCCTTGCATGGTTGTCGTGAAGTTTCTTACTGGTGCGATGGGAAGCAAATTAGAGCTACCCAGCGATTTAGTTGCCGAAATCGGGCCAATCCTACGCAAGCTTATTGAAACGCCGGATTCTAGACTAAAAAATCAGGACAAACCATCGATGGGCGATTGGCAATCGACAGCAATCAATTCTGTTCGAGGAACAGCATTCGAAGGTCTTTTAGAACTCGCCCTGTTTCATAAGCGGAATGGCGACAATCCCGATCCTGAGGATTGGATCTTTGGCTTTATCGTATCTCGTTTGAAGTTGGCCGATGAGTCGCCAGCCGTCTTTGCGATCTGTGGCTCACGCCTCCGCTTGCTCCTTTATCTTTTCGGTGACCAGTTGAAATCGCAGCCCGAACTTTTGCTTCCTGCTGACCGCAAGAACCATCTCAATACTCTACTCCTCTCGCACGTTTTATACGATAATCCGATGAGTGAGATTTTGGATATCATTCCAAGTTTTCCTAGTGTAGCCCTCGAATTCCTTTCAGACATGAACAGCATGAAGGATGCTGATAAAGAAACACGTGGGGATTATGGAGGCAGACTAGGAGTTCATTTGAGCTTTTATTACTGGAATCAATCGTTTGGTAATCAAGCAAGTGCAAACTCCATAATGGATCGTTATTTCATAACTGCGAGATCTAGTCAACGTGCCAAAGTGATTCGTGAGATAGCGAATATCTTTGAGAAGAAATCAGATGACCCAAAGATGGGCGAATTATATGATTTGGTTCGTCGATTGTGGGATCGTCGTTTCGCTCAAATAAGTTCACAAATCGATTCACACATAATTGAACGATCAGAAGTTGAAACTGAACTTTCTGCATTCATCAATTGGTTGGACTGCGAGTGTTTTCCTATCGAATGGAGGAGCCTGAACGTTCTAAAAGCCATAAGCTTACTCGCAAAGACTCCTCATTTAGGCAATACAATCAAAACCCTTGAGCGATTTTCCGCTGACCCTTCCAGACTTCATTTGGCCATGGAAATTCTTGATGCGTTGTTGTCAAAAGAATTAAAGGAGGCAATTTGGTCATTCAGAGAAGACCGGATCAGAATGATTCTACAAAAAGCGTTTTCTTCAGAATCTCCTGGCACAGTGAAGTTGGCGGAAGGAGTTCAGGAAACACTTCTCAGACGTGGCCTTTTTGAATACCTGGATCTTACTTCCATTGAAGAATCTATCTCTCAATCATAGTAAGGACGTTGCAAACAAATTATAAGAGCAAGTCTCCGGGGTCAGTCAGCGCATGGTAACATTTGGATCATCTGGATGGGTTCACACCAATCCGATTCATAGGGCAGATGGAGGCGCGCTACCATTTGGTTTCCGATCTAGTTGTTTCCGAAGTGAATTTTCGTGAGATCTGAAGACTGAAATCGAACCACAGAGGGCACGGAGGGAGAAGTGGTGAGTGAGCAGTGAGCGCCCTTTTTTCGAGGGCGTGGTTTGATTCACTCGCGCGATGTTCCTTCCTCCGCAGTGTGGGATGGAAGCTCTGCGACAAAAGGATTGCGTTTGCCTAAAACGACGTAATGCCGCGAGTAAGCATCTTCGATTTTTGGTTCACCACTGCGGGAAAAGCGCAGACGGTGACCGCGATGCTGATACTCGGTGTGCGATGGTTTGAGTTTTAGATCGTGCGCATGAAAACGCAGGAGTCGAAGAATGCGGCCTGCGCGAGTAAGATTGCAGCGGATCACGATCTCGAGGCTAGGGATTTGCCCTTGTTTCCAGCGCTTCAAATCAGCAGGAAGAAGCAGGTCAATTTCCACAAAGAGCTCCACTGGTGCAACAAATCGCTGCCGCTCAAGAATGCGCGCCACTGCCGTAACGATGCGCGGGTATTCTTTACATTCTCGGTAGTTGGCGACTGTTAGCTTTTAGCTCTTGAGCATGGTGGTGCAAATGTTTCAATGGGGAAAATTCCATCACTCGAACGAC
The DNA here is from genome assembly GCA_027487435.1 of Verrucomicrobiaceae bacterium. Classification (GTDB taxonomy): domain Bacteria; phylum Verrucomicrobiota; class Verrucomicrobiia; order Verrucomicrobiales; family Akkermansiaceae; genus UBA956. Next base: position 6,562 of record JAIYDP010000372.1, on the reverse strand, counting down.
CAGATTTTTCCCTTGCCCGCATGCTCCATCAGTCGTGTGCAGCCGTTTTCCATGGTAAGCTCGATTTTTTTCGCATCACAGCGTTGCGCTAACGCATCTGCAAGTTCGGGGGAATGCGTAACTACGATGATCTGCGTCGTTTCTGGAACTTGTTCGATGAGTCCGGCAAGGGGAGCCAATAATCCATGGTGCAAACTGTTCTCCGGTTCATTCAAAATCAACAAAGGCGGCGGTTTAGGAGACAACAATGCCGCCGCAAGGCAGAAGTATCGTAACGTGCCATCCGATAATTCCGCTGCCTGTAAACTCCTTCGCATGCCAGGTTTTGTTAGTGAAAGTTGGAAGCCGTTACCACGGATCGGTGTCCAATCGCCATCGGGAAAAGCCTCGGAAATGATACCGCGTATGTCGCATTTTCCGCTTTCGATGATTGTTTGCAGTGTGGCAGCGAGATTGGAACTATCGTGCTCCAATACAGGAGACCAGAAACCCACACGGGGGCGACGAATGGGAGCATCGCTATCGCTGCGGAATTGATGATAGAATCGCCAGTCCATCAGGGTAAGGCGCACAGCGGCCAATGCGGTGTAGCGGGTGCTATCGCGCAGCTCCGATAGCATCGATTCCGCACCATGGATCGGCCATTCCCATTGTTCCATTTTGCCTTGGGCATTGCGAATTTTAACCGAAGAACTTTTTCGTGAAGCGATTTCTCTCTCGCCCACACGAACGCTTTCCTTCTTGATATCGGGATCGGTGATGAATGCGGATGGCTGTGGGTCGGTAGGATCGGCAGGGATCAGTCCGCAAACCATTTCATAAGAAAAGTCGCTATGTTCGATCTGCCACGAGATGCGCCTCGGCTCCTTGCCCCAATCGCCACCCCAAAGCGCACTGGGCATGCCTCCCTCGGACGCCAAAGCCTGCGCGAAGTTCCCTTCCGCAATCTTTTGCATGATCGCCAAGGCGCGATACACATTCGATTTCCCCACCCCATTGCCACCGCTGATGACATTGACGCGGCGTAGAGAAATGCGCAGATCACGCAACGAGCGATAGCCTTGAATATGAACACAGCGCAACATGTCACCACGGTAACATCAAAGATCCTGGAAAAGCAACGCCTGAATTGGAGCGATGAAGTTCATTCCGCTTCTTCGATTTGCATACAGCGAACTAAAGTCCGCGTGCCATCACATACGCCATATTTTGCTCGCTATTTTTTCGAAAAACACTACAATAACACGCATGAAAACGGTGAAATCAAAGCCAGAAAAATGTCAGACCAAGCCCGTAACCTCAGCTCCGCTCTTCGGCCATCTCAAGCCTCTGCCGCAGAGCTTGTCACTGGAGGATGCCAGATTGCAATTCCTGCAAAACAACCGCTCAGCGAGCTCACGCAAGCCCCGGTAGCAGAATACGCTCTCAATGCTAGTCCTCGTCAAATCGACACGGAAGAAGAGCAACTGATTTCTTGGGCGATACAGAATCATCGTCTCTTCCCCAGCGAAGAAATCACCGCCTTTGAAAGTCTAGCTGGCTCACAAGGCGGAGGATCAGAACATGATGCTTGGGTTGTGGTAGGCCATGATGGAAAAGTCGTCATCCGCCGCACGATCAACGATTCCTACGGCTTCCGTTTTTCCTCGCCCTTCCAATACCTTCGCCGCATGGCGGAGTTTTCTGCCCAAGTGCCCTGCGCTGCCGTGAAGTTTCTCGGAGTCTCCCGCAATGCCCGTGGCAACGGCGTCATCTGGACTGTGCAACCCTACATCGAGGGCATACACCCCACGCAAGCCGCACTCGTTTCCTATCTGAAAGAGATGGGCTGGAAATCGGCGGCATCAGATCACAACCATCTCGTATTCGAGCACATCCCCACCGGCATCCGTATGCACGATGTCCATGCAGGAAATTTTATCCTCCAAAAAAATGGCACCCTCATTCCCATCGATGTTTTTTTTCAAGGATTGATTGGCTTTTGAGACCGTGCGCAAGAAAACGCAATAAACGATAAGCGCGACCGATGTGAGTCAATTGCAGTGATGCACAACATCGAGCTGAAGTCTTGGTCCTTGTTTCCTGCTATATCGGGCTTATTTTCCCCCCATTCTCCTGGGCACTTGGATGACAATCTCGGTCTCAGTGATGTACGACAGCGCAAATCGTTCATTTTGAAAAAATCATCAAGGATCACTCGCATGATCGTTGAACCATTGTTCAGCATCGCTTCGATCTATGATTTTCCACTCATCCAAGAGTTGCTCCATCGTTTCTTTACGAATCACAGGGTCAGAGATGGCCGAGGCTAAGTTCATGGCTTCGCGCGGTGCTTTGTCCGCGATGATGGTAGATGCCGTGACTCGCAGACGATCCGCATCAGGTCCAGCAGGCTGTTGCTGAATCCATGACGAAAGCGAGTCGCGCTGTTTTTCTGACCAAACCCGCACCGCCTGATCTAAGGCATCGGCTTGTTCCGGAGATTCAGGTAAACCCAAAGTCCATCTCACCGCTGCCTGAGGCTCGATGCCCGCCCATGTCTCAGCGAGCACTGGAATCGCTCGTTCCCGTGTTTCTCCTGCAGGAAATTGAGCAGCCCACTGCGCGGCATTCGCTGGATCTGCCGAACCCCATACCGAAAGGATCATGGCAAAAGCTCCTTCCTTCAGCGAGTCTGGCAGTCGACTAGCCCAAGCAGCCGCAGCAACGGGGTCGTCGGACGACCATTCATTCAACAGTGTATCCACCATGGCATCAGCCCCGTCCTCGTGGGCATGGCCCGCAATCCATTCACTCGCGGCAACAGGATCGCCCGCGGCCCATTCTATGACCAGATGGAATCGAGCATTTTCCCGGAGTTCTCCTTCCGCTAGCGATTCGACCCATTCCGTAGCACTCTTCGCATCCTGATCCAACCACGCCATCATGGTCTTAGATAAGGCAGCTTCTGCTAGAGTCGATGGCTGCAGGCCAATGACCCAAGTTGCCGCACTGCTGGGATCTATCTCGGCCCAACTCGCAGCAATGGCTGCGTAGGATCCGCCAAGCTGGGATCCCGACAAATGATCTTTCGCCCATGCTGCTGCCGCTTGAGGGTCGTTCTTGGCCCAGCCTCCACATGCAGCCGCCAGGCATTCGTTTTTAAGGCGGCCAGCCCTCAAAGCCTGAACGGTCTGTAAGGCGGCCATGGGATCGTGCTGCGCCCATTCTTTCAAAACGTCTTCTAAATGCGCCTGACGTTGACGCTGGTTGGCAATGCCAAGACCTCTTTGCCAATTCTTTTCAAAATCGACTATTGGGCCATGAATCCTGTTAGTCTTTGCATCGTGAGACGCTTGGCTAGTCCCGTTGGATGGGAAGACCCTGCCCTCGGGATTCGAATCTGTATGCTGCAATCCTGAGTGATTGCCCCATTTTGTAACAAATAAACCTGCTTTCCCCAATAGTAGCGAAAATCCAACTCCCACCATCAACCCCATGAGGAAATTCTTGATGGAATACCGAAGCCTTGCAGGAGGCGTTGTCATGAAATTGTGGTGGTCTATACGGAGTTACGCAGTGAAATAAGAACTCCAGCAACTCATGTCGCTGGAGTTCTTTCATGATTATGTCTGATGCGAGAAATCAATCGTCATCTTGATCTTCATTTTCATCCTCATCCTCATCCTCATCTTCATCGTCCACTCCGTCACCATCGTCGTCGTCGTCTTCGTCATCGTGGAGATCGTCGCCGTCATCATCTTCATCTTCATCAGAGCCTTTTCCGTCGCCATCGCTGTCATCGTCGAGTTCATCCTTGAGCGAGTCACCATCAATGTCATCTTCACTGTCGTCGCTGTCATTTTTGTCATCACCATCGATGTCCAACTCAGCCGATGAATCATCATCTAGGCCATCGCCATCAATATCCAATTCGTCAAGATCGTCGTCTTCTTCTCCATCACCGTCAATATCAAGTTCAGATACAGTGTGATCAAGCTTGCCGTCGCCATCGATGTCTTTTTCGCGGCTTGAGTCATCGTCAAATTCGTCGCCGTCGATGTTTTCCTCCTCGGCAGAATCGTCGTCGAGACCGTCGCCATCGATGTCATCCTCGACAAGAGAATCATCATTGAGGCCATCGCCGTCAATATCCAGTTCGCTGGAAGCTGAGTCTAATTTGCCATCGCCATCGATGTCGCGCTCAAGCAAGGAGTCATCAAGAAGACCGTCGCAATCAATATCAAGTTCTGCGTCATCATCGTCGGCAAGACCATCGTCATCGATGTCGGTTTCCAATGGATTCCCGTTCAGTAGTTTGTCCCCAATGTATTTTCTGCGAAACGGTCCAGACCTTGCCACCCCACCATCGACATTACTATCTCTTCCATTGACTCGTCCGTCATTATCAATGTCAGGATCCGTTGCATTGGGTATGCCATCACCGTCGAGATCGCGGATTGATACGACATCTGCTTTGGTTGCTAGTGGAGACAGAGCAAAAATACCAGTGACCAATACTGGCAAATGGAAGCATTTGTTGAAACGACTTATGGTGAGGTTTTTCGATTTCATAACTTGGGTTGGTTGCTAACATCACCCCTAGAATTTACGTTTTTTCCCACTCTGCAAGCAAAAAAATCCTACCTCCTAGATTTCTCGTATCCGCAGGAAGTTTGATTCGCGGAGATCACAGGTGGGAGCATCTTTCCGTTTTCAGTAGATTAGGGAGCAGCGCAGCAGCAACAACGCCCGTTGCTCCCTACTCTACTCAACTGATGGCAATGTCCGGATCAACAGCGAATACACTCGATGAAGCCAATTCTTCGGGAGCTTTGCGATTCTATCGCCAGCAGACGATGGCAGATAAGTCAAACACGTCGCAACTTACCAACCGCACTCGAGCTTAGCAGTAAGATCCAGGCGTGGATGGTTTTTCTTGAAGTCCTCGCGGGTGATGCCTTTGCCTTTGTTCATCGCATCCATGTAGTGCAAGCTGACAAACATGCCATGCAAAGCACCTAAGATATCGGCGGTGTGACCTGTCTCGCTGATGGTATGCATGTTGCGAATCGGAAAGCCAATGCTTGTCGCGACGCAATCAAAACCGGCGAGGGCCGCTGCCATGGCATCGGTACCAGTATCGCGACCGACCACAGATGTCTGCACGGGGATGTCCGCTTTTTGGCAAGCTTCCCTGATGAGTTGATTCAGATAGGGCGTCACAATCGAGCCAACGGTAAGCGCAAAGCCTTTGCCCATCGCCTCCGGGTTCATGCGTTTGGCGGCGAGGTTCGGTGCGGCGAGATAATCATGGCCGACATCCGTGCCAATCAGCACATCTGGTTTGAAATCTCCTGCCAAGGCTGTGGCCCCTAAACGTCCGATTTCTTCATGCGTGGCTATGGCTAACAAAACACGCAGATTTTTCAGCGGGCTTTCTGCGAGCAATCGGCCTAACTCCTCAACCATGAAACAGCCGAGTCCGTTATCGAGATAGGCACCGTAGTAGGTATCGGGGCTAAAACCGCGTTTGATCGGGCGGTTGAGAATGATCGGGTCTCCTGCTTTGATGCCTAACTTTTCGAGACGCTTCTTGGCCTTTTCACCATGCATTTGCAATTCAAGATAGATCGAATCCGGTGACAGTCCCTTATCGCCAGAACGTTGCGAAGCTTCGCTAAAATGAATGGCTCCGATGGCCTCGATGGTTCCCCCTTCGATGCGGCGCCAATCGCCCGGTTGATCTGGATTTTCACTGAAAAGAAGCACCTCATGCCCGACGATCACATTGGGCAGAAACGAATCGGTGTTGATGTAAATTTTTCCATCTTCCGCAATGCTGCGGACCTGCATGCGAATTTTATCAGCATGACCTATGAACATAATGCTAGGAAGACTGGTATCGCCAGGATGGGTATCGAGAACCAATCCCGCGTGACCTTTGAAGCGATGGATGGCCCAGTGAGCAGGCATGTAAGAGCGCATCATCGGCTCAATCACCCCCGTGGACATGGCAGCCTCCATACCGATGGGACTAGGTGCCGCGATGATAGACCGCATGCGCTCGAACTGATCGTCGGGCATACGCGAAGCCCATGGCTTGCTCTTGGAGGTGGTTTTCTTTACAGACTTTTTCGTGGCCATGGTGATGAAGATGTTTTGTGAGGCAATACTTACTTTTGCGACAAGCAAAAGGGCGAAGTGATACGATCAGTTTTCTGCATGAAATCAAGCGGTATTCTCTTTCTTATGTCATTTAGGTTCTCCGCATTTCAAGCACGATTGTATAAGAGATTTTCTGATCGATGAAGCCTAGCTAATCTCCAAATACTCGAATCCTCGGCAACGATGCCTAAAGTTATCAAGATGTAATCTCCAAAACTTGCGGCAATTACGTATGCGATTTCTCGATTCGTGAACCCCTGCCGCGAGAGCATAATCGCTCAGCATTTCCCCGCCTACACTGCTGGGTGAGCGAAAACGCTCAGCATTTCCCCTCCTGCACTGCTGCGTGAGCGAAAACGCTCAGCATTTCCCCTCCTGCACTGCTGGGTGAGCGAAAACGCTCAGCATTTGTGGT
>JAIYDP010000126.1 GCA_027487435.1 Verrucomicrobiaceae bacterium | reverse complement strand
TGGCGCTTGGTGAGGAAAAGCGCGGATTTGGCTTTGGTGATGGCGCTGTTGCGGGCATCCACGGCGGCTTCCTCGGCCTTTTGGGCCAAGGAATAGGCGGTTTGGGTGGATTTGGCGGCGGCGAGGTCTGCATCCAGCTTGTCGCGGGTGTTTTGCAGAATGCCGGGATCGTGAGCTTCAAAGCCATCGCTCATATCGACGGCGAGGGCCCAGAGTTTGGCTTGGGAAGCGGGAAGTTTGTTGGAGGCCATGGTAGGAAGTGTAGTTAGGTTGTTGATTTTGAATGATTAAGGGATGGAGGTTGTGTTTTCAGCGAGCGGGAAAATGCGGATGCGGCGGCGTACGCCCTTTTGGCGAGCGGAAAAACGTGGACGCGGCGGCGTACGCCATTTCGGCGAACGGAAAAACGCGGATGCGGCGGCGTACGCCCTTTTGGCGAGCGGAAAAACGCGGACGCGACGGCGTACGCCATTTTGGCGAGCGGAAAAACGCGGACGCGGCGGCGTACGCCATTTCGGCGAGCGGAAAAATGCGGATGCGGCGGCGTGCGTCATTTTGGCGAGCGGGAAAATGCGAGGAGAGGCGATTTTGCCCAAAATGGCGGAAATGGTGCTCGCCTTGTAGATGGCGATCGACAGATTTCTCAACCTCCGTCATGAGAAAAAGCGGGGACGGCAGAGAAACAAGATGCAAATCACGATACTGACCAAGCAGCGATTTCATAGCATGGAAAACTATCGAACGGAGCCATCGCGTCAATGCAATTTTGGCGGAAATTTTTCCCATCGGCGCATAGGGAAAGCAGAAGCTAAAGCTAGCTCCCGCAGGTAATGAAAAAATGCGAAACATTTTCTCAAGCAAACAGAACGCCAAAATCCAGACATCAAGCCCCTTCCCCTCCCTGCACACAACTCACTCCCCACTTCATCTTCATCTGGATATCAGCTTTGGAATGCCGCCCCACCAGTACCCACTTTCGAAAACCGGATCTAAGCCCGATATGATGGAAAAACCTTGCAAAACCGATAAAATCATCAAAAGTCTCTTCGTCCATTCCCACCGTGATATCCGATCATGGGTGGATACGAATAAATTCTGTTCTCCCAGGAAATACCCGGCGCATGATCCTCGAAGCTGACGAGATCTATTTTCACCCAAACGATGAAGGATGCGCGACGGTCGGCTTCAAAGCTGTGACCGGCGATTACGTTCTCGTGAATCGCGACCTCGATCCAACGGAACAGGATGCTTCCCTCGGGTTCGATGGTATCCATCTTGAGGTTTCGGATCAGGGTTGGAGTTGCTACGACGGGATTTCGCGATTCGCGATTTACCCCGAGAAGGTCGAGATCGAGCTGAACGCGAAGGGCGCGACAGCGACCCAGCAAGAGAGGATTGAGATTCACTACGATCTGATTCCAGAGCGGCGATCCCAGCTTCGAGCCGTTCTACGAACCATATTCGACGGCTTCCCCAACTTTGCCGACGTTGGATAAGCTCGATTCAGCCGTGAAGATTCAGCCCACAAGAAACAATAGGGAGAACAAGTCAGTGGTGGCAACGGCGGATAACGCCTCTAGTTCGCTTCGCTCTGGACGCCTCCTTTCCGCCGTGCCACACTTCAAACGTTAGGCAAAATAAAAATATATGGATATATCAATAAGTGAAGAGCAGAACCAGCTGATCGAAATCACGAAAAAGAACGTGATCCCACTACTCGTAGGAACGGGAAACTGCTACCCAACCATATTTGTCCACACTGGAAGCAGCGTGCGGTATTTTCAATTCCAAACGGGTATGGATTTAGAGTCCCTGCGGGAACTCGCGTTGAAAACGATCAGAGAAAAATGCTCGGAGGTTTTAGCTTATGCATTAGCTTACGATACGTGTATCGAAATAGACGGATCAAAAGCTGATGCGCTAATTATAGAATCGGGTGACGAGGAAGAGGCCGAGGCCATTGAATTCGCCATCACATACAGTCGCACGGAGGGGCAAGTGGAGCCACTCAGGCCGATTGCGAAAATGCAATCACTGCTTAATGAAAAACGAGCCTAACAAGGCGATGGAGACAACTCCGGTAGCTGTCACGATTCTGGCTTACGCCAGAATCGCGCCATCTACCTTCGTGTCTCATCTTTGGCGTTGGGTGAAGAAATCATGAGCAACGCCATCGCCATCAAGAGTCCGGCTGGACGGCATATCGGATTTCTGCTTTCCGCTCCGAACTACGCTGATCCGGATACTGGGATCGAGCACGGAGATTGCATCTTCAGAAGTCTGCCGACCAATGCAGAGGATTTTAGCGATCCCCTCGCGGAGGAATTGTTTACCTTGCAGCAGCACGGTGAGTTTGAATTTCGTAGGATCACGAATGAAGCTGGCCAGACCTATGAGATTCGATCCACTCAGGTCATCGGATACGACTTCGTTATCGGCGCGAATGGGGCAGGATTGCTCTACCGTCTATCAGATGGCGGCGCGCGAGAATCAATCGGGACAGCCGAACTTACTAAATCGAAGAACACCCAACAAGGCGCTCCATCCAACGGCGGGTAACGCTCCTGTTTGAATTCGGGCTTCCTTCCCCGCCGTGGATGGCCTATATCGTTGTGCAAGAAAATAATACTATGAGATTACATGCCACACTATTCCTATTGGCTATTTTTGCACCACCCATTCTGCGCGCAGCTGAGGCAGCGAAGCCTACTCTGATGCAGCAAATCACTACGCAAATAAGCGAGCTTGCATCAACGGATGGATTTACTGACGAAGACGCGAAGAAAGTTGCAGTTTCATTCCTCGAGAAGTTAATAGGCGCAATTCCGAAAGATCAGATACTGTCAGTGCGAGTCGTCGAATCAAAGCCTGAATTAGTGAAGGTATTTGCTGCTTATTCTTTCGGCGTCGGTTTTTCAGGATATGAGTTTGTATTTCGACGAGGGGATCCTGCGAAAGGAATGCGTTACGGTAGCTTTGTCTCTCTTACGCATATCCCATCCGAGTAATGAATCCAAGAAGCCGAACAATAAAGGCTCATCCAACGGCGGGCAACGTCCATGTTTGAATTCAGGCTTTACTCCCCGCCGTGGATGCTAGAACGTTTGACTAAAATAAAACACACCGAATAATGAAGAAGATTAATAGCGTTTACTGGGTTGAAATGGTCACACCCAACACGAAACAAGTAGCGACCTTTTACTCTGAGGTAGTGGGTCTTCATTTGGATGAGGTTCCAGATGATGACAATCATATTTCGTATGAAGTTCGTGATGCTAATGGTGACGATGTAATGGGAATCTGTTCGCAGGCTACTTTTCCGGATGTCCCATCTGGTTGGTTGCCACATATAGAAGTTGTGAATTTAGATGATTCAGCTTCCAAGATTGAAGCGAACGGAGGGAAGATCATAAGCAAGAGCAGTCAATATTGTTTGCTGGAAGACCCTTCTGGCAACCGAATGATGCTCAGTCAAACCAATAAATAAGAAGTAGAACCCCAAGGATCGGTTTGAGCGACAGCCTCAAACCTATCGGTTGTTGAACGATTCCGGGTGTCACGGGCAAGCTGCTCTACGCCTTATGCGTTTATATTGTAGTTCGCAGGATCAACGAGTTGTGAATGAATGGGCACTTGAAGTTTTCAGTCGGGATATCCGCTTTGGAATGCCGCCCCACCAGTTCCCACTTTCGAAAGCCGGATCTAAGTACGATATGATAGAAAAACCTTGCAAAACCGATAAAATCCTCAAAGCTAACCTCATCCACTCCCGACGTGATATACGCTCACGGGTGGATACGAATATAATCTGTTCGCCAAGACAATATGACCACCAATCGTGAAATTAAAGACGTTAGCGCCAAGCTCTACCTATTCACAGCTGGGTTTATGATAGCAGCACTATGGGGATGGTGGCTCTTGGAAAGTCAGACGGACTTCCGTCTTGGAAGTCGTGGTTCAAGAACAAAGGCAGAAGCTATATCTTATTTATATCCGATGATTGCTACGCCGATGATCTTCCTTGGATCTATAGCGTGGTGGCGGAGATCAGTTGGCATTGCGGCGAATGGAATTCTAGTGGATGCCGTTATAGAGAAGCTTAGCGGCGCAAGAAGTGGCATGCGGGATGTGACAATCACTTTCATTGTGGACTGTAATTCATACAAAGTTAAAAAGAGTTTTAGTGAGATCGAAATCCACGAAAAGCGGGTCGGAGATTTGATTCAGATTGTAGCCGACAAGCGCAATCCAAAACGAATCATACTTAATACCTAATGGCTAACAAGCCGCGTCAACACAACCCCTACCAGTCGCCCTGTTTCGATGATTTCCCGTATTCACAACACCAACCGCGTGATCGACGCTCGCCGCCGCGGGTAGTGATGCATGCGCTCATCGATAGACGCCCAAACCCATGCGCACACCAGTTCCAGTCACTCCGAATCGGAAGTTGGCCTACAACTACTTGCTTTACTCGGCGATGCTTGAGATTCGAGGATTGCAGTCGGTGACACACCCTTTGCCCAGGTGGCGCATCATCAGCCCACGGTACTGGAGTCGAGAGTTGCGATTCATCCGATACTGCGGAGCCCTCGCGGATGCCCTGCACAACCTCGCGATGTTCTCTTCCTGCGACTACGAGCGTTTCGAGGAAGATACATTCTGGGCCGAGATTGACCGCATAAGGCATACGCGTCAAGTTAAGCAATGTTGTCCTTTTTTTGGTGGAAATTGAGGCGTTTGCGTTTGTCGTAACAGCAGTATTTTCGTAGTGCGATGCAGGCACCCGCATCCGCAGGTGCGCCTTGCGTTAACCACTCGCTTAGCTGTATGACTCGACTTGGGTTATTACTCAAATAGCGACTGAATTTCATCAGACT
>JAIYDP010000420.1 GCA_027487435.1 Verrucomicrobiaceae bacterium | reverse complement strand
GGCTTGGTTGTGTGGGGGGGGTCTTTCCCTAGGGCGATGCCCTAGGCTGGCATGTTTTGCGCCTTTGGCGCGTGGGATGGACTACCCGCATCTGCCGCTTCCCATCACCACCGCCTTTTGCGCCCTTTCAGGGCTTGGTTGTGTGGTGGTGTCTTTTCCTAGGGCGATGCCCTAGGCTGGCATGTTATGCGCCCTTGGCGCGTGGGATGGACTACCCGCATCTGCCGCTTCCCATCGCCACCGCCTTTTGCGCCCTTGGCGCGTGGGATGGACTGCTTCCGCTGATTCCTGAAATGGGTTGGGAGGCGGGTGATGGCGGCGTTCTACTTGAATCTCGACCTCAATAACTTGGGGATTACTAGATCAGTTCTAAAGTGAGAAATTTATTTACAGCCTGCGAAACAAGTAGTAACGCGTTCTTGCCAAACTGAATAGCCGTATTCTACTGTTTCCATCATCTCAATGATCCTTTGCCATCCGTAAAGGGTTGAATCATCGGCAAGTGAATGAGTACACCATAAGCAAACATCTTCCAGTTAGAACCTACGTAATCCAATGCCCTCGCGATTCCTATTTGTTTTTTTCACCTTCACCACGTATCTGATCGCAGAACCGGGGAACCACAAAGTCGATCCAAAGATCGCGGAGATTCTTAGTTCCTATTGCATCGACTGCCACGAAGAGGGAACCGAAAAAGGCAAGTTCCGTCTCGATAATCTCGAAGAATTGCCCTTGGACACGCTGCTGGATGTGATGAATCGGATGCACGAAAGGGTGCATTTCGAGGAAATGCCACCCAAGAAAAAAGATCAACCCACTGTGGAGGAGCGCAAGCAATTGGAAAATTGGCTGGCGGGAGTGCTTCACGCCAACAATGCCTCGAAGCTTGAGGAAAAATTACGCATGCCGGAATATGGCAATAAAGTCGATCACGATAAATTGTTTTCCGGTAAATACAAAGATCTCCCCGGCTACACCTCCGACCGCCGCTGGTTGATTAGCGAATTCATCTTTAACGCGAAGTTCAATCGAGTGCTTGACTTCAAGTCGAACATGAGCATCGACGGCAAGAATCAGTCGGTCATTGGTGGCAGCAATCGCAGCGTCAATCTGACCAATCCGTTCCTCCTGCCGACCCATAGCGGTGTCCGCTACTACGACACCACCACGCTGGAGAGCGGTCATCTCTTGACGATGCACACGAATGCCAAACAAGCCGCCGCCTACATCGTCAACAAAAGAATCGGTATCCCCACGGCGGCTGCGATCATGGCTCCGCAATTTGAACACCAAAAGATTCTCTCATCCCGCGAGAGTTACTTGAAGACCAACATCGAGGAATTGCTGCGCGATATCTTCAAGGAGAAGCACGAGAAAATGCTGCCTACTTTTGTCGCAACCAAGCGGAGTCCGATTGAAGAGCCCGATAAAAACTTTGATGTCAGAAGACCCCCGAACGATGAAATTGATAAAATCATCACCACCCTTAAGAAATATACGAAGGAGGGTCTCGACCGCGAAAAACTCATCCTGCTCGCCGAAGAAGAATGGTTCTATCAAGGCTTAAGTGAGCGAACCATCATGATACGTGTGACTTGGCTTCGTGGATACATGGAGGAGGCCATGAGGCGGTGGAAAGTCAAGCCCGTCACTGTCACAACTCCGAAACCATCCGAGCTGGAAGCCATTCGTTCCGCCCTGCTCAAGCATCGCAAAGCGGGGGATACATTCGCCGTCATCATTGAAAAGTGCATGGCCGAGTGGAGCGACGAATTCCGTCGTCAGCGTGAAAAGACCGTTATTTCCGATGAGACTTTCGGCAAGCTCGTAGATGAGTTGTTCATCAAAATCATGGAGCGTGAGCCATCACCGAAGGAGAAAGAAGAATACATCACGTTGACCAAAACCTATCTTCCCAAAATCGGCAACGAAAAGACAGTCGATCGACTTATCCAGACCATCATACTCCGATCCGATTTTGTTTATCGTCAGGAATTCGGCGAAGGAACGGCTGATGAGCACGGACGCAAAATGCTCTCGCCACGGGATGCGAGTTACGCGCTTGCCTATGCCTTGACAGACAGCAGTCCGGACAAGGAACTGTTAGAAGCCGTCAAAAACGGAAAGCTGAGCACTCGGGAAGATTATCGGCGCGAAGTCGAGCGGATGCTCAAAGTGCGAAGCCAATATTACGTCGTCGATGAAACGGTAGGGCCTGATAGCCTAACCAACCTTCCCATTCGCAAACTCCGATTCTTCCGCGAATTTTTCGGTTATCCCGCCATGCTGCCGATTTTCAAAGACAACAAACGCTTTGGTGGCGAATACTCGAAGAATAACACGCGTTTCGTCAACGAAGCGGACATGCTTGTGGAATTTATCCTGAATCAAGATCGGAATGTGTTTGAAAAGTTGCTTACCACGGAAGAGTTCTATGTCTTCCATAATGGCGATAATAAGGCAATGGCTGAATCATCTGAGCGGATTCATAAAATTTACAACTACTTCAAGGATAAGGACTGGCAGAACTTCGATGCCGAAAAGCTGAGAGAACACCTTCCCTTCCTCAAAGAGAATCCCATGCCTGGCCTGCAACTTGAGGTGATTGGAAAAGTAGGAGGTCGCACGGATTTCACGAAGTTATTCAAAAGCATGATGGCCAACTACACGGAACGACTGGGCAAAGGTCTTGCGGTCTCAGCTCCCTACTCCGCCGTCTTTGGAGTCCCAAGTGCTGCGCAGACACGCACCGGTGCCAAGCTCGGTGGAGCCGAGGTGGCAAAGTCCTTCAACCTAGATTTGGCAACCTGGGTCTATCCCACCACGCAACCTGCCAAAATGCAGCATCGCAAAGGCATCCTGACTCACCCTGCCTGGCTGATCGCCTTCGCTGCTAACACTGAGACTGATCCCGTCAGGCGCGGTAAATGGGTTAGGGAAAAACTCCTTGCCGGCAGCATCCCTGATGTCCCCGTCACCGTAGATGCCGTGATTCCTGAAGACCATCATAAAACGCTACGCCAACGGCTAGATAAAAAAACCGGGGAAACGTATTGCTGGCAATGCCACGTTCAAATGAATCCACTCGGAACTACCTTTGAAATGTACGACGATTTCGGACGCTATCGCACCGAGGAGTTTCTCGAACACCCAGACAATCTCATCAAAAAAATGCCTGAAAAAGGTGCCGTTTCCGATGATCTGCGCGATATTTACAAAACCCTACCAGTCAATGCTACCGGACGCCTCGAAGGAACTGACGATCCGAAGTTGGATGGCGATCTCCGTGATGCCATCGACCTCGCCGAGCGACTCAGCAAATCCTCCAAAGTCCGGCAGTCCATCATCCGCCACGCCTTCCGCTATTTCATGGGGCGCAATGAAGTCCTCTCCGACTCCAAAACCCTCATTGATGCCGACCAAGCTTACCTGAAAAGCGGTGGCAGCTTTGATGCGGTCATTGTTTCACTGCTCACTTCCGACTCATTTATCTATCGCAAACCAATAAACTAATCTTATGAAAAACAGAAGAGACTTTCTCAAATCAACCGTTCTTGGCACAGGTGCGCTTTCGCTCACGCCATTCTTTAACGCATTCGGCGCAACACCCGCACAGCAAGCGTTTCCCAAGCGTTTTGTCTTCATCCGCAAATCCAATGGTGAGCGGCCTAACGAAGTCGCGCTGCCGAGTCTAACCGCGCAAGAGAAAGCCCTGGAGGACAAGAAACTGCCGTTTGAACTGGATTTGCGCGACCGCGAACTGCCCGTCTATCTGCGCGCTCTCGACAAACATAAAGACAACCTCTGCATCCTCCAGGGGCTATCCTGCATGATGAGCGAGAATGGTCATTACTCGTTTTCTTCGATCATGGGTGCCTACAAATCCAACAAAAATTCGCTAAGCGGCATCAAACGCGCTACGATCGATTTCGAACTCGCCAAGCTCTTCCCATCTCCTTTCGGTCACGTCGAGCTATCGTTGACCGGCAACTACTCGGCCTTCCGCAGCGGTATTGTTTCCGGCTACTCCGCCTCCGGCCCGCACCAGCGAAACTACTGCTACGCAGACCCACAGACCGCTTTTAACGAACTCTTCGGTGCCGTCACCAATCCGGGAATCGTGGATACGGACAATGCCATGTTCAAATTCCTAGAAAGCGAGGAATCCTTTAAAGCCGGCATCCTCAAGGGCTACGAGAAGCTCAAACTCAGCAACCACATCGACTCGATCGAAGCGACCGTCTCGCGCAACCTCAAGCTGTCGAAAATGGCCGACATCATCGGCAAACACATCCCCCAAATCAACAAAATCCATGCCAATGGCGGGATCAATGCAAGCTATCCCGAGAAGCAGTCAGCTATGACCGACATTCTCATCGCCGCGCTCGTCACTGGCTTGACGAACGTAGTGACCTACACGATTGATGAACTTTCTACGCCGATCCGCGGACTTCCCGGCAACGAGGGCGACCTCATTTCGATCCATTCCCTTGGGCACGGCGGAGGTTACAGCGGAGTGTCCAGCGATAAAGTGCGCGAGAACATCCGCATTGGCCAGATTCAACAAGTTGCCCGCATAGTCGAAGGTCTCAAGGCGGTTCCGGAGGGTAAAGGCAGCATGTTCGACAACACCATGATCATGTATTTCCCCGAAGGCGGCGAGACCCATCACGGCTTTGGCTTAGAGGCTCCGTGCGTCATCATGGCAGGAAACAACTGCAACCTCGACATCGCCGGTCGCTACTTCCGTGTGCCTTATCATGGCACCAAAGGACACAAGACCATTGGCAACTGGTATACCACTCTGCTCAATGCTCATGGAAATCCCATCAAGCATTATGGCGATCTCGACCTTGAGATGTCTCGCAAAAAGCTCGACCAAACCGGCAGCATCAAGGAATTCATTGCCTGATACGCAAAGCATCGGGCGTTGAACTTGTGGGAGCCGACGGCGCGGATGATGTGCTGATGTTTGGAACATCGCGTGGCAGAGGCGCTGGGCCTTTCTATGGGAAGAGTAGAGGGCCGCGCAGCGGCTCCACCGCTCGTTGGACAGGCTGCTCGCGTAAGGCCTGTGCCGCTCACTGCTCACTGCTTACTAGGCACTTTCCTCTGGCGGGAAGAGAATCGGTAAGTCGGGAAAATAGGTGCGGAGGTAGCCGCGGTCGAGAGCGGCGAGGCGATCGGCCTGCACACTGGCGTGGGCTGCGATCAGAAAATCGGGAATCAGATGCAGGCGTGGTCCACCCGCACGTCGATAGCGCAAAAAGATCTGCCCCGCGAGATAGGCTGCTGCTGGGCTGATGGGATCATAAAAAATGTGAAGTCGATCCAAGTCGGCCCAGGCCGCTTCCATGCTGGGATAAGCGATGGAGAACTCAGCAAATGCTACGGGAGAGATGAGCAATTCGCCTTCTGCCACAGCCCTCTGAAGGCAGCTGCGCCATGCTTCCCAGCCGGGTTGCCGGCGGGAGAGAAGAATGAGGACTGAACTATCGAGAGCCGTGCGCATACCAGAGCAGAGGGAAGTTTATTCTGTGCCACAGTTCTCGGTGTCTCGTTGCGGCGGGAGTTCCACAGGGCCACGCAATTCATCCATGATGTCCAGGGTGCTCATGCCTGCCCAAGGATCGGACGCTGCTTCGCCAAATTGATCCCAAGCATCGGCAGAAATGGTTCTTGTCGCCTTGAGAAAGGGAGCTGTTTGATCAAATTCTAAGACATCGCCGGGCTTGAGGTGGAGGCGATTGCGCACATCGATGGGGATGGTAATCTGACCTTTGGAAGTAAGGGTCGCTTTCATGATGAAAAAGTAAGCGAAACATGTAAGGAGATCAAGTGGAATTTTGATTGTTGTGTCACGTCGCGTCGCGTAAAAGGCTTTGCCTCACGCGATTGGCATGGCGCTTGGAAAGACGCCGCCACGGTTTTTTCCTGACTCCTGTGACCTTGCCCTGGATCGCCCTTTCAGGGCTTGATGGTGTGGGGGGGG
>JAIYDP010000260.1 GCA_027487435.1 Verrucomicrobiaceae bacterium | reverse complement strand
TCCCACGGGAGCCCATGAGTCTCCCACGGGAGCCCATGAGTCTCCCACGGGAGCCCATGAGTCTTCCACGGGAGCCCATGAGTCTTCCACGGGAGCCCATGAGTTTCCCACGGGAGCCCATGAGTCTCTCACGGGAGCCCATGAGTCTCTCACGGGAACCCATGAGCCATTCAGTAATCGCCATTCAATCGTAAAATTCACCAAAAAATTAACGAGTATGCAAAAAGACTACATCCCCAGCGACGACGAAGGAAAAGCCGCCCTTTTTGAGCGTTTCCGCGACACCATCGGCGGCTATGCAGACAACCTTGGCCTCACTCCCGCCGATGTCACATCCCAGCAGGAAGACGCGAACTGGTTTCGCTACACCCTGAATTACACGGTTTCCATGCGAAACGCCGCCAGCCAGTGGGTTTCCTACAAGAATCACCTATTGAGCGGCAGTGCCACCGCAACGTTACCAGTCACCCCCTCGCTGCCTACCCCACAGCCAAACACGGTGAGTCCCGGCATCCTCACCCGCTTCCGCGAACTCGTCCGCCGCATCAAGTCCAGCCCAAACTACCTCGAAGCCACTGGCGTAGCCCTAGGCATCGTCGGCCCAGATTCTGCTGACGATGATCCATCCACCCTCATCCCAGAAATCTCCCTCCGCCTCAACGGCGGCAAGGTCGAAGTCATCTGGTCAAAGAATGGGCAAGAAGCCATCGAAATCCAAGTGGATCGTGGCAACGGCATCTGGGTCTTCCTCGCCATGGACACCCGCCCCAACTACATCGACACCGAACCCCTCCCCGCCACCGCCGCCAAATGGAAATACCGTGCCATCTACACCCTAGACTCCCAACGCATCGGCCAGTGGAGTAACGTCGCGGAGATCAGCGTGGGGGGGTGATTCTCATATCAAAAACACATCAGAGTTTACACATAATCAATTATATCCCCTAACATCATGTCCGACTATATTGTTTGCACCCGTGCCATTAAAGGCGGTTCGTTTTCCAGCGAACCGGGACCTACGCGCTTCCTCAAAGTTCCACAGACCCATAGCCCGAATCCCTCTCACGAAATCAACCGTACCACCTTCATCACTGATCTCGTCGGAACTCCAAAAGCCCAAAAATGCGATGACCTCGTCGTTTTCGTCCACGGCTACAATGTCACCCAAGAAGACCTCATCCAACGTCACCGCAGCATCCGCACCGGACTCGCTCAGGCTGGCTACCAAGGCGAGTTCCTCAGCTTCGATTGGCCCGCAAAAGGTAACGCCGCGAATTACCTCGAAGACCGCAGCGATGCCCGCCGCGTCGCCCTCCAACTCGTCGATGACTGCATCACCACCTTCGCGGCTCTGGTGAAACAAGGCTGCACCATCAATCTCCATCTCCTCGCGCACTCCACTGGCGGTTTCATCATCCGCGAAGCTTTCGACGATGCCGATGACCGCGACAAGATTGCCAAGACGAACTGGAGCGTCAGTCAAATCTGCTTCGTCGCCGCCGATGTGGCCTCCAAGGACATGGCCGATTGCTCCTCGAACTCGAACTCCCTCTATCGCCACTGCGTCCGCCTCACCAACTACTACAATCCCTACGACAGTGTTCTAAAACTCTCCAACGTTAAACGCGTTGGTGTGGCTCCACGCGCAGGCCGTGTAGGACTTCCAGAAAATGCCCCCGCCAAAGCCGTCGGTGTCGATTGCGGTGCCCGCTTCCTCAAAGCCCACCCCACCACCAACCCCATCGTCGA
Organism: Verrucomicrobiaceae bacterium; assembly: GCA_027487435.1. Classification (GTDB taxonomy): domain Bacteria; phylum Verrucomicrobiota; class Verrucomicrobiia; order Verrucomicrobiales; family Akkermansiaceae; genus UBA956. The sequence goes on along the minus strand of JAIYDP010000260.1, from coordinate 4,052 downwards.
TCCCATTTCTCACGGCTGGTATTTCGACGATCCCGTCTTCCTCAAAGACCTCACCTTCACCCTCGCAGGTGATATGGACAGGAATGTCATACCAACAAGAGTGACCTCCCCAACCCTTAGCCTCGCGGAGAAATGAGATTTTGTTTTTGTCAACAACCTCTGCGCCAATCACAGCGCCAACTTAATCCTCCAGCGAGCAGAGAAACCCAACGCATCAAATCCACCAACCGCAGCAACTTAGGCGACAAGGTAACGAAAAGGGAAAGCTCTCACTAACCCTTTACGCATGCCGTCAATTAATAGGCGTGATATGTAAAACTTTTTGATGCAAATCTAACGAAATTATCAAATTATATAATAAAACATGAATCAAAAAGTATTTTCTAACCTGGCTCCATCACTGACGAAGGTATTATCTCTCCAATTGATACTGTTATCAGTTGGTTGTCATTCTTCACCTCAATCGTCACTTGAACGGGTTGCCAAAGATTGGTGTTTGACGGTAAGAGCAAGTCAATTAATGCCAGTTTATCCGTTGGAGCAAGACCTCAGACCGGGTGATGTATATTTGGTCGATAATACTGTCAATACAGAAATTAAAACTTGGAATAGTAAGGGTTTTCTTCCGTTACTTAATAAGTTTGACCGAATTCCTATACCCAAAGGAAATTACGATGCTCATTATGAGGGAAGCCCGGAACTTGAGGATGCACCATCTTACCATCGTGCGCCTCTTGCCGCGTTTCCGAGTTATTCGTTCGAACTTGATAGACGTGGAGGTTTGTCACTTGCAGTTCCTCTTAACTCTGTTCCAGTTGCGATGTCGGCAGTTGGTGCGCAAAGTGCTACGGGGTCAGCGGTTTTCAGCGGCGCAGAATCACAGGGACTTCCTGACAAAGACATGGAGCAAATTATCATGAACTGGGGAGTGAAAAATATGGATATACTAAAACGCAGGGCACAACAAGCCGGAACAAATCCATTGCTGGTCCGTGTGATCACTCGAGTGTACCGCGTCAAAGGCGCGACCGTGACTCTGGCTTTCAGCAAGGCTTCCGCGTTTTCAGGTTCAGTAGGAAGCGCACCCCAATCACCAACCTTGTCAGCGGCCAACACCGAAGGATACGATGCGATGATCGAAGAAACTAAGAATAAGATCGCTCTCTTGAAGGGAACGGGTGGCGATTCAGAGACTGTCCTGCCCGATGTTGGAGAATCAGAACCATCTGATGATCCCAGAATCAAGGCTCTGCAAGCAAGACTAAATGAACTTGAGTTGAAGAAAGCAGAAAATCAAATTACAGCGAGAGAGCGCCGTCTGGAAAGGCTTGCGTCCGAAGATATCTATGGAGGATATCTTCTCCCAGGTGCATCGTTTCAGACTGCTGGTCGCTCAGAGCGGGGCGTTTCCATGAAAGAGAGTTTTGACAAGCCATTGGCGCTCGGATTTCTTGCTCAGGAATGGTTAGTTAGCCCTGAGGGAACACTGTTACCCCTTGGAAGTACTCTTAGCTTGATGCAAGACTCTACCAAATTTAGGAAAGAATATCAGAAGGGACTCGACACGATTAAGAAATGGGCCGCATCACCAAACTCTACAAGACGTAAAAAAGACTCTGGAAATCCCAGAGATAATCCATTTATCAACTGAATCATTAATGCCATGAAAATATTTGGAAGCAATCATGAGGTATTGTGTATTAAACTTGAAGTCGGCGATGAAAGTCAGGAAAAAGCATTTTCTGAGATTTATTACCAAATTCCTAGCCCACAAAAGGATTGGGTGTACGAAAAATATCTTATTGTTTCGGAAGCGGTGATCATTTTCGTTCTCTGTCGAAATAATGAAATAAAAGACAGTCTCATATTGCTGGAGGGAATTCCTCCACATATTCTCTCTAAACGGCAAAATCAAGCCACGCAAGCTAACCGCACCCACTTCTCCACGTTGATCGGTGCTGAATATTTTATGGTCTCTTATTAAAGCTCAGAATAGATTAACTACCATTCATGAGACTAAGCGCCACTTTTGTTCATAAGTGGGTATTTAGGGAGTGGAGTTTAGACAAATCCTAGAAAATCACCTGATTGCAAATTAAATTGAAGATGGAAACAATAGAACACTGGCTAATAGAGGGCAAAAGAGACCCACAACTAAAACGTTGGGTCGTTGACTTGATCTTTCAAGAAGGCTCCCCAAGTGATAAGACAAAACCTTGTTTCGTCGTTTATTTGGATGAGGAATTCAGCATTCAATGGTATTTTTTACCTACTGCTATAGCTAGTAATGATTTGAAGTCTGATCAGCCGAATGAGCCCCAAGCTGTAACTACTAATACACAGACAGTTGAGGCTACTGTTTTGATGCCTGATCAGCCAAATCAGCCCCAAGCGGCAACGAATAACCCACAGACAGTTGCGGAAACGAAACAGGTGGTAGTTAGGAATTCGTATGCTGATTTCAGGTATGCAAATTCACCATCAAAAGCCGAGTGTTTTCCTAACGATTTTAATTTAATTCTTAACGATATTGTTCATCTCGAAACACTGTCAAATAACCTGAGGCAGCCATCCCCAAAATGGTATCACCCCATACGCATTTTTTTCAAAAGCTGGGCTGAATTTGATAGAGGTCGTCACATTGATGAAGGCACCTGCGACTTCTCTAAGATGAGAAGAAGACATTCACAACTGCGATCCACAAGACGCTTGATTGCAGAAGCACTTGGCAGAACTTACGAATGGATTCATGTCGACTCTGGTGCGCAGGATCCACGTAGCATAGCTGCACGTTCTGCTATCCTCACAGCTCAGAATTTTCTCAAGGCGAGATCCAATGATCTTGGACGTTCATACCTTCTTTCTGGGGCGCTCTGGGCATCAGCTGTTTGTTTGATTCTTGCAATGGTGTTTAGTGTGATCTATTCATATAATTACGATGGTAAGCGGGAACAAGCACTTCGTGATTTAGAGTTTTCAGCAGTTAAAATAATAACGGATATTAGTTTGCCAGTTGATGAAATGAAGAAGACTTTTCCGCAAGCTGAGGCTATAATCGATTCGTTGGCTGCTCAGAAAGCAGCAATTGATTCTAACAGTAAGCAGCTTTACGACCGGGAGAAGAAGATCAAGACGGAAAAATCCGAAGTGACCGCTTTACGCGATGATTTACAAAAATTAAGCAACAAACTCTCTGCATCTAGTCAAAAAGAAATTGAGGATAATTTTTCAAATTTATCGCAGAAAATTGACATGTTTATGCGAGAGGAACCAATTGCAAAAACTTCATCTTGGTTAAATCGTGATTGTTGGGATTTGTTGATGTTTTCTCTTACAGGAGCATTTGGAGCGATGCTCTCTCTTCTCATGTCCGCTTCAAAGAGGGATTACGACATGGGGGCCGGAAGGTTAATTCATAACCTCGAGGGAGTCACTAGGATAATTGTGGGCGTTTTGGGGGCAGGTTTCATTACAATAGCAATCAAGTCAGGATTTATTCTTGGCTTTATGACCAAAGAGTCGGCGGCGAGTTTTAGTTCATCTGTTACTGACCCTACGCGTATGATGTGGCTGCATTACCTTTTCGCATTCATTGCCGGAGTAAGCGAGCGATTCGTTCCTAGCTTCATAAGCGTGGTGGAGGCACAAACCCAGTCAACAAAACCATAAAACCGCAGGATTTGTGGGAGTGTGCTTATGCATTCCAGACGGCTTGCAATATCTTTTAAACCACCCTTCACAGGATACCTGAAAGACATTGCCCATCTAAAGAGTTTCAACAAAATGCTCGTAAGCTAATAAAGAGGCTGAAATTGAAATTCACCTACTAATAATTACTTTGCCCTTAAGCATCTCAGCAGCAGTATTATTTTCCATGATGCCGAGGGTAAGTACATGGCCATCCTGCCGTGAGCGGTGTGGTGAAGAGCGCGGGTGGATCAGCAAGCTGCCGAAACGCTCCCTTTGTAGTGTGCATCTAGCGCGGGGTTTTCTCCAAGAATGCTGGCGATTCGGCGGGTGTGGTGGGTGTGGTGGGTGTGGTGGGTGTGGTG
>JAIYDP010000030.1 GCA_027487435.1 Verrucomicrobiaceae bacterium | reverse complement strand
GGGGTGCAAACGTCAGCTGCGTCGTGACGGTCGCGCCGTCAACGGCCGTGTCCCAACACGCCGCCAGGACGTACGCGCGGGAGAGGGGGAGGAACAGCGACGTGTTCGCGGGGGAGTTGCTGATGTTGAGGCTTGTGGCGGGGGCGCGGACGATGGACGAGAAGATGCGCGCGGCGCCGGCGAAGGAGGAGGAGGCGTCGACGAAGGAGCCGACGAGGGTTGTGAGGACGAGCTCGAAGGTGGTGGCCTCGAAGACGGAGGCGATGGCGATGAAGTCGACGGCGCCGAAGTCTGACGTGATGATGGCGTTGGAGAAGTTTGAGAGGGCGACGCGGACGAGGCAGTCGTCGGCGGAGAGGGTGGCCTCGACGAACTTGCAGTGGAGGAACTCGAGGGTTGAGGAGGTGGCTGAGATGATGCCGGTGGTGAAGGTTGAGTCGGTGAACTGCATGGCGACGAAGGAGGGGTCGATGCTGTTTGTGACGACGACGCTCTCGCCAATGGGCGCTGAGAAGGCGGAGGACGTGACGGAGACTCGGATGAGGTCTGCGCGGTCTCCAACGCGGATAAATAGGGGGGCAGACTCGCCCGAGAAGTTGCAATACCGGATGTTTGCGACGCTGTAGCCTTCGATCAGGACGGCGCCATCACCAGCGACGCCAGCGTTGTTTTCCATGACGCAGCTGTCGAGGTCGATGGAGGAGCTGATCGCGTAGATGCCAGCCCCCTGCCTCGCTTTGTTTCTGCGCATCGTCAGTCGCGTCGCGTTGAACGTGGCCCGCTCGAAGACAGTAATGGCCCCGTAGTCATTCTCGCCGTTCCCAAAATCCAAAATGGAAATATCTGTTAAGAAAACTTTGCCTGCGGACATCGTGATGGCACACCCCCTCTCGCCGCACGTGCCCTTGCCGTAGAAGTTCGACCTGCTTCCAGTCACAGAGGCTCCAAGTGCGTACACAACCCCCCCGTCGTTGGCGAAGGCGTCGGAGACAGTCAGTCCGTCCATGGCGAACTGGCCGCCGGTCAAGTGGAAACACCCCCCCGTGTTGATTGCGAAGCTCCTTGCGATCACGACGTTGGAGAAGTTGACCGTGGCAGCTCCGCTGAACAGCACACCTCCCTCGGAGGCGTTCGACCCGAAAATAAACGACGAGGACACAAACACACGCGACGGGTTGAAAAAAAGCACCCCCCCCTGCGTGCTTCGGCAGTTTTCGAATTTTGTGTCCGTAATCGACAAGAATGAAGCCTGCGAATACATCGCCCCTCCCCGCCGCGTTTCGCAATTTGAAAACGACGAATTCACCACCTCCAGCGTCGAGCCAAAACTTGCGACCCCCCCCCCCGTGTCGGCGATAAGCTGGACGAAGGTGCAGTTTGTGATAACAGACGAAGCAAGCGTAAGCGAGATCGCACCCGCGGCGCGCCCAAAGCCGATCAAGTCGCGAAAGGTCGAGTTAAAAAAGAGAAACCTTCCGCCTGTTAGCGAGAGGGCGGCGCCGCGGGAGTGGATGCCGCGCTCAAACAACCCCTGCGCGAAGACGAGGACGGAGACGTCGGTGATGCTGAGGTGGCTTCCTTTTGGCGCGACGTTGTTGCGGAAGGTGTTTTGAAATAACAGAACGAGCTTCTGTTTGTCGCTTGTTACGGAGATGGCGCCGCCTTGCGTTTCGGCCGTGTTGTTAACAAACAGGGTGTTCGAAATGTGTAGCACCGCGTCGAGCGCCTCAATGGCTCCGCCGCTGCTGGAAGAATAACAATTGGAGAAAATTGAGTTCGTTACGAACAGCCGCGCCATGTAGACGTAGATCGCACCCGCGCTGATGGATTTGCAGTCGAAAAACGAGCAATTTGTTATCGAAAGGGTCGCCTGGGAGCCAAAATTGTTGACGACCGCAACCGCGCCGCCTTGGAAGCCGCCGACGCCGTTAAAGTTGCTGTAACAGGAAATGAAAGTTGAGTTTGTTATCTCAGCGCTGCGGGCGCGGACGGAAATGGCGCCGCCAGTGCTCGAGCTCGCACTACGCGTGGGGGTCAGATTGGGGAATGTCAACGACGTTAATGAAAGAAATCATTGGTACTTTTAACTCAGCTGACGAGCACGTGAATAATAATTTTAGAGTGGAGAACAACTTGAGCACAAGGGGGGGGGGTGCGATCAAATTTGGTCAAACAGTCGTTGCAAATGATGTGTGTGGGGGGGGGGGGGGTACAGGTCTCCGCAAAGGCGAAAGTTGCAATTGGCGGCGGCCAAAAACTGCTCGTTCACTTGCACCGCGCGGACGCTGACGTTAAAGAACTCACAATTCTCGAGGAAAAGAGAGCCGCGGGAGTTTGGAAAAGAGGCGTCGACGGCGGATTCGATCGCGGCGAAGGTGATGTGTTGGAATGATGTGTGCGCGACGTGGCCGACGCTGCCGTATGCGGCGATGGCGGTTGCTTGCACGCGGCTGAAAAGAGAGTTAAGGATTAAGAAAGTTGAGTTCAGGAAGGTAATGGCGGCCTCTAGGCGCGACCCGCGCATGACGCGGGGAGTTGTGAAGGTGGAAGAGACGATTGTGGTGGTTGAGTCGGTGATGAGGAGGCACGTGCGGTCGAAGGACGTGCGGGCGATGAGGACGTCGGCGATGGGGAGGGTGAGGGGGGCGCAGCTCGTGGCGGAGGTGACGGAGAGGCCTGTGAGGGAGAAAGAGATGGGTGAGGGTGCTTTCCAAGAGTTGAAGGAGACGCCATCTTCGGGAAGGAAGAGGATGATGTTTTGGAAGGACAACGAGGTCAGCCGGGAGCGGTTGAAGGGGCAGAGGACGCTGAAGTTAAAAGAGGACAGAGTGCGCTTGGTGAGGGAGGATATGGTGAGGGAGCGAAGCTGCGGGTGCAAAGTGATGCAGCTGATGGTGGAAGGGCTTAGAGACAAGTCAGAGACAAGGGAGACGTTGAGAGCGGACGCGTTCGAAGCGCTTGCGACGGCAAAAGATCGCTCGAACGAGCATGGCTCTGCGAGGGTACAAAGAGTATTGGGGCTGCTTGGAGCTGCGCTAATGAACAAGTCCAGCGTCTCCTGAGCACTGGACAGTTGCACAAAAACAGCGAGAAGGGCGACAGCGATCATTTAACAGACAATACTTTGGAATTTTGAGTTCTAAAGCACAACATTGATTGTTATTTTTAATAGATGTCCTGATGGGCACGCGTGAAGCGTTAGCGAAAGAAATCCGCGCCTCTTTGTATGAGCAGGTGCCATCACGCGCAGATGCCCCTTCATCGCTCCTGCTCTCAACTTTGGGGTCGCTCCTCGACGGCGAAGCGACGTTGGACGACGTGACGAGCGTCATCGACGACTCCGTCATCGTCGACATCATCATGCGCCCCCCGCGACGCCCGAAAAGCTCCAAAGCAAAAGGTACTGAGAGAGCCCCTTGTCCCAACCCTTTCAGCGCAGGAGCCTCCTCCCAAGGCGGGCCTGACAAGGGATGTCATTTTCCGGATGTCCCCCCTTTGCGGCGACGGGATGGCACCCTCGACCCCCGCAAATGGAGTTCTTTCGCGCCTTTACAACCCTCCGAGGGCGAAAGACGCCCTCCGGGCTGACGACAGCCTCTTCCCGGAGAATGAGGCGGCCCGAAAGCAAAACAGCCGCGAGGATGCGGCGGCGTCAAGGCAGCTTTTCAAAACGACTAATTCGGATGGGACTATGAGCAGCTCATACTTGCGAGGCCATTTAGAAAATATCCTCTCGGACGAAAAGTTGGAAGTCCTCCCTTTCTTCGCGAGGTGGCCCTCCTCTTCAGCCCCCCCCCCCCCTTATTTGACAAACTCAAAAGTTTTCCTTTTTCGCCCACAACCTCCGACCCAGCCGCCTTCTTGTACCCCTTGCCTTCCGTTTCTAACAGACAGACGAAGAGGGTCTTTTAAGTCCTCCAAGCGCAACCTCAAACTCGACTTCACCCGCCTCCGCCTTCAAAACGACCAGGCCGCCGACGCCCTCTACCGCGTTTCTATTTTTAGAAATGACACCTGACCCTCCCCCAGGGGGACCTGTTGTTTGCGATGGACGCTTTGTTTAAGTCCCAGCGCTCATTTGTGGTTGAGAAGGGCCCCTCCGACGAATCGACGCACGGCCAGCTTTTTGCCACCACAAAACTGTGTCTCTTGGTGGCGCTTGACCTCCTCCATCACGGTCACCCCGCTGCGCTGATTGACAAGTGACCGCCGCAGGACGCGCGGAGATGGCGACGTCGGTGCTGCACCTGACGCGCAATTGGGTCCACTTAACAGAGCGCGTCAGCGCCGTTAGCGCCGACGAGGAGGTCCAGGCGCGCTACGCCATCGCGCAGGCCTACATCTGCATTGCTTTCGCCGTCCTCTATCAAAGGTTGAGGGGGGGGGGGGGGGGGGTTTTTTAGCCT
>JAIYDP010000207.1 GCA_027487435.1 Verrucomicrobiaceae bacterium | reverse complement strand
TCGTCTCCACCGCAGTGCTTGTCGTAGCCGCCGCGGTGCTCGTCGTTCCCGCCACCGCAGTGCTCGTCGTTGCCGCGCCAGTGCTCGTCGTCGCCGCAGCGGTGCTTGTCGTCGCCGCGGCAGTGCTTGTTGTGGCCGCGCCAGTGCTCGTTGTCGCCGTAACCGTGCTCGTTGTCGCCGTAACCGTGCTCGTCGTACCCGCCACCGCAGTGCTCGTCGTCGCTGCGCCAGTGCTCGTCGTCTCCACAGCGGTGCTCGTCGTACCCGCCACTGCAGTGCTCGTCGTCGCCGCGGCAGTGCTCGTCGTCTCTACGGCAGTGCTCGTTGTACCTGATACTGCACTTGTCGTCGGTGCTGAAGTGGTCGTGGTTTGAGCGACAGAAGTTGTGGTTTGGGTTGGAGTCGTTGTTCCGGCTCCTGTGGCGCTTGATGCTATGCATTAGACATGGCTGCGTTGGTTCGCCTTACTTGGAGTGGTTGACTGCGAACCTACACGAACGAAGAGCAGCCATGCAAGCAAGTAAAGCATAGCTTCACGAACCATCAAGCACACACCAAATTTACCCTCTCTTGACTATGATAACTGATGACTGTGACTGTGACTTGACTATGACATCGCGCGTTACTCTCGCTTCGTTACAAATGAAAAAACAGTTACTTCTGTCCTTTTTCGATCAAGGATGTGCGCCGAGGGTTTCACGCGAAAGAACTCCTCTGAACGAATTGTTATCCTTGCTCGGTGATTTGCTTTTGGGCAAATCGCGCAAGTATCGAATCGACACTGGACGAGTGTTGAAGAACTCAGAACGGGCATGACTCTGGCAGCGAAAGCAACAGAAAGCTATTCATTTCTCTGATCGTTGGCGATGGTAGCATGGTTTTGCTATCGTTGATTGAACTTCATCGAAGTCGGGGAAGTTGCAGGTAAGCCAATGAGCAGCAGCTGGGAGCTCGCGAACAATCTGGCCTTCAACATCAAGCACCTATCCGGGAAACAGAGCAAAACGAAAATGATTGCCATGTATTATGTCCACTTATTTTTCAAAAAGAGTTGAACAGAACTGATGCCTGGAGGAGAGATGAGGTATCATCCTTAACCTTTGGTACTTTTATATCATCACGTTCATCAAGTACAAATGCAGAGGTTTGATTAAATTCACGTCGTCACCTACCTCGGGGATATTCCATCAAACACTGTCCATTGCGAAAGAAGCTTGTCCAAATAACGACGGTACTTCTTGAGACGGTGATGCTTGAGGCCTTTCCCTTCAATGTATAATCTCTCACAAAACTGAACACCATTGACCTCAACAAGTGCAACCCCGGCAGAAGTTTTTCGAAGAACCATTGTCCTGCCAGGTACCATCAAAGCTGGAAAGGGATTCGCAACTTCTGACACGTTGCCTCGATCTGCGGCTTCGGCTTTCTCACGGCCCCTGAACTCATCGTCGTGTCTTCGGACCTCCGTAAGTTGCGACCGTGCAGCATCCAGCAACTTCTTTCCAGACATCGCAACGCTATTCGCTGGAATGTTAAATTCGTCCTGAATGTTCAAACTTGAGCTCTCTAATTTCGTTTGGACTGATCTCATTGGTTTGCTGGCAAGCAACCTGCACACGCCATCTGCGAAGGATGAAACAAGCGAAGATTTGATCGCTGCTGTCACATCGATGGTCCTCGCAAAACCAACAAATTCATGAACATTTCTTGCGTTGAGCCGAGGCACAGCATCACGGTCCAAAATGACCGATGTGACAATGCCACGAAGGGAGCTGGAAATGTCTTCAGACACACATGCAGCAGGGGCAAACAGCGTGCATTGTAGAGGGTGCTGTATCATGGCGTTGCGAAGCTCGTCCAACTGAGAGGGAACAGCTGCAAACGAACTTTTCAACCTCAAGTCAAAGAGACGCAGCGTATCACGGGTCGCTGTGAGCAGATATGCAAACAAGGCAGCAACAGCAGCACCTAAAGAATGTCCACAAACGAGAACTGAACAAGTTGGATGTGACTGAAGTGCAATGATCAGCTGCGAGGCTGCTGTCGAAATAAAGTTGTATGTGGACGCGAGCATGCCTCCATGCACAAAGCTAGATGGGCCAACTTGAACTGCCGTCGCCGCGAGATCAGCGTACAAGTCCCTCACAGAGAAAGTGCCTCGAATTGAAATGATAACGGTATCAATACGACTATCGTACACCAAATAGAAGCACTGGCATGTTATTGTGGAAATTGAGGTCAACTGGGTGCAACAGAAGAGGCCTGAATGACTTCATAATCAACTACGATTGTCAGTTGAATACGAATCAATCCACTGATTTTCTTGGCCGACCTTGGAGGTGATCCTCCAGACGCTTGGGATAATATGTCATTCTACAGTATCCCATCATGCTTCGCAGTCGTTGAGCGCATTTCTACGTGTCACTTCGTCCTGAAACAATTCTCACTATCTCCGTAATCATCGAAATGGCCATAACCTCTCTATGTGGCCAGAGATCGTTCTCTGCGAATGAGAATGCAAGCAAACTGAACAAACTGGCTATGAATGCCAATTTAACCGAAATTTCCCGGACTGTCACACCTTCAAACGATTTCAGAGCAGCTGCAACAAACTCGAAAGGAGTCTCAATGACAGATTCCGACTCGTCATCGTTCTTCGTAATGAGCGACTATGCGATGCTGGGGCACATCAACGTCAAGCAGTTCGGACTCCATCTTCGTCTTGCAACTCTAGTTTCAGAATTGAATTGTTCATTGACATCAAGAAATTGAAGAAGCGGACGCTCAAAGATAAACCTCTTTCTAATCCTAAAAACGCAAACGTATTACCATGAAGTATCTCTCACGTCCGTGTTCCTTCAAAAATGACATAAAAATAATGAATATTTTATGACAATTTTAAACCTGTTGAACATGTCCGTTGATGGCGAAGCTGGTATCGAGGATCCCGCTGATCATCCTCTTGATGATGTTGATCAGCCTGCAGAAGAACACACTGTAGCCGATTCAACCCTACCAGAGAGCTTGACAGGGAATGATGCTCTGTCCTCTGAAGAATTCAGTGAAGCTTTAGACAGTTCCTCTCTAGAACCCGCGGGGGCTGAGGTTACTGAGGATGAAGAGCTACAAGTAGACATTGGAGATGCTCCTGATCCAACTTTCCATGAAAACACTGCAAGAAATCAAGAGGATTTGGAAGACGAACGTGTCGAGACTGAGGGCAGTGGGTTTGAAATGGAACAGAATCTCGACATGAGTACATCTGTTGATGCTGGCGTTGTAGATGATGGTGCGAGCGAACCATACAGTCCCGATCTAGAGACGAGAGAGCTCATTGCTGGGGCCACGCAAGATTTTCTGCAAGACTCCGCCACTTCAGGCATTGAGATTGAGCCCGAGGACGACTTTGAGGCCAAAGAAGCTGCTCTAAGAGAAGAGGTTTGACTCTCTCAGCCTTGACGTAATATCTTAGCGAGAACGGCAACTGCAGTACGAGCTTGCGCTTGAGGAGCAACAACGAGCAACTCGAGCGAAATCTGAATTGCTGGAAAATCTTCGCGTGGCAAAAGAAGAGCTTGACTCGTTGCAACAGATAAATGGAGCCCATCAGAGAAAAATTGCACAATATTTTGCAACTCGAAAAGTTTGAATGACAAAGTTTTTGTTGATTTGTTTCAGATGGAGCATGCCATTATGCAAGAGGAGCAGTCTGATGAAATGATGGCCGATCGCGAGCAAAGGTACAACCAAACGTTGCGCCAAATAGACGAGATGCGAGGAGAGCTCCAAAGAATAACGAATCACTACAATCGGTCGGTCGCTGATGTAAAGGAGAGGCTTGCGTCTCGAGAGGAGAAATGTGCAGAAATTCGAGAGGGCCTGAAGTCTTATCGTCGCGACGTTGCAAAGTCTGCCGTGAACCCGCGGACTGGGAAGCCTATGTCGATGAAAGTTGTGGATCCGTTGGTGTGTCTCTTACGTGAGGCAGCTGCTGAAGCAGTTCGAAGACGAGGAAGAAAGAATTGAGGAAGATTTGTCCGTCGTTCTTTTGAAAAATATTCAGCTGCAGAACCAATTGAAAAAGCTGGAGAGCAACTTGCGGAAGAAAGAGGAATTGTCAACTGAGTTGCATCTGATCGACTTTGAGCAGCTGAAGATTGAAAATCAAACGCTAAACGAGAAGATTGAAGAGAGGAACGAAGTGACCAGGTTCTGTCGCTGCTGACCCTGCAGGAGCTTTTCAAATTGCGAAAAAAGACAACGACTGCAGTGCAAGTCTTAACTCATCTAAAGGAGAAGCTCCAATTCGTTCAAGCTGAGAACCAAATCCTCAAGGCTGAGCTAGTGGAGCTTGAGACTGAGCTGACATCGCACAAGGTGTTACTTTGAGTTGGATCGGCTGAATTTGCAGGATGCTCTTACGCGAGCTAAGCAATCTCGAGATGTTGTGCGCACAGAGAATTTGAAGTTAAGAGAGCAAAGTGGCATGATTGGCAATGATGACATTCTTCGAGATTACGATAGGAAAAAGGTTATTGAGTGAAAGCGCATGCTGAGCTTCCCAGAAAGATATCGTTGTGATGGAGCAACGGCTGAAGGATCTCAATGTTCGATACAAGGCACTTTCCAGACAGTGAGTGCATGCACATTCATCTCTCTGTTGCGAACTCGCTTCTTATGCATCAGAGTGGGAGAGGCGAAGAGCTTGACAGGCACTGCAGCCTCTAGTTTGTCGTTTCAGTAAGGCGAGAAAGTACATCTGTACAATACATGTTACACATCCCTTTCGGTTGCGTTTGCAACCAGCGGAGAGACGAATTCATCGTAGCATCTACTGTATTGCCTGCATTGTGAGAGACACAGCGTTGAAGAGGACTTGCTGAACTCTACGGGATCGATTTGCAATGATGACGCCTGAATCGCTTCGACGTAACTCACCGCTGACATGAATTGCGTGAAGTAGTACTGCCTCTCGCCAGAGAAAAGGTCAGGGTTGCGGTAATTGCCGACAAAACTAAGTCGTCACTTGGGCAAAATTCGAGCCACTGGATGATCTGATTTAGATTTGGCAGCTGACTATGCAGGACGCAGAAGATCATCATTGGCAGGAAGTCATCTGCGCCTGCTCCTTCATCTGCCACTGAATTCATGGCAAGTGAGAAGATTAAGGACGTCAACATGAAGTAATTGATGAAAAAATGGCACAGCGAGAGGATATCGACAATCAGCTGCGCAGCTCGAAACACAAGCTCAATGACTTCTTGTGGTGACCTGACAGAGGAAATACGCTGCAGCTCTGACAGAATTACGGGTTAGGTACGCTTTTTCAACCTTTTCGTGCGAACGTTGTCCCCACATGCTTCGCTACTCTATCAACAAGAAAAGGCTCATCAAACCAAAGAGAAGCGGGACCTCGAGATGCTCCGCCCGAACGAATTGAAGAGCTACGGTTAGGAGAAAAAGCACAAAAGAACCAAGCAGCTTGTAATAGAGCTTCTTGTCTTGTTCGATAATTTCGCGGGGCACTGAAAAGGCCTTGAAAAACACGGCATCAGGCACAAAAATGTATTTTTCAAGCGCATCAAGATGCTCGCTGATTTCATCATCAGAGAACTGCTTCCACTGCAGCATTCAATAAATATCGTTAAAATCCACACCAAAGGACTAGATCGGAGATTCTTTTCGATGTGCTTGACGAAGCTATGCAACTTATCACAATTCAGTCCCAATAAGCTTCCAACCTACCATCCTCCAAGGTTCCTCGCATGGTGGCTTACTGGCGAACACGGACTGAAAGCTGGACAGTCATATCAACACACAATCATGTACTTTCTGACGCTGTCCTTCAGGTTGACAGAATTGGGGTGATCGATTCTGTCAACGAAGTCATGAAAAGCAGGCGTCAGAGGTGTTGGCCTAGAGAAAACGTCTACGGAGGTCAAACTTGAAACTGACAAGGTCGCCTTCGACGGTGTACGTTTGCCGGAAAATTTTCCGAGAAAGAGGGCCTTCGCTCACTTCGGGCAGGTCCCGTCCCCTACAGAGAAGAGAAATGACACCAGCTGCATAACGGACACGCTCGCGATCGCGTCTCTTTGCATGCGTTATGGAGGCGAACTTTTTACCTACATGTTTCGTCTCCAGTTCTGATATCGTCCTATTCTTGTCGTCTATTCGCGCAGTAAGGCTCCCAATTCGATACTGCTCATGTTACGTCACTGAGGGTGTGGAAATCCGACTTGGAGGTCCTGCATTGTTTGCTCACGGTCGGCCAGCAGCTTCGCCATGTCCTCCAGCCGAACATGCGCCATAGCGAGAGAGGCCTGTGAGGATGCAAGACTTGCAGTCGACTCGATTGATGATTCCTGAGCGATGCGCTCAAACGGGGAAGATGGCGTGAAGGTGATGGCAGCGGCTGCAACGTGCGGCTATCAAGGTGAGAACGTTGGGTATCGTCGCAGTACATTTTGCTCTGACAGCGCTCTGATTTGATTAATGTAATGCCGTCTCTCTTCTTCAAATCTTCAAGTTGAGACGCAACTGCAAACTATTTACTCAATGCTCATCTTCCGCATGGACTCTTCCAGCTGTCTCTCCCTGCGCTGAGCATTTTCCCGCAATGTTTTCAACGCGCTTTTGACAACTTGCAGACGATATTCGTCTTAACGTAAGAACTAGAAAATCTCGGAATACTGCTCGTCTTGTCGTCGCCGATTTCCTCCTCTCTCATAGTCTCTAAACAATATCTGTTAAAAGATGCAAGTGTTGCATTCATTGGCTGAAGTCACGACAGCTGTGAACTCTCCGCGAGTTCTTCTCCTCTTCACTGGATCCGTAGATACAAACACAGGGAAGAGCTGGTGTCCAGATTGCGTCAAAGGTCGTCTGGTGGATGATGTCGTTGATTAACTAGCGGACCCAATTATCCACAACGTGGTCCAGCAACACAATATCCCGACTTTCGAGTGTCCAGTTGGCCAGAAGATACAGTATGTGCTTACGAAGGCCCTGTCTGATCTTCAGATGGAAAGATCCCAACCACGAATACCGGTACGAGACTGTTTTCTCATGCTGTAAGTTGTGACGCAGCAGAAAGCACCCAATGTTGCGAATCACTGGCGTCCCAAGTGTTCTGATGTTTGAGAATGTACGTCTGCAAAGCCGGATTTTTTTTAATTTGCAAAAGGGAAAACTGAAAGGAAGGCTTGTGGAAGAACAGCTCTTCTCCCCTGAGAATCTTGAAATGCTACTTTCAGAATGTTAATTTTCCAGCAACATGCGAAGCACAGAAGTCGTGTGTTCAATATTTTTATTTCTGTAATGATGAAGAGCTATCTTGCGCGATGACCAAACAACTCGTATGAGGATGGTATGAGTAAAGTGTGGACCTATGAACGATGAGAAAACTGACTTCCCCAAAACAACTTTTTCAGCAAGGAAGAGCATTGACTGCCACAGGACGCCACAGTCAGTAGCTACAAGCTCACTGGCTTTCTCACATGTGATGCATTTCACCGCATTCCAGGAGCGCTTTCGCAAGAGCCTTTTTGAAGTCAAGACTACGAAACGAAGCAATCCACGCGATTGAAAGAGTATTCGCATCTTCATGGCCATGAAGGTTCCCCAAGACTCTGGCGAAGAGCACCCTGATGATTTCATGAAATCATTCGGCCTGCCGCTTCAAGTTGCTCCCAAACGCTCCACTTTCATAAAAATTCTAAATCTTGTTTGTTACTGTGACGAATGGAAAAGCCAGTTTCAAAGTTGAACACTTGGCGGATTTCTTACATTGTTGGCTTCAACGACGTCTTGGCAGACCTCGATAGATACACTCTGTACTTTGTCCTCATTCGCGTGATTGGATGCGACTTCAGTGCCGACGCAGGGTGGTCGACACTGCTTTATTATGTAACAGGGCTCCTCATCTTCATCCGTCTGCTTTCTTCCAGCATTCCCTTATCCTTATTCTGAATAGCCGCCTCTCGCTAACACGTAAAGATTCTGCAGCTGGTGTGGTGGCCAACTGTTGGCTTCATAACAGATCATGTACTGCATACTCTACCCTCATTCTCACCAACAAATCCCACGCTTAGTACGAGCGTCACATTTTTGCAATCGTCAATGTCTCGACCTTCATCTTCTCTGCAGCGTATGCCCTTTGGGTTGTCTGGACACCGAACCTGTCTCTCTCTCTCCATCAACGTGTCCTTATTACACACAGATACTACCTCTACCTCTTTTACAATCTCCGCTGGCTAGCTGGAAATCAACTGTGGAGTGGAACTTGGAAGATTGCAAAATTCTATCTCGACTATCACATTGGTGACGATGTTGACAAACAGGTGTGTTCGTTCCTCCTCTCACACTGATGTCGAAAGGAAGAGGCAATGAATCGAATATGTACTGTAGGAGATCTTGTTAGCCAAGTTGTGGAGATCGCAGTTGTGACTGGGTGTTGGGTTCTTGCCTACTTTTTCAAGATGTATGACACTGTTGAGTACGTGCTCTACACTTCGTCTGCAATTATGAACTTTGTAATGCAAACTGAGTTGCTGCTCACCGGACAGGGAGGTTTTTTTATTGCCCTTACTCTGAAAAAGTGGATGGGAGACATACCGACCGTGTCCCAACCGCAGCCATCGCCTGATTCAGCTGTTCCTGAGGCGTTAGTGGCTTTAACGCCAAGCATCGTAAGCATTGCTGCGTATCACCTAACATACAGCCTGTGTTTAAGCGCGTGTGGGAAGGGCTCAAGGTCCGATTCTACTTCCTCAAGGAGCATCGGGTTGTCACACTCTGCCTGCTTGTATTCAAGGACTGTTTGGTCGCTGATTCATGCAGCATGGTTATTTGATGAACTGCGTATTCAATTTGTTTCAGTATCCGGTTACGCTGTATCAAGCGGCATTGTGGCCGGATGACAAAGGCCTTTGCAATGGAGAGATCGACAACCTTCTCCAGCAAGGATTTTTTTTGCAGATCTTTTATCTATTTGTGGGGCTCCTGTACTTCCGTACCGTCATGAGGGCGATGCCAGAGCAGTACTACAAGTATTGGTTTCCCGGCATCTCAGTGATCATGTTTGCGTCCATGATCATTGTCCTAGATTCCCTTTGCCGCATGACAATTCAGCTGTTCTTTAACCTGGACCGTATCGTCGGCCTCATCGTTACTTGTATCCCCACTGCAATCGGATACTACCTTGCAAGGTGTGCATTTGATGTGAATCACTTACATGTCAGTTACGACTTTTACGTCATTTCGAGCCATTCGGACACTGATCTGCTTGGTTACGTCCAAGGGACTTACTGGTCCAGATCAGTCTTGTCGACTTACCAGCTAGGTTTGGAAACACTCTGATCGGCGTTGTGCCTTCGCTTCTTTTGACTCAAGAGGTCGACAATGTAATCATCCTCATCGTTTGCATCGGTCAGTGACAGTCTTCTCTAGTAACAGAGTAGCCGTGTATGGTGTGGGCCTTGCGCAATCATTTTACATCAGCCACGTGGTCAAGAAAGAGAACATGAGCAAGGCAAATGAAGACCAACGAAATCTCCTTTCTTCTTCCGACAGCGACACTGGCAAATCAGGAACGGAAGCCAGCAAGAGCTGAGAGCTTGAGCGTCATAACGAATGTGTCATATTGTAACAACACTTGTGAATTTAGCAAGCAGACACGTAGGCGACTCCAAGTAAGTCGAACTGGGTTGACGCATGTTTCTATCATAAGCTAGGACAAAGAGTTCAAGAGTCCCCGATCGAGGACGACAAACGATCTTGATCTGGATAGCAGATGGGTCTGACTGCAAAGAGAAGCAAAAGCGCGATCGGAACATCGACCACGACAGCTAAAGCGCTCTGAAACGCAACAACTTGAGAGCCCAATGAAGCTGCGACCTGAGGTATGACGTAGACCACATGTGCACACATCCTAAAGAACAAAAGAGCCAACAGAGGAATGATGACGGTAGAATGAGACCTCGTGTTCACTATTAGAAGGGGCCGACTCGAATCTATCGAATGGCAGTAGGTGTAAAAGACACGGGAGAAGGACTTTGAAGTGTAGATAACCAGAGCAATAACAAAACCGTCAACTGCAGTGAGAGTTGGCACCAAAATGAACTGCGAAGTAAGAAAAATGAGAGAGAAACGACGGCCTGTCCACCTGGGTCCACAACACCAAAAAAAGACTAGATATCAAACTGAAGCACAGCATCAAAAGTCAAACGGTACTATGAAGATAAAATATACCTGATCGCGATGAGTTAGGCTCAGCGGGGCTGCAAACGCCCCCACGTTTGCAACGAGTAATTGCGTCCCTGCCATTCCGGCTGCGACTTTCTGAATTCGAAGTTGAATGCGCCGGATGTTGTATTGTGGAACTGCAGCGACAAGGTGATCGGCCCTGAAAACTCAGCGAAGGAGAAAAATCAAGAACCAAGAACCCACGAAGCAAAGAACACTGACAGTCATCAAAAATGAGCTCAAAAGCCCAACAGAAAGGCAAAGAACAGATTCCTCCTCGCAGTCTGCTTTGAAGAGTACAGCTCCTTCAACTGCGCGGGAAAGAAACACTGCCGTCGTCGAGGCCCACAATGCTAGTGGCCATCGTTTGATCGGAATGCTCAAGATTCCTCTGTAGATTGAAAAGAGGAAGCAGACTGCAGCAGCTGCACACAGCACGACGCCAGATATCGAATTTTGGTCCATGCCGACTTAGAATTAGTCTTTAATTTCGTTTTTGGTCGCCTCTGTCCCGTTGACTGATTCTACGGACCCCGCGGGAAGGGCATTGAAGCAGATTAACTCGGCCGGGGTTTAGGGGGCTCCAAAAGACTCTGAAGCCGCTGGTCCTCCTCAACGATCTATGACCGTAGTCGGCACGGCAGACGATTTCTATTTCTCTTCCCGTAGAATAACACTGCTGAGCATCCCCGCTGTACGGAAGCCCACAAGCTGCAATGTGCAGGTTGGCTTGACCATTGGGTGCGCTCGGGAGCACGCTCACTCGACGTAGACTCTGAGGAACAGCCAACTTTTTTGAACCCTGTGCACAGCCATTGCCAAAGTTGCAATGGCGCCATCGCTAGATCTTTTTGCGGAGTATCGCTGACAATCGTGCTGGTTCCCAAAGACAAAAGACACTGGGGAACTAAAAGAAAGAAAATTCTGTCTGCTCGCTGTGCCTGCGTCATTTAATAGCTTCTCCAGTGCTCGCTTTGCTTCGAATATACAATATTCTGATAGTTTCCGCGTTAGAAATAGGCCGAACTCGGGGGCGACGCTGTCGTGCTTGGGCGCGGGCAATAAGATACAGCGGAGTTTTGGGGCCGAAAAGTGATGATTGCGGCCATGCAAGAGGCCTAAGCCTCAGGTGAACAAAGAAAGAAATAAAAAGACTCATTGAAAATAGGCCAACTGTTGCTGCCCAGATTTTGGATTTAGGAGCAACGCTGCATGCGAGTTGCGCATTGGTGGAATCGCATGGTTTGCGCAGATTTCTCAAATGTTTAATTTGAAATGAAACTTTACATTCTGCTCCGTGAAAACGTTACACCCGGGGCAATGGCAAGAAACTCTTGTGTCCATGGAACTTTCTTAAGCTGCTGCGCCTCTTGAATCAAAGCGCAACATGAGCAGAACGTAACGAAACAAAATCCGAGCAGCAGCCACCCTGAAAATGAGAATTACAGGACAGCATGATACATCTATGTTGTACCGAGATCGAATGCTGGAGCGATTTGAAGCGAGAAAGCACCACAGCATAGGGGGCAGCGTGGCTGCTAACATGAAATGTAGGCTGGTACAATAACACGAGGCTCCCATGAGCCCCTTGTTTTGGCCCTATTGAACGCAGGGGCAGAGGTAAGTCACGACACCTAATTTTTCAGAATCGAGCATATAATGACGCACATGGGTTTAGGATTTAGTTTGGGTTCAGGGCTTAGGTGAGGGGGATGTTTACTCACATGCCAATGTCTACACGGCGCTCACGTTACAAATTTTTCGAAAAATATTTCCGTCTTCAAAACATTTTCTAAAAATATTTTCACGTGACAATTCGCTCAAGGGACTCAATGCGGGTCAGGCGGGACGGGTGGAGGCGGGACGGGGGGCGCTTCATGCGGAGTCGCGTCGTCGTCGTCGTGGGCGTTGTGCTGTTGGAGC
>JAIYDP010000078.1 GCA_027487435.1 Verrucomicrobiaceae bacterium | reverse complement strand
GGCGTGGGGCCGGACGCGGCGCAGGACGTGGACGCGGTGAGGGGCGCGGAGCCGGACGGGGAGCAGGACGTGGGGCAGGACGCGGAGAAGGAGAAGGACGGGGAGCAGGACGTGGAGCAGGACGTGGCGCAGGACGCGGACGTGGAGAAGGACGGGGAGCAGGGCGGGGGGCCGGACGTGGACGCGGAGAAGGACGGGGGGCCGGACGTGGACGCGGAGAAGGACGGGGAGCAGGACGGGGCGCTGGGCGAGGCGCTGGGCGTGGGGCCGGACGCGGAGAAGGACGGGGAGCAGGACGCGGAGCAGGACGTGGAGCAGGACGTGGAGCAGGACGTGGGGCCGGACGCGGACGCGGAGAGGGACGTGGAGCAGGACGTGGAGCAGGACGTGAGGCCGGACGCGGACGCGGAGAGGGACGTGGAGCTGGGCGCGGGCGTGGTACAGGACGTGGTGAGGGGCGCGGCGCGGGCCGAGATTCTTTTAATCTTTGGTCAACCAAGGTGAGAGCCGCTTCGATTTCTGCGAGAAGACTGGCGGAATTCTTAACGCGCTGTGAACAATCTCTAAGCTTTCGTTCACCCTGTGCAATCGATTTCTTCAGAGAGGAAATGAGAGTCTTCTCCTCTCTTCTTTTCTTGTGTATGGACGCAGCGCGTTTCGTTAAGACCATGAGATCATTCCTGAGCTTTTCCACATTTTTGAAAGCCAGATCAACCTTATCTTTCTGCGCCTTAAGATGCTCTTTAGCAGATGCAATAAGAGCGTCAATCAGTCGGACCACCTCTCCGCTCTCTTGGTGCTTTCTCTCAAGAGAATCTTCGATATCGGTCACAACTACTGATTGAACCTGATCCAACAACACTCGAATGCTTTGGATGGAATCATTCTTCGACCCGATGGACTCTAGCTTCAGCACCATTTCTCGTACAGACTTCAGCAGGTCAATATCGGACACAAGGCTTCCCTGCTGGCGTTCAAAGCTGCTTCTTTGAATATTTAAGGATGACGACGCCTGCTTGACAGTCTCCGCCATTGAAAGCACATCACGGTTGACCCGACGAGACATCTTTTCAGAAGTCTTCAAGGAAGACAATGCAACTTCCAGCTTTGCTTTCGCATGGTCAATTCCATCGGACGACTTGCATGGTGCCTTTTGCAATTTCAGAACTTCCCGTCTTTCTTTCGAGAGTGCCTTTTTCAACACGGACAAATCACTTGCTTTCATTGTCTCAATCTTCGATTTCGATGGAACCTTGAAGCTAGAGGATGCAGCCATGCTGGTCTTCTTAGAACTTGACTCCTCAGTAGCAATTGCATCTGATAGAAGAAGTAAAACGACAAAGACAACAGTTTTCCTCAATCCGCTCATGCTTCTTTCTTTGTTCACTATAGTCAATTTAGATCCGAAAATTAATTTCCAAATTTATCACAACGACGGACACCGTAGTCCGAATTCAGGTTCTTAGCAGCTGAACTGTGTCCATTTTCAAGTAGACAAAAGTTTTCTTCTTGTGTGGAGTTCTTTGTGCAACTCTGAGCAGTTCGGATGGCGAATGCACAGCAGATCGATCGGGGTGATTTCAAACGTTGTTTTACTCACTGCTAAAGGTGAAAAAACAGACCTTGCTGCGCCGAGAATGGGTGGCCGTATTGTTAACAAATCGTTGTATTGAAAAATAACAAGTAAAGGTGCTGAAGTTGTTATCGTTCAATGTCCAAATGCTGGCTTCCTGATGATTCGGACGTTTACGCCCTTGCCGAAGTCGTGTCAAGGTCACCAGATCAGCTCTCTGTCCGTCTCCGCAACGGCACTGTCATTGCCGTACCGGCATCAAAAGTTATCCCTGCATCTCCTGATTGGACATTAGGTGTTGAGAATTTAACTTCGTTGGGCTCTCTAAATGAAGCCGAAATCCTCGCAAATCTCAGTTATCGTTACAGTTGGGACTTGGTGTACGTGAATTGTGGGGAAATTCTAATTGCTTTGAATCCTTTCAAGTCTCTTTCAATATATTGCCAAAGCCAATTGGAGAGATACGTAAGAACTTCTCAGGATTACGCTCCTCACGTATTCTCTGTTGCGGATGCCGCTTATTCTTTCATGCTCAGGGACTATCGAAATCAATCAATTGTTGTCAGCGGAGAGAGCGGTGCAGGGAAAACGGAGACTACCAAGCTCGTTATGCGATTTTTGACAAGCGTTGCTGGAAGCTCTGGAGTTGGCGTTCTCGAAGAGAGAATGATTGAAGCAAATCCCATGCTTGAAGCGTTCGGGAATGCAAAAACTCTTGCGAATGACAATTCGTCTCGATTCGGAAAATTCATTCAAGTTCGTTGTTGCATTGATAATAGTTGACTCGTCAGGTTGAATTCGATACCAATGGGATGCTTTTGGGTCTTCAGATACAGTCTTACTTGCTGGAGAGGAGTCGGGTTGTATCCCAGGCGAAAGGCGAGAGGGGGTACCACATCTTTTATCAGCTTCTTTGTGGCTTGGATGATGACGAGAAGCAGTCTCTTTTTCTCGGGCAACTGGAAGAATATTCTTATCTGTCGGGGAGTGGAACTTACGACATCATCGGAGTCAACGATGCCAAAGATTTCACTCACACCCTGTATGCAATGGACATTGTTGGGATCTCCAAATCTCTGCAGCTTCAGATTAAACGGCTTCTCTCCGGGTTACTAAATCTCGGCAATATTTCTTTCCGTCCTGGAGCCGAAGATGCAGCGTCCGTTCATAGCCGAGTCTCTCTTGATTATGCGGCATCCCTTCTGCACGTTGAGCGTGAATCTTTGATGAAGGCTCTCTGCAACAAGAGAATCAAAGCTGGCGTGGACATTGTCAGTGTGCCAAGGAGGTGTGAGGAAGCTGTGTACGCACGTGATGCCCTCGGGAAATGGCTTTACTCAAAGCTCTTTGACTTCCTCATAGATCGTGTTAACAGCAATCTCAAGAGCAGTTCTGGACAGTCCTTTTTTATAGGCTTACTGGACGTCTTCGGCTTTGAAACTTTTGCCCACAACGGTTTCGAACAACTGTGTATTAACTACGCCAATGAGAAGCTACAAAATTTCTTTAACGATCACGTTTTTCGGACTGAGCAGGCTCTCTACGAATCCGAGTCCATTTCTTATTCCTTCATTGAGTACGGTGATAACGGACCCTGCGTGGATATGATCGAGGGGCGGTCGCGATCGATGTTTGCAATTCTTGACGAAGCCTGCATGATGCCAAAAGCTTCAGATCTTCTCATCGCTGAGAAGCTGGCACAGACGCTTTCGAAGAATTCTTACTTCGAAAAGCCACGACTGAATGCCAAGTTGAATCATACAGAGAAATCATTCTTGATCAAGCATTATGCTGGTTCTGTCTGCTACTCGACTGAGGGCTTTCTCGACAAAAATAACGACTCTCTACATCCTGATCTTCTTGCTCTCGTGGCACAATCCTCAAGTGAGCTGCTGTCAAGTTTTTGCGCGAACGTCGCAGAAAAGGCGGACAAGAAGTCGTCTGGGTTTGTCTCTGTGTGTTCCCAATTCCGCCTGCAGCTTGCCTCACTGATGGCTGCGCTGCAGAAGACGCGCCCTCATTTTATACGTTGCATCAAGCCGAATAGAGCGAAAGTCCCTGGTCAGTTTGATCGGCAGGCAGTAGTTTCTCAGCTTCGCTGCGGGGGCGTTCTCGAAGCAGTTCGAGTTCAATTAAGTGGATGGCCAACACATATGCCTTTCTCTGATTTCTATGGTCGTTACCGAGTACTTGCAAATTCTGCGGCTGCATCATCTGCATTTTCAGGGGACACCAAATCTGCAGTATCTCAATTGCTTGAAGGTGCCGCAGTCGTCAAAAAATTGTATCAAGTTGGGACAACACAAGTTTTCTTTCGCTCCGGATCCCTTCTTCTGTTGGAAACGGAGCGTGACAAGAAGCTTTCGAATTCTGTGTTAAATCTGCAACGTGTACAACGTGGTCACTTCGGTAGACAGATATCTTGCAGGCGGCAGGGCCAGATTGTGAGGCTGCAGAGACTAGTGCGACGACTCTACACAAGCTTCAAGTTTTGGAGGTCATCTCCTGACTTGATACGTTTCAGGAGTCAACGACGCTGCTGTCGATTCTTGCAGTCTCAAATCCGAAGTTCGCTTGCCAGAATGCGCTACAGCGCATTTCGAATTCTCAAGTTGTTGTCTGCAACTAAACTCCAGTGTGCTTGGAAAAATTTCGTCTCCCGACAAGTCGTGCAGAGTTTAAGATCTGTTAGAACCAGAAGTGTAGCGCGGCCTTCGACAAGTCAACCTGTGGATCGTAAGCGCTCTCGCACAGCTCTTTCTCTCACTGATCCATCAAATATCTTTTCCAAGCCCGAAGCAGAAGTGCCAAGAAATGTTGGGAGGCTGGATCCTGCACAGAGACTTGTTCGCTTGATACGCGCCATGGGTGCAACCGAAAGTGATATCGAGGCCTCTGAGGCGGAAATGAAACACGTGTCAAAGTTGATAGCTCAACTCGAGAACATGGCAAGACCGATGTTGATTCTCTCCGAACAGGTGTCCATCGCCAATTTGAAGTCAGGGCAGCTCGACTTAACAAATCCTACGAAAGTGGGATTTTTGCAAAGCTTGTCAATGCAAGATTCTGGGTGGGGCTCATTTTCGAAGAGAATCTTGTTTGTGTTGAAAGGAAAGCAGCTTCATAGCATTTCCGCCTCCAAAGCTCTACTGACGTCGGCTGAGCTGAAGTACAAAGGCTTCCTGGATTTATCGGCTGCAGAAATTCAATGGGGAGGCGAATTTGCTCAGCGCAATATGTTTGTCATCATTACGAAGTCTTCAGGCTCGCATCGATTTGCGGCTGATAATCCTGAAGAACTTAATAGCTGGCTGGCCGCGCTTTCGAACTCTGGCATCAAAGTACGGCAAATGCAAGCGGACAGCAAATTGCCAGGAGTTTCTACGCCGGCGCGGCGCAGTACCCAAAAGAAAAACATGAAGGGATATCTGGACAAGAGGGGCGGAGGAGACTCTGGTATTCGCACTGGCTGGAAGCGGCGATGGTTTGTTTTGCGTGATGGCGTCCTCCGCTACTACCGAAATGATACGGAGCATGAGGAGCTTGGGTCTGTGCCTGTTGCAACAGGTGATTGCATGCTGAAACGGAAGCCCAAAGAAAGAACTGTCATAGAGTTGATTCTTCCTCATCGCGAATATGAGCTGAAAGCGTTAACGGTGGAGGACGCAGATGAATGGTCAGACGCATTTCTTGGGCTCATTTCTATCAGCTCCTCTGTTCTTTCGCCTGTTTCTGCTGTGGAGGAACGAGAGAGATCTCAAAGCGTCTTTGCACAAGACGTTTCCATCATTCCTGCATCTTCCGCGGAGCTGGATCATTCGAATGGGGTGTCAGAGGCGGAATCTGAACGTGCCGTTGTAGATGAGGGCTCTTTTTTCGCTAGGATACTTTCCCTGGCGAAAATGATTGCTCGCAGTGGGGATCTTGCGCAAATGTTGCACGAGTGCATCAATGCAGATAGAATGGGATTTCTCTACGTTCAAAAAGCGGATAGAATCGGCGCAGCGGGTTGGAAACGAAGGTTCTTTGTCATCAAGCGCAAGGCTATGTTGTGCTTCGAGACGCGCCAGCATGCGCTAAAGTAAGAATCATCACCCGACGCTGATCGTGTAGGTACTTCCGTGCAATTCCTTTCGCGGTTTACAAATTGGTTGACGTTGCCATTGTCACGCAAGACGGAGACGATTCGACTGCCAACTCGTTTGTTATTGCATTCAGGGATCAGCGCCTGAAGCTTCGGGCGCGCGATATGGAAGAACGACACGAATGGGTGAAAGCTCTTGAGCATGCAAAGACAACAACCGCACTCTATCGCCCACGAGTCCATGTTTGTTTCTTTCTCGGTAACCTGACTTTGTCAAGCTGTCGTTGAGCTCAATCTGTTCATCTGGGTTGAAAGCATCCATTGCCAAAGTCAAAACCACGACGGACTCATTGATGCAGTTGTGGATTGAGAGCCCTATCGAATGCGAAGCTGAAGATGCTCGTTGACACGTTGTGCGATCTAATTACGCAGGATTCGCTGGTTGACAAGCAAGGGTTCATGGACAAGGCTGCAGTTGTTAAGTATCGGCAAGTTACCCCTAGTGGAGTTCTTCGGAATCTCGGATTCAACAAAAGCAAATTTGAGAGACGGTGGTTTGTGCTGCGGGACAATTGCATTTTCTACTATGCGGACAAGGGCCAAGGTGAGGCTCTAGGAGTTTTTCCGTTGGAGTGTTGCAGTGTTGGGGTGAAAGAAGACAGCATCCAAGTCAGTAGCTTGTCTTGCGTTAGTTTGATGAGTCAGAGCGAGTATTTGTTTGAGATTGCGGCCCCATCTATGAGGATGTTGTTGAGGGCTGCATCTGCAACAGAAATGGCGTCCTGGGTCGATGCCATTCAAACCTGCATTTCTCGCGCAGAAGCGTCTGTTAGTGTCTCCCGAAACGTGCGTTTGCGTCAAATCTTTTCACTCGGACAGGTTCGTGCGACGGCTGTGGCAGAGTCAGCGCCTGCGGCCCCGACTTCTTCTGTCTCTGAGGAAGAGCTGTGCGAGCTGGTTCAATCCCTGCCGCAGTACCAAGGGTATTGCATGCGCTGGTCATCGACTGAGCAGCGAATGAAGAGAAAGTTTTTCACTTTTATCAGAGGAATCTTGATGGAGTTTGACGATCAGCGCGATGCTCCGTTTTCTCCTCGCGCTGTGCTTGTTGTCGACGCAGCTGCCGAAGTCTTGTCACGCTGACGAATCTGACTTGTGTTAGTGTGTCTTTGTAGGCCAGCAGGAAGCCTTCAGTTCGAAGCAAGTGACGTCCATGGGTCTCATTTTGCGATCTCAGTGTGCAGTATTGCAAATCAAGACCAGCTCCAAAGGTTCCTTTCTTCGCTGATGGAGTTAATTCTCAGGGAAGGAAATAAAGATTGCCAATGAAGATGAGTCTCAGCTAGTTTGTCTCAGAGAGGCCGTCAGTCAAACGATCTCCGTTTTTCGCACAGGGACGTGCCCAACAAATTTTCCAATCTTGACATCAGTTCCCTCGGTCTTTGATCAGCGGCCATTGTCCTGTCAAAAGTGCGGAAAGTTGGCCAAACGAGTCGGCGTCTATGGGAAAAAGTGGTCAAAACGTTTTTTTGTCGTTCGCAATGGGATTTTGATGTGCTTTGAGTCCGAATCCTCAAGCGAACCGGAGGAAATGATCCCGTTGGAGCAGTGCACTGTTCATTCGGCGCTTCGCCAGACTGGCAAGTCGAATGTGTTTGAAGTACGGCACCCAGCCTTGCAGAGCTATTTTTTGCTGACTACGAGCGACGACGAGTGCAGGGAATGGATCGGAGTTTGCTCTTCTCTCTCAAAGCTCACCTGCTAGCTTTTGCATCGAAATATTACTTTCTACAACATGATCGTGCGGACTCTCGACGAGCGAAGGGCAACTGAGCGGGGGACGATTCAAGTCTTAGAGCGTTCCGTCGATCGCTCTCGCGAAAAAGTCGAATTTCTTGTCGACGCTCTGTGGCTTAACCAAGTGCCTCTTCACTAACGCAAGCTTACCAAGCAGTGGTCGTCCTTTACCGCACCGGGTTCGTCAGCTCCACCTCCTGCCCCGATCTCGAACCATCGCTTGTTGATGCCCGCGGGGGTACCACGTTCGGGTCTTGTGCGGGGACACGATTATCGCATTTTGTCAAAACCTGTATGGGATTTCTTTTCCAAGACCTATGGGGGGGGACCCTCCATTTTGCGTCAGGATTTGATGTTGGCGGCCTCTGCGAGAGCTGCGGTTGATGAGACTGCAATTCCTGAAGGCGGCGCAGTATTTCTTCCACCACCTCCCCCCTCACTGCCGGCAATTGCTCCTCAAGTGTCGCCTTTGCAGCCTGCTGCGTCCTTTATCGTTGATCGATCCGCTGGAATTCGCTCCTCCTTCCAGACGTCGGACATTGAGTTGTCTGAAGCTTGGGACCCAAATCGTGACATCGCATAAGTGTGTATTGTGGTGTTTTGTTCCATGAAATGTATTTTTAAGCCCACGAAACGACCCATCAATCAGAGGAGGGACAGCTCAAGGGGGCAGGTTTTCGGCACGGCTGTGAGGGCACAGACGCTGCGATCTCACCCAGCTCACGTCGGACGGGGCCCACATTAATTTGAATTGGAGGGCAAAGGCGAGGGAATATCGGAGCGAAGAATGGGGTCGGCGCATGAACAAGCGTTCGTGTGCAACACGAGAGTGAGGCCTTGACGAACCGGAAGCCGCCCCTGCGGACGATCCCGAGTTCTTTTACTCAAACCAGGCAGCGCAGCGCCACGCCAGCGGCACCCCACATCGCACAAAGATTTGCCCAACGTCACTCTAGGTCATCAGAATGAAATAAAGATTGGCACACTCCTCGCAGCAACGCTCTAGCGCTGCCGAGCATCGCGGACAGACGCTTCAAGGCGGGGTATCAGCCATGGCGCAAGCGTCATTTGGCGATTGTCAACGTTAACGCCAATGTCCGTTCGAATCCCTTCCTGAAACATCAAAAAAAGGAACACCATGAAAGGGAGTACCTTCCTCTCTTTGTAGGGCACCCTCTCCAGAAGGTCTTTCAGCGTGGGAAAGTCGTACTCGTAGCTAATTTCGGCGATTCGATCTCGTGAGATGATGCCTTCAGGAGAGATGTTGGCGACAATCGTCACGCCGTGAGAGATGCCGTACGTAGCCTCAACGGCTGTCCGCAGCAGCAGAAACGCCTCAACGACAGTGTACGAGCCAAACTCTTCGCATTGCTGCCAAGTCTCCTTCTCAGCGCACCTCCTTGCTATGTCGTCCGAGTGCTTGAGGCGGTACAACGCGATGATGCGGAGGAACGACTGTGCGGACAGAAGGTCCCCGGCGCCTTCCTTCGCGTACTCCTCAAGAAACTCAGCTTCCTCAGCGCTCCGCTCTTCCGTTCGGCGGTCGTCGGCTGGTACAAGTTTTACCTCGCGCAGCATGCGCAAGAAGCCCTTTTCCTCTGAGAGGGTCACATCATCGACACGGCATGCTACCAATAACCTTCGAGCGAACAGAGTTCACCCCCTCTCCAGAAACGCCGTCCTGGTGGTGTGAGAGCGCGCCGCACCCGCATGACCTCGCTCGGCATCGAAAAGGTCACTTGACCTACTTTCTTGATTAAACGCTCCCCCGGCCCTCCTGCCGTCTGGATATTGATTGATGTGCGCCGCGCTGCAGAGCTCGTCGGAGACAGCTCTTGCGCTTGCTCGACCGCCGCGCCGACGGATGCTCGCCGATTTGATGGCGCCGATTCCAACCCAGACGTTGACGCCCGTCGTGCCGCATTCAGAGCGGTGCCGTCATCGTTGTTCGCTAAAGATGCCCTCCGTCGCGAAGGAGATGGCTGCGGCTCAACACCCGACACGGACGATCGGCGTTGCGGGCTAATAGCCGATTCGGGCGCTGTGCTTCCGCCATCCACACTCAGACGGGCTTTCGGTCGGCTTTGTTTTCTCCCCGCCACGACTAAGTATGCGGCGTCGTCCTCCGTGTTTTCGACGACGATCTTCGAGTGGATAATGTGGGGGATGACGATGGGGTCTGGGATGGCGTAGGAGGACTTGTCCTCGTTGCGCTCCCTCAAACCGACATATTCAGATTTGAAAGGACGAAAGAGCTGCGACGGGGACAGAAATCGATTCAATTGGACCTTGACGGCGTACAGGTTGCCGCGCTGAATGGCCACAATCTGTCCAACTCAGCCGCTGCGTAAGGCACGGCCCTTACCTTGATGACACAGTCGTTGAGGAACGTCTGAATATCTCGATCAGTAATCTTCCTACGATTGCTAGCGCCGCAGCCCATCCATCAAATGCAACTGATCAACCACAAACAAAGACTTACTGAGTACTTTTCACTGAGAAACTGCAAGTTGCAATCAGGAGTGATTTCATTTCAGTCATTTACTTCTTGAAGGGCTTCCCATTCTTGTTGCCGTGGAACGGCTTCCCACCCTTTCCTTGAGTGTTTGGGGTTCCGTGGCCTCCAGGGGTGTTGGGCTTGTTTCCAGGAGTCTGAGGACGGTTTGGAGTGTGGGGCTTTTGACCGGGACTCTGTGGCTTTTGACCGTGGAATCCTTGAGGCTTTCCACCCTGCTGCTTGCCACCTTGCTGGCCTTGCGGCTTTCCGCCTTGAGGCTGGCCCTGAGGCTTGCCCCCCTGAGGTGCTTGCGGCTTTCCACCTTGCTGCCCTTGGGGTTTGCCGCCCTGCTGGCCGTGATGTTTGCCGCCCTGCTGAGGAGTTTTCGGAGCAGGTTGGGGAGCCCCTCCAGGTCCCTTCGACTTCTTCGCATCGCCTCCCGTCGGAGCGGCGGGACGCTTGCCTGCTTTGCCACCATCCTCATCATCATCATCATCATCGTCATCATCATCATCATCATCGTCGTCGTCGTCGTCGCCATCGTCGTCGTCATCATCCTCATCGTCGTCGTCTTCGCCAGCCTCATCATCTTCCTCCTCGTCATCGTCGTCGTCCTCGTCCTCATTGCATCAGAGGGACAGAGATTCAGCAAACATCAGATTCAGGTTTCGCAGGTTGAGCCTTCACCGCCGGCTTTGCAGCAGCTTGCTGTGGCTTCGCCTGGGCTGCTCCTTGAGGCTGCTTGGCCTGAGCAGCAGCTACCGCCTGGGGCTTTGCTTGGACTGCTCCTTGAGATTTCGCCGCTGGTTTTGCCACGAGGGCAGCTTCCTCCTCTGACTCGTCGTTTTCTGAGTCTGACCCCATTTCGTTATCACCTTAGCCATCAATGCAACAAACGAAGGAAAACCCTCCGCAATGAGGTTCCCGACGATGTGGACAGAATTCTTTCCAACAGTACTAAACTTGGGTTTCCCAGGACCAAACATGATGTCAAGACTCGCTTGCTCGCATGTTTTGGGTAGAAGAGAGGCCAACGCGAAAGTCTTGTCGTCAACGGTGACAAGAACAGTGGTGCGACCATCCACGTTGTTGTCTGCGGGAAGAGCAAGCTACAAAACTTAGATTTCATTGTTTCAGGCTGCAGACGTTGCAGATTCGGAGACTAATCCCTGCAGGAATCTCTTGAGCAACGGTGGATCCAGGCTTGACTTGGACTCCTTCGCAATTCAGGTTCCGGTTGTGAACATGGAAGACAAAGGACAATGAATGCCCCACAAATCAAGCAACGAATGGTGAAACAACGTACCCCAAAACTTGATCTGATCTTCCATCGTCGTGAGTGGTCTGATGGAGTTCCGTTGGACGTCCGCCCTCTGTGGCGACGTTAGTTTTATTTCGCTGCGAAAGTTTCAATCATTCCAATGAATTGGCATTGTTGCTCTTGCACAAATTTTTGAAGAAAGGATGTCTCCTGATAGTTTGAGAGTACCTGTTCAATGTCCTGGTGTGGGTCTGCGCATTTCAACTCGAAAGATCCGAAGCATCCAATACGTGTTTTTTGGATGGTGCATGGCTTCCAAACACCCTTGGCAAGAAATGCAGTCACTGGTTTCCAATCAAAGAAGGTTGCAAAAGGCACGGAGTATCTCATGTTTTCTTCGTGACAGAGTGGATGTGATGCGCCACATGGAAATGGGAAATTGAAAAAGTAGAAGACTGACAAATAGCAGCAACAAACTCTCTCCAACCCAAGCGGGGAGGCTCTTGATGGTCACGACAAGACTCTGCTCTGCAGAGTGGACGATTCGACACTGCATGCGGCAAAAATCTTCGTTGCCGTACAGTTGGTAGAAGGGAGTGACAGCGCTGCACAATACTGCCTCTTAAATTCATCACGACCTGATGAAAATCCTCTCAAACGGCATTTCGTTGTCACTGCAATGGCACACTCTCACTCTCGGCGAGTCGTTCAGCTGCACAACGCTGACGGGGTCATGATCAAAGCAGGACGCTGGTCAAGATATGCAACACAAAGCGCCACATCGGGAAGGGCACGTCAAACGGAGGGGGATATGATATGCGCAAGCGGTGACAAGTGGTGGCAAGCGGCAAGCGGTGACAGCATAGGGATGTTGCCAGGCGCAACGGGTTCTTCTTGTGCTGGCTCAATGACCGCTTTTGTGCGTCGGCACAGATGGGCGCCGCGGCGCTGCCACACGTCCTCCACCCGATGGGGCCGATTATCTTTTGGAGCCATCAAGCCTGATGTCGCTGGTAGTGCTCTGTTGGGGGGTGTGAACTCTTGTCTGGTCAAGGATGGTCAAGGAAAAAGAATTGGGTTTATAGGGTCGAGGTGGAGGGGGCTCTCCCGTGACATGAAGCAGAGCAACTTGGGCAACGGGGGTGAGTCAAAGAGCGAGGGCAAGGGACGGACGGAGGGGAAGGGTCGCCATGAGAGGGTGCCAGGGGAAGGGTTGACAACAAAAATTGGTCAGCAGCGAGCGGGAAAGAGGTTGGCCGGAGAGCCAGTGCATTGTTCATTTTCTGACTAATGGACAGTTGCATATTGTTACAAATGCGTTGGCTTCACTGCAGCTGCACAACTGACGATTGCAAGTAAAGCCATTCGCTGCCTGGCCGCAGGTCTCCTCGTCGGCGTCAGTCCGAGCGCCGCCCTCAATAGATCGCTCTCCAACTTTGTTCAAACGCCAGAGATGACAGTATCAGGTTGCAGAAAAGAAGCCAGGCGGCAGCAGCGGCCCAAATTTGCTCGAATGAGCGCAAGGGGCACATGGGGCATTGAAGGCGGCGGCAGACAGGCTCCAAACTTCTCCGCGTGGGCGCTGATGCGAAAATTCTGTCCAGTTTGCATGGCGGTCACTCAAAGTCCGACGACCGCTTGCATGAGAGGGGGAGAGACGATCGAGCCGTTTGCACAAGGACGGGCACCCAAACAAATATATCTTGAGTCAGTTTGTTAATTTTTGGTTGACGAAGTCAAAATGTCAACATGCTCTGCTTGCTCCTTCTTGTCGTTGCAGTGAATGCAAGCTTGGATAACTCAGACATCATGCAACAAGCCGACTACTTTCAGTCGATAGGGGACTTTGCTGATGCTGTCAGATCTCTGCAGCTCTGCTCTCGACAAGGACTTGCATGTCCCAGTCCCCGCAGCTTGATGAGAGAATTGATTGATGTACGGATCTCTTAATCGCTTTCTCACTTTAGGAACAAAATAGTCATCAACGTGGACCGAGTTCCCTTTTTTCGACATCTGTCGCGTTCAGTGATGGCGAGTCCGCTCTTCTTGAGTGGACGTCTTCTGATGACTTCTTTTCTGTTGCGATGACATTCATGTCTCGTCATAGCATCTCATTCTCTCAATGGGAAGACATGTATGACCTCCTCATCCGAGTCGAGGCGTCCGAGGGGGGCCGACTCCCGTCTGACTCCCCCCCTCTCCGGCATTGCCCCCCCTCCCTCGAGCTAAATTTTTCAATGAACGGCCAAGCAACGATTTTGACACAATACATCGACGAGGCAAGTCCGTCCGCGTATCGAGCCTTTTCGAGGAAAGAAATAAACCGCCTGATCGCCCTTGCTTCCCTTCGCTTCGAAAATTACTACGGCAAGACCGACCGCTTCCTCTACGACGCCATCGCCGCTGTGGGAGGCCTCAGAGGCCGCTCCGTCGCGATTTTCGGCTCGCTGGTGCCTTGGTACGAGGCGATTTGCGTTGCGTCAGGCGCGTCCAAGTGCTTTACGATCGAGTACAACCGCCTCTCGTGAGCGCGGCGATAAATCAAAGTTTTGACAGCACAGCTACGACCACCCGCGCTTGTCCACCGTGACACCTGACGAGTGGCGGGAAATGGAATTACGCGGCTCGGGCGAGCTGTTTGACGCTTCGTTTTCGATTTCTAGTTTTGAACACGACGGCCTGGGGCGCTACGGCGACCCTATTGCGCCGGATGGCGATTTGGCTGCAATGGCCGCTGTAAGGTCGCTTCTGAAGGATGATGGCTTTTTGTTTTTGGCCGTGCCTTGCGGACGAGACGCTGTGGTTTGGAATGCGCAGCGCATCTACGGCAAGGCGAGGCTGCCACTTCTTTTGGGCGGAGGGTGGGACATCGTCAGCGTCCATGGCTTCGAGGACGTCCACTACGAGTTCAAATACTTCCCAAGTCTGACGTTTGGTGTGGCGCTGACCTTCTGCAGCGCAGCCCGTGTTTGTCCTCCGCAAGTCAAGCGTCGCGCCGGGAAGAAACAGAGCGGCGGAGGAGCTTTTCTCGGACTGACAGTTTTGATTTTGAGTCGGCTGATGGGGGCGACGTTCCGCAAATGACATGAAAAGATGATGGCAGCGTCCATCGTTGTCAATGTAAACATGTCATTGTATTCGTCCGAGTGTACACATGATCACTTAAATAACATCACCGAACATATATCAGACCAGCAAGTCCCTCGCATGAACGTCAGGGTCATCAAGCAGCAGCGCGGCAGTGCGCAAGTACTCCCCCACTTCCTTCTCCCGCTCGCTCACCCCGCGCACACCTGTCGGGCCTTTCTTTGAAAAGCTTTGCGCAACACGAATCCGCGCGAGCGCGAGCTCCCTCCTCGCGCAAAGTAAGGCCAGGCCACTCCGCGTCCGCGCCAGGGAGGCCAGCAAGGCTGTCAGCGTTGGGGCCAAGTCAGCGCGGGACAAGAATTTTGAAAATGCGTCGTTGCGCGCGAACGCGTCGACGATTGCATCCACGAGTTGCACTTCGCGCACAATTTCAAAAAGGGCATCCACCAGAGCGGTCGCGGCATTGGACAGAAGCCGCTCTACAACACAAGACCCGACGGCAGTGATGGCTTTTAAGACATAGCCGCGGTCTCTTGGCCCGACGGACTTGACAGATCGGGCAAGCATTTGACAAGTGGAATGCGCTTTGGTCGGCTCGCTCATGACGTCCGCATAAGTTTTGAAAGGCGCAAGCCGTGCCAACAACACAACCCCTCCCGACCCAGCGGTGACGAATCTGGACACTGCGGAGATGGTGGACTCAACGACGGTGACACAAAATGACACATCGAGCTGCATTGCGCTGACAAACTCGTCCTAAAAAATCAGTCACCCCATGGCAAGCTTGTGGGACCTCGAGAGATAAATAATGAAGACATGAGAGCGAGCACTGCGCCACGGGCGCGTCGTTCGAAACAAGGTTGAAAACTAACGGTGGCAGACATGATGGCAACGCCTCGCAGGCCATGAGTGCCGCACGCCCGTGTGCCGAATGCGCCATCGCCGCCATGGCCGAGAGGAAAAGCAGGACCATCCCCCGCTCCGACTTTCTCGGCGACGCAACAGACACTTCCACGACGGACACAAATCCGGGTAGGTTCGATGCCGCAAGGAGGGCGCGGCGTCCACCTGATAGAATGAGAAACAAATCGCATCGTTTCGATCAAACTTTCTGTCTTAAAGAGGGCGATGATGGCTTTAAGGGCGCTCGAGGCGATGGCCGGATCGCGTCGGGTCGCGAGGGACAACAGCGCAGCGCAGACAGGGTCGAACTTGTCATGCTCGCAAAGATATTCCGTGCTGTCTATCAAAGAGGGATGAGGAGCGAAGGACAAACCCATCATCACCTGCGCTGCAGCACAAGTTCGAAATCGAGTGGACGGCGTGGGTAAGGGCGGTCGAATCCTCAACGCGCAGGAGGCGCAGGATGTTTCCAACCGCAAGGGGCGCAGCGGCCTCGCCAATAAAAGCGTCCCGGCCGTCTGAGCGGTCAAAGAGCCGACGTGAGTGGCGCACCTTCAGAGGCAAAAATGTTTTCAAACACGAGCGCCGCAAAGGTGGCTATTCGAACGTCCGGGTGGTTAAGAAGCAACGCCACCCGCATGAGGTCATCGCCTTCGCAGAGGTCCACTACCGCCGCACAGCCGCCTTCGGATGAGAGGTGTCACGCTGGTTGCGAACTTGGCACTGAGGCGACGTTGGCGAGGGCGGAGAGGGCGTGCAGGAGGGAGGGGGGGCGGTCGGACGTGAGCAAATTCAGAAGCCCCCTCACGCACGTCGAAACGGCGTCATTGGCGCAGAACGCTTCGCAGCCTTCTGGCGCTGTGAATGAAGGGCGCGAACAGGGGCGAACCAGCTGAGGAAGTGAACGCGGCGACGGCAAACGCTGCGTTGGCGGCTGTTGCGGCCTCCGTCGAGTGGAGGAGCTGCGTCAGGTTGGACGACCACGTGCGGGACATTCGCTCGCCCGCGATGAAAATTTGCATGATTTCTGAGCGAGTGAGGGGAGTGAGGGGTGAAGGCCAAACTTGGAGAGGCGCTGAGGGTGGCAATGCTGAGGGCCGCGAATCGGGCGGAGGTGTGGTTTGAGGATTTGCAGAGGAATGAGATCCGCGACAAGAGGAGGGGGACGCTTGCTGTGTTGCTGATGACGTTCAATAGGTCTGCGATGTGAATGCAATGTACATTCAAGTGACCTTCGTCTGAAGCCGCGTTGCCAACCAAACACGCGATCATGGTGTGGACAAAGGGATCCCCTGTGGACTCCATCAAGTTAGTGAGATGCTCAAGAAACAAGTCAAGCATGGGCAGAGACCGTAAGGCAACTCGTCCCTCTCCATGGTTGAGAAAATAATGAAGGATGAAACCTTGCTTCGACGACCAATACGCAATCGCTTTCAACGCGCGTTTAACCAGGTTCAAGTCGTCGCTGTACGTGTCTGCAACCATCTGAGACAACGATGGACCCTCCGAAAGTCCTCCCCCGGGAGACCTGGGTGTCCATGCCAAATCCATTGATGACACAGTTTAAACACGTCAAAATTTAACAGTTTGTACCCAAATTCCAACATAGTAATTCTTTACATGGTCGACTTATCATACACGCGCCAAGCTGCGATTTCTGGTCATTTGTGGTTCTGAGCACAAAAATCATACACAGGCTTGATGAATGAAGCGCCTTCCCATTGAAAAAATATGATTTGAAGCATGATTTTGTATTGAGGAGAGGCGACCATCTTTGACGTCAGATGTGCTGATTTAGTCACGCACCGTCGCAACCTTTGCAGCCGCATTGACAGCTTTCTTCGCAAGATCAGCAATCTTGTTGAAAAATAGTTTCTGTAGCTCAGCTTTGGAAGCGTCTTGATGATGCAACGTTATCGTTTTGGCAGGAGTGTTGTCTTTCTCCCATGGCATCATAATCCTTTCCGCAAAGCTGATACAATTAGACGGTGGACTGCATGACCAGACTCACGCAGATATGCGACCACCCAACGCGGTTGGGATGGCCAAAGTCAACGCAGGGCAAACTTGCCCTTTGAGCAAGTCAATCGTCACAGGGAGGGCAATCGTCAGAAGCTTCACCTCAAAGAGTCAACATCATCGCAAGCAAGGACAACCTCCGCTCGCAATCCCGCACGGCCGACGACAACGGACACTCCCGCAGAGCCGGTGACTTTCAAAGCGCCTGAGGGGATGACGTAGATTGTGAAGGGCGTGCGGTCCGCGGGGCACTGAGGAGATTGCGTCGGGGCGGCGACGAGAGTGATGGCAAGGGTGCCATCCGCTGAGACCGCGAGATTCAGGGGGATGACCCACACCATGATCGTTTTCTCCAACTTCAACGTCAGCGCGTCACTTACGCGGCAAAAGGTAAAACAATGTCCACGTCAGTCATCAACAAGACACATCAATCGGCGAGTCAAACGACAAAGGGCCCACCGAAAAGATCTTGCGGGTGACGCTGAACTCGATTTGGAAGCCGTTGACGGTTGCGGGGTCCGTCTTGCAGTGGCCGATGCCTTTAAGCCCCGACGGCAGGTTTTTTGCCACCACGCCTTTCTCCGTCTCAGCAGCCCAAATGCGCTTGCCCATCACATCAACGTGCGCACGGAGGGGTCCCCCTCCAGTTCCTTCAGCCAGCGCTTCGAACACTGAGTATTCTTTGTCCCTACCCAAATCAGCATCAGCGGCACCAGCGCCATCAATCAAATCGTGCAAGAGGCCCTACCAGACCATCCCTTTGATGAACGCCGTTGCCATCGCCTTGGCGGGCCCTTCGAGGGGGAACTTGACACTTGCCTGCGCGCCGATCCACGCGAAGAACTTGCCAGATGATGGCATTTTCATGTCAATCAGCTTCTTGTCAAACTAAATGTGTCAAACAAGGAGTGGCCTAGCGGCAAGGTCTAAAACAAAAAAAAAAAATCGCGGGGCCTACGTCGACAACTCGCCCATTTCCC
The DNA here is from genome assembly GCA_027487435.1 of Verrucomicrobiaceae bacterium. Lineage (GTDB taxonomy): Bacteria > Verrucomicrobiota > Verrucomicrobiia > Verrucomicrobiales > Akkermansiaceae > UBA956. The sequence continues at coordinate 5,102 of JAIYDP010000078.1, read as the reverse complement.
TCCTGGCCCTGCGCCGCGTCAGGACGACCCCCTCCCCCTCCTACCTCTCCCTTCTCATCCGGCGCCCCGTGCCCTTCTTGCCCGGCCGCCTCTCCAGCAGCTGGCGGCGCTGCACCACCCGCAGGCACAAACGGGCCTGCTTTTGGCTGCGGCGCAACCCCCGGCAGCGGCGGTTGGAAGAGAGGCGGCTGCGGCGCAACCCCTCGTTGGACCGTACGCGCATCCTGCGGCCGTTGCGGCTGAGCGCCCCGCTGCGGCTGCGGTTGCACCCACCCTCTCCGCGGCCCCTGCGCTTGAGGCGCCTTCGGGGCGCCATTTTGAATTTTCGGCGCCGCTGTTTGCGCCCGCTCCTGCGCCGCCACCGCAGCCTTCGCCCGCGCCATGGCCTCGTCCTTTTTTTTGGAGCGCGAGCGGTCCGAGCGGCGGTCCTCCTGCGACACTTCGCGCTCAAGGCGGCGGAGCTCCTCACGCCGCTCGGCCACGCGAAGATAAAAATCCTTCCGGCGGAATTTTAAATTTGGCTTCGGCAGCGGCTCGAAGTCATCATCGGCGAGAATTTCAAAACGAGGCTCCATCCCTTTGATTCGCTTCCGGGCCGCCTGCGCCTTCGCGCGCATGTGAGGAGGGACCTGTCGCGCCGCAGCGGCTAAAAGATTTAAGCGGACAGTTGGCTTGTTAGCCATCGCAGCTAAAAAATGCGCCTGTGGGATAAAAAAGGAAAAAGACATCCTGACGCGCTCTTTAAGGTCGTCGTCACTGCGAAGAATTTGAAAAATCGCGCGGTCCGAGCGCTCACAGTGGAGTTCCGCAAGCGCCTCGACGGCCAGCCGGCGCACCCCCTCACCGCCGCGCACGGCGAGGCTTTTGAGGGCGGGGACATGCGACGACAGCCGCGAGTTGTACATGGCGAGGGCATAAATGCGTGGAAGGTCGCTGTTAAAATCTGCATGGGTGGCGGCATGTTCAACGGCTCTGATTTCCCGCGCAAACCCGTCGAAATGATGCGAACAGACCCGATAGCGGGGCAGGAGGGAGTGGAAGACAAGGAGGGCCTTTTCTAAAATTAGAATGCATCAGGTCACGAGGGGACCTGAGTGTGGAGATGATGGGTGCTTTGATGGTCGAGCAAGGAAGTAACGGCCCGAACAGTCGCCTCGTTGGGGCAGCGCACCTGCAGGAGCGCCACCAGCGCAGCGCTTCGCTTCGCTTCGGACAGCTTGACGTCCACTGCCGCACCAGCAACAAGGCCTTGCCGCTTCGACGACGCCGCGACGGCACCGACAACCTTCGCATGTAAACACCCCCCCCCCCCCTCCCAAACGATTTGCCACGCGGCGTCGGACTGAGACGCGGCGCCGTCCAAGAGGAGACTTGCCGCAACGTCGCTGCCAGATGCGGCCTCGCTGGCGGCGCGAAAAATATCCACCCCCCCCTCTCCGTCGATGCGTTGGGTCGACGTTACAGCAAGGATTTCCGCCGCCCATGTGCGCGCCGCCTCATTCGAAAGTCGTGAGGGAAATAAATTCTCAAAATCAACGGGGCTGTTAAAGGAGCCGCGGCGCAACCCCTCCAGCGCTAAAAGCGAGGACAGCCCGTCTTCATCATCCAAAGAGGCACCCGCTTCGTCGACAACTTTGACCAACACAGCCGCACCGTCGCCGCTGCTGTCCTGCTTCATTTGCTTGGGGGGGTCCCCCGCCACGCGATCTTCCCTCTGGTCGCTCTTGGACTCTTTTTCAATTTTCGAAAAGCCGCCAATCGAAATCTAAAAATAGAGTGAGAGGAAACTATCAGAAGGCAACTTTTTCCTTGTCCTCGGCCTTTTCGACGACACCGGAGTGCGGGTTAACGTCGCTAGTTCCACCCCCCCCCGCCTCAACACGGTCACCATGCGCGCGCTCGACCGACGACGCGTCAAGCGCTTGGGTTAGGTGACCGCCAACTTCTGCCAGTTGGCGCGCAACGTGCTCGTCCCAATCCTCGGTCGACCCAAAATGCGAATCTGATGTGTCCACAATCCGTCGAAAATGCACCCCGACGCTATTTTTGGAGTGACGGATGTGGAAGTGGTTGTGCGTCACGCCCTCAATGCCAACCTCCGTCAGCCGAAAGGTCTCCGTCAGCTCTGACGCAAGTGAACGACAGGAGCAAAAAAACGCGCACCCTGTCCGCTCTGTCGGGCCGCTTTGGCTGATGGCGTCCCCACGACGATGTTGATGGCTTTGACGAGGCTTCGCTTCATCGTCAACACGAACTCAACCTCATCGTTGCCCGCGAGGTACTGCAGCGTCAGCGGCGGGCTAACAAGCGGACGCAAACTTCTTCAATGCGACCCGTCTCCTAACACATCAGGCCACATCACAAAACCGTTACGGGGTCCTGCAGAACTGAAAAAGGGTACTTGCGCAGCGACTCGAGCACGTTCACGGGCTTCATCTCCGTCTGGCCGTCGCTCTCAACCGTCGGGGGCTTCTCCATCGTCGCCTTGTGCCCGTCCGAGTCCGCCTCGTCGCCTGACTCTGCCGCGTCAGCGCCGAACCCAAACGCAACGACTTTGGGCATCCATGACGCGAAGGGAGAACATGAACACCTCCTTGCCGTGCAGTCGGTCAAACGTCTTGCCCCGGAAAGAAATTCGAAAGAGGATGCGCAGCTTTTCCTGCCCGCGTCAGCCGGCGGCGCGGTGGGAGACTTTTTCGTCTTCTTTCTCCGTGCCTTTCGGGTTCTTATCGCTGTCGCGGGACTTCATACCGGACGATGACGCGATCTCGGCCTCGTAGAAGCAGACCTTTCCGTCTGCGCAAACGAGTGCACGGTGGACTTCGTTGGCTCCTTTCAGTGGTAGCTCGTTGAGCTGCATGTGGCTCATCGACATGAGGGGATTGTCACCGTGCTTTGCTCGCAGGTCTGAGGACATGAGGCCGATTTGTGGTCTTCAACCTTTCCGAACTTGGTCGATGAGGGAAGGGCCAGTCCACACTTCGTCGGCTTGAAGGAGCATTCGCATCGGATTCACTCGGACGTCGACAGCTGTATCCTGAGAGTCCAAGCTAGTGTACCGCAGGGCAACAATGCACAAGAGCAGCCCCGCAACGAAGAGGGCAACTCGTTTCCTGAGCATCAACTAAATTTAGATTAACGAATAACTCAAAATTACAGAAAATTATTTTGATGGAAGTTCCTTCAAAGGTGATTGAAAGTGCAATTCATTCCAATTGGGATCCACTAGAACTTTGGATGCAAGAAAAGTTGTTGAGCAAAAACTTAAAGTAAAAGTCAATAGTACTTAGGAGAAAGTTGTTTATTTTGCATTTCTGACTATGGTTGGGGGTGACGGAAACATCGCAGCCAGCGGGCACGAAAAAGACGAGCTTGCTGGAGCTGCCGCGGGAGTTGCAAGAACGCTCACTCGAGTCCTCGCTCAGCTTGGTGGACGTACCTTTGTGGCGGGTTTTCAAAATAAACCCGAACAATCTCAAGTATTGTAGGCACTCTCTCTGGGATGGCAGAGGAAACTGCCGGATATCCCCTTGATCTAGTATGCGATACATTGATGCATCCCGATAACGCTCTCAGGTAAAGACGCAAATGCAAGTGGGTAAGGACGCGAATGCAAGCGGTGTCAAGATTCTGTCAGAGACCGTCAAGTCACAAGGAGTGAGGGGTCTATTCTCAGGGCTCTCCGCACCGCTCATTTTCTCCGCGCTCTCTACATCGGCTACTTTTGGTCTCTGTTACTCCTACCCGATGACATTTCAGGACCCTATTCAAAGATATCGGAAATGCTTGCAGAGCGCCGTGGCGGAGAGAAGCGATACTCGGATATTTACCTTGCCGGAGCTTGTGCGGGACTAACACAGTCGTTTATCACTGGGCCCGTCGACGTCGTGAAGAATCGAATGCAAGTCGCGGGTGGGGGGCACGGCCATGGCGGCGGGTCGCCCGTCGCAATGGTGAAGGACATTTTAGCTCAGCGGGGTCCAAGAGGTCTCCTTCTCGGCTTCGGCCCAACCTTGGCCCGGGACGTGCCAGGAATTGGCGTCTTTTTCTTGACGTACGAGTATTTAAGGCAGATCATTGACGGACGTTTGCCCCCCCCCCTCCCCTTCTGAACATTTAAAGCTTCCGCTCACGGAGGTCACGGGGGTTCTTTTCTTTCTTCGCTCCTGGCTGGAGGTGTCGCGGGGTCGCTGTCCAAGTTTGTCACGTACCCCATCGACGTCGTGCGGCCCTCACTCTCCCATCATCTTAAAAAGATAACAGAACTAGGTTAAAGCGCGAGTTCAAACGCAGCCTGACTTGGCGAATCCGAAATACTCCAACGCTTGGGATTGCGCTCAAAAACTCTTTTCCAAGCGAGGTTGGCGCGCATTTACAATTGGGTTAGGTCCTACCGTCATCCGCGCGTTTCCAGCCAAGTGAGTGTTGGCTTGATGGCTTTTCATTTTTGTGTGGGGACGGACTGAAGCTCACGCTGCAGTGCGGTGGGGTTTTTCGTGTACGAGCTGACTCTCAAATATTTCTAATTTTGGGCGATGTAAACAATCCAACTGAGCTCAGTCAACCCTCCCGAGCGCGCAGCAGAAGCATTTGAACAGGCTTTGGTAGAGGCCAATGACGCCGCAGCGTCGGACCGCTCTGCGACGTTACCCCGTACGTCTGAGAAAAACAATGCGATGCCGCAACGTCACCCCAGCCTTGTGCGCAGCACCCGCTCGACGTCGCCAGACCGCTCGTAGCGGCTTGCCATCGAGCGGCTGCTGGACAAGCTCAAATCAATCATTCCTTCGCTCCTGGAGGGGTGACGTACGCGGAGGTGGCCTCGGATGGGAGGGGCACATGAGCGCAGTGAGGGCTGTCGGCTCGTTTCTTTGCCTTGCCCCTTCGTTGCGCCACCGTCCAAGTCGACACTGTCAATCAAAGAGGGGAATAACCGGCTGCGCATGAGAGCTGACGCAGAATCAAGAACGGCGTGTTGCGCTGGTGTGATTGGACCAGCAATGGTTGCATTGATGTTCGGAATGAGACCTCCCTCCAACAGATCCCTCTCGTCTGGCCGAGACGAAGTCAACGAGACCACGCGCCAGCAGAAGGCCTAAGTT
>JAIYDP010000414.1 GCA_027487435.1 Verrucomicrobiaceae bacterium | reverse complement strand
TGCGTATTTCGGTGATAGCAATGCGTATTTCGGTGATAGCAATGCGTATTTCGGTGATAGCAATGCGTATTTCGGTGATTGCAATGCGTGATTCCGTGATAGCAATGCGTGATTCCGTGCTAGCAATGCATTGTTCGATGACCGCAACGAATCAGAAGGCAGTAGCAACCAAATCTTCGGTGGATCACACGAAAGTCCGCATGTTCTAAGCAGGCAATTTCCAATAAGTTCGGACGAACTATGCGATTATTGCCCCGCGAAAGGCTTTGCAGGAACTTCGATGACATCGTCTGGCTTAATGATCACGCTGCGATGTTCCAAATTCGTTAAATCATACTCGCTGTGGATTTTACCACGCGTCAGCACGACGAACCTCAGATCTCCGAATTCAGTGGCTCCACCAGCGGCGATCATGGCCTGATACAGTGTCAATCCTGGGGTGTAGGGCTTGGATCCAGGCTGCCGCACAGAACCGCGAATGGTAACAACTTCTTGTTGAACGGCCTCCGCTCCCTTGGCATCCGTAGCTGGGGATGGGGATGGGGCAAAATCACTAGCCTTAAGGCCATGGCCAAACCAACTTTTCTCAGGAATTTCGATGGTGTCGTTAGGCAGAAGTAAAAAATTGTGCTGCTTCAAATTTTTCACATCAAACTTCCAGATGGTTCCGTCACGTGTCAAAGTAACGCGCTCCAGATCACCGAATTCATTGGCATCACCAGCGGCGGCTATGGCCTGATGCAGAGTCATTCCGGGTGTGTAGGGTTTGGCACCAGGTGCCCGCACAAAGCCGCCAATGTTCACAACTTCTTTGCGGTCGGCATCCGCGCCTTTGGCATCGGTAGAAGGGGATGGTGCAAGAGCAATTTCCTCATGGCCGAGTGTAGTGAGTTTTTTGCGCATGATATCCAGTGTTTCCTGCTGAACACTAAGATCATTCTGCGCGCTGTGAATCGCATTCATCAGCGTGACGTTGGTGCGGACAAAGTTTTGCACTTCTTCAAGGCGTGTATTCAGTTCACGGAACGCGTAGTCTTTGGTTTCGCGATTTTTTTTGAGTGAACCTGTGAAAGTGACAAGGCGCTCTTGCAGTTTTTTGAGGAGGTTTTTTAAAGAACTGCGTTGCGATGTTACGGTGGGGTGATTCTCGCCGAGGCTTTGGGCCAACATGCCTTTGAGAATGCGTTGCTCGTTTTGGTATTCGGTGTAGAGAGATTTATAGTCGCCTTGGGCCATTTCTAGGTTGGCGACGTAGCGGATGGCATCATCGGTATTGAGTGAATCGATCTGCCTGATGATGTTGTCCATTATGGACAATTCAGAGGTAGCACTGGCGACTTGCTGATGTAAGTTTAAACCTAAGCCTTGTGTTCCGGCTGTTGCGTTGATGCCAGGAAGATCATTGCGTATCTTAGCAGGAACGTCGAGGAGAAGGTCATTGAGTGCCTTGCGTTTTTCTTCAACTTGGCGGGGTTGATCTTGAAGCGCTGCTACCAGCTCAAGAATACTTGCGGATTGCTCCGCAGGAGTGGGTTTGTTTTTGCCGAGTGCGGTGAGGTTCTCGCTGCTGAGCTGCACGAGTTTTTTCTGTTCGGGAAACTGCTCGATCACTTCCTGAAAGGAAGATGCGGCGGCGGTCATGTCATTCGCATTTCGCGCCAGCTCGCCAAGGCGGAAGGTGGCGGTGGCGGCGTACGTGCGTTGACGTTGGTAGGCATCAAGAACGGCACGATAATGGGTGCCCGCTTTTTCATAGTTTTGATTCGCCTCCTCCTCAAACAGCCCCTGCCGCAAGTGATTTTCTAAGGAGATGGAGGCGAAGTTCTCATTGGGGGGAGCGGCGGCCTGGCGTTCCTTTTTCGTATCAACATGCGTGTCAGGTTCATAGAACGAATCGAGTGCAGCTCGTTTCCTTTCAGCTTCAACTTTCTTGTCAGTTGGGCTGTAATCGGATTTCGAGGCGAAGGGATCGGCCGCATGGAGCGAGGCGATGACGATGGATGATAGTAGTAATAGTAGTTTTGCTTTCATAGCGGGCGTAGTATGCAGGAATGCAGGTGGTGAATTGTCAGGGTATTGTCAGAAATTTTCCAATCGATAGCCGACACCATGCACGGTCATGATGTGGCGAGGCTGTGCGGCATCCGCCTCGAGCTTTTGGCGTAGGGCGACGATTTGATTGTCCACGGTGCGGGTGGTGGGAAAGGCGCGATGATCCCATGCCTTGTCGAGAAACTCCTCGCGGCTGACTGGCCGACCTTGGGCGGCGGTGAGCACTTCGAGGATGCGGAACTCGCGGGCTGATAGATTGATTTCCTTGCCATCGCGGCGGCAGGTGAGTTGTATGAAATCGATCTGCACGTCACCAAGGCGCAGCGTTTGCGGTGGCTGAAATTCGGCGACGGTGCGACGCAGCAAGGCACGGATGCGGGCTAGAAGTTCACTGCCGCTGAAGGGCTTGACAAGATAGTCGTCGGCCCCGCCATCCAGCCCGCGGATGCGGTCATCCACGGTGCCGCGAGCTGTCAGCATGAGCACGGGCAACGTGTGGCCCCGCTTGCGTAGCTCCCGGCAAATCGCAAAGCCGTCGAGACCGGGCAGCATGACATCGAGCAGGATGAGGTCAAAGTCCTCGGACAAGGCGCGTTCGAGGCCGAGAATGCCATCGGCGGCGGATTGCACGTGGTAGCCCGCATCCTGCAACAACGGGATGAGTGCGGTGCGCAGCGAGAGTTCGTCTTCGATCAATAGCAGTCTCATGGTTTCAAGGGTAAGGTGAGGGTGAAGCGCGAGCCACCGTCTGGCGCGTCATCGATATCGATGCCACCGCCATGAGCCTCGGCGGTGCGTTTCACGAGGGCAAGTCCGAGACCGGTGCCAGGGGTGCTGCGGCGTAGTTCGTCGCCGATGCGATAAAACGCCTCGAAGATGCGCTTGCGTTCGTGGACAGGAATGCCCGGGCCGCTGTCGATTACCTCGATGGCCCAGTGACTTGTTCCAAGCGGGCGAGCTATGCAGTGAACCGAGCCACCAGCGGGCGTGTGCTTGATGGCGTTATCTAACAGATTGAGCAACACGCGGCGCAGTGCAGCAGCATCGCCATGCGGCGGTTCAGGAAAATCGGCGACCTCGACCACGAAAGAAATCTTCTTGCGCTCAGCGAGCGCTTTCAGCAGAGAGGCGGCATCGGCGATCATGGCCGAAACATCGAAGGCATCCTGCGTTTCCATGGGTTTGTCGCGGGTGAAAGCGAGCACGTTATCGATGAGGCTTCCGAGCCTAGCACTCTCTTCGCGGATCATGCGGACGTGCTCGTCACGCTGTCCAGCGCGATCCGCTGCGCCGGAATCGAGATTTTCCGCAAGCAGCCCCATCGCAGCAAGCGGGGTGCGCATTTCATGAGAAACGGCAGCCATGAATTCGGATTGACGACGCGCGAGTTCGACCGCTCGGAGGTAGGCTCTACCGGACTGAAAGAGGCCGAACATGGCCGCCAATCCAGCCAAGCCAAGTACGGCGGCGAGGGAATTTCGCGTGCGGATGTCGCCCCGCTGGTAGGCAGCTCGATCCGTCATCACCACATCGGCTTTCCATGCGTCTTGCTGCAATGAGGACATCACCTGATCCCCATCATGACCCACTACGATTTTCCCCGCAACGGTGAGTCGGATCGACAATCCCTCTGCGAGATTGAGGGTGGCAGATTTCAACACACTCCCCACCACCGTCCGCACATCGTCTGCCGTGGTGATACGACACTGGCCAGAGTCGGCGCGGAATTCCACTAGGTGATCGACACCCGCAAGTTCGCGCCACGCGACTGGTTGAGCGGCATCGAGGCTGCTGGCGAGCCGAACTTTGAATTGCTCACGCTGCCATCGCTGTTGCCAGTCGGCGAGCACTGGGGGCGTCGGCAGTTGGACCTCGCGATAGCGTTTTTCGACCTCTTCCAAATACTTCGGAGTCATGAAATCGAGCGAACTGGCCAGCACGGCAACGAGTTCCGCCATCCGCGATGGCTCTATTTCTTTGCGCATCAATTGCAATGCGGCCAAAGAACGCATTGGCAGCCCGGCGGGGGATCGCAGCGATTCTGGACTGCCCAGAACACCCTCGAAGTCGCCCGCCTTGTAGCGTTTCAGCGCGTCTTGTGCTATCGGATCGTCCACGGGCAGCGGCGGCTCGCTGGTGGCGGTGGCATCGGGCACGCCTGACCAGACTCCGAGGTTCGACTGCGTTACTTCAATTACCTTCGCCGCAACGCGGTTCGCAGCCTGCACGATGCGAGTTTGGCGCGTCTCGGCATCAGCACGCCAGGCGTGCCACGTCAGCCCCACCAAGGCGCACAACGGTAGCACCATCCACAGCGAGTGGAGGAGGAAACGTCTCATCGGCGAAGGCACGGGATTCATTCGGGAAATGATATTCGGATGATCAAGCGGAATTGTCATACTTTTGTCACAAAGCGGAAGTCAAAACCACTTCAGACAGAAATTACGTGAAACTCGCTTCCACCTTCGCACCAACCACTAGGAAACCACTCACGATCGAAATCCCATGGGATCATGGTGTTTTTTCCAGTGTCTTCGCGCGCATCGTGGCTATCACACCCGAAATGACCAGCAGACCACCGACAAGTTCTCCCGCCTGAAGCATTTCATCGAGAAAAAGCCAGCCGAAGAGAAGTGCGAACAAGGGGACCAGATTGATAAAAATCCCTGATGCCACGCCGCCGATGCGGCGAATGGCGTGATAGTAAGCGCAGTAGGCCAAGCTGGTCGCCGGTACGCCGAGATAAAAAAGTCCAGCCCAGACGCTGCCGTCGATATGCCGTATTTCTTGGAGGAATCCGGCATGCAGCGCGAAAGGAAAGATCAACATTGCGCCCATCAGGCACGACCAGGTCACTGCTACCAGCGGCGGAATTTCGAGCATCACGCGACGCGCCAGCAAGGTGTAGGCAGTCCAGCAGAAGACGCAGCCAAGAATCATCAAGTCCCCAGACCGAACATCGCCCCGCAACAAAATGAGCGGATTTCCACGGGAAATGACAACCGAGACTCCGAACAACGAAATCAAAATGCCAACCACGGCAAGTGGCGACGGCCAGCGGCGAGCAATCAACGCGGCAGTCAGGGCAATACAGGCCGGGGTGCAGCCTACGACAAGACCTGCCCGACTCGCATCAGTGGTATGCAGGCCATGAAAAAATAGGAAGCTGTAACCGAAAATTCCGCTTGCCCCCAAGAGGAACAATCGCGGCAGCAATGCAGAGCGAACGCGAAGAATGCGCAAGCCACCTTGCAGGATGCAGATGAGGATCAGCGCACCACCAGCCATCGCGAACCGCAGCAGCGCGGCAGTCCATGGCCCCACCGCAGAGGAAACCACGCGTCCGATGGGCCAAGTACCGCCCCACAAAGCCATCGTAGCCACCAGCATTAGGAATACTGGCCATCGCGCTGCGGTAGATGCTTGCTCGTCATCAGAACGATGATTCATGCCATGGTTGTTCATGCGCTTCAACGCCGACACAGCACACGAAGACGGGTGGCTTGTCGAGGCGTATCGAGCAGAAACGATTCATTCATGCAAAGAGTTCCTAGCAGTCCAGATTGGCTGTCGTTTCTTATCGATGCAGAAAATTGCGCGACAATGATCAAAGAGCCATCATTTCCCGCAAGATGTAAGTGCCATGAGAAGTATTTCTTCCCCATTGCCCATGAAACAATCCATCATCCTCGCCGCATCGGTCAGCACAGTATTTTTCCCTATGCACGCCCAAACCGCCAAAACACCCGAAGGTCATGCCTCAGTAACGTTGTTGACATCCACAAGCAGCTACCAACCAAGCACAGCCGTGCAAGCGGCCTTGCAGATGACCTACGATGACGGCTGGCACGGCTATTGGGTCAATCCAGGTGAAACGGGCATGAAGACCGAAATCACATGGAAACTCCCAAGCGGATGGACAGCCACCGAAGCAGAGTTCCCCATCCCAGAACGCTACAGCCAAAGCGGCATCCACAGCTACGGTTATCATGGAACGATTCTCATTCCCGTGAGTTTCATCCCGCCGAACGATGCCAAAGGCGAGGTTACTATCGAAGGCGAAATCGCATGGTTGGCTTGTGATGAAAAACAATGCGTCGCCGGCAATGCCACAGTCAAACTTACTCTCTCTGCTGGTTTGCCCGCCGCGACAAAGGATGCGCCCACCATTCGAAAGGCCGTTGACTCGCTACCGCAAGCATCTGCGCATCACTCGCTGTTGCGAAAGATTGAGGGAAAAAACGTAACTCTCACGGTGACTGGCCCGCAGCTCGAAAACTTCGATGGCGCAGAAATCTTGCCCGTTACCGAACAAGCTCTCGCACCCTCTCATGACTGGAAATTCTCTATCAAAGACGGCGTGTGCTCTGCTACAGGGCCAATCAATGAATATGCCGAAGAAGCCGATGAAATGAGCTTGGTGGTCGTCGTTCACGGTGGCAAACTCGCCAAGCCTGTTCTTCTCCGATGGTCAAAAAAAATGTAAGATACTCCTAGACAAGCGCGTAATCGATGCGTGATTGCTTGGTCGAATCAAACGACGAACAATCGAACTCCCAACGAAAAACCAATTATGATCCCCGCAAAAAATATGTTTATCGCGATGGTTAGTACCATCTCCGCCAGCCTCATTGCCCATGCTGCTGATATCGGCCAACCTGCTCCAGACTTCTCGACAAAAGATGCCAAAGGTGCAGAAGTCAGCCTCGCTAAGCTTAAAGGCAAAGTCGTCGTTCTCGAATGGGTCAACCACGGCTGCCCCTTTGTTGTGAAACATTACGGTTCCCAGAATATGCAAAAACTCCAAGAGTCCTACACGTCAAAAGGTGTGGTCTGGATTACCATCAATTCTGGATCAAAAACCAGCGGATCTTTCACAGATGATGCGACATTTATCAAAATGTCCGAAGAGAAAGGTTCCAAAGCCACTCACCTCGTTGCCGATGAAACAGGCGTGATCGGCAAATCCTATGGAGCAAAAACAACTCCGCACATGATCGTCATCACCGCCGAAGGCGTGCTCGCCTACAATGGTGCCATCGACTCGAAAAAATCGACCAATGCCGCCGACATTGCAGGCGCGGAAAACTACGTTGCCAAAGCTCTCGATGAAGTTCTCGCAGGAAAACCCGTGACCACTTCCAAGACCGAGCCTTACGGCTGCGGCGTGAAATACTAATATCGAGGATCGTAGAGCAGAAACCTCACTCTACCTGATTCTAGAAAGAACCTTTGTGAGCAATTGCCTATTGCTTGCAAGGGTTTCTTCATTTTGCGGAAAAAACGACAACCCTGATAAGAAAAACCCCATACCTTGAGACAACGATCCATCCTTGGCATCATCCCACTCATTGGACTCCTGTTATGCTTTGCTTCTGCGCAAAATGCAATGCAGACAAACCCGAGCACGAAGCCAAATGTCCTACTGATTCTCGCCGATGACCTCGGAATCGAATGCCTATCGACTTATGGCGGCACGGGGCATAAAACGCCCAATATTGACCGTTTGGCCAAAGAAGGCATGCGCTTTACACATTGTTTTTCCAACCCGTATTGCTCGCCATCGCGGGCACAAATTCTCACGGGACGCTATCCCTTTCAAAACGGCCTGCGAGTTGTGCTACATAGCAAAAAACAAGAAAACCTCTTCGTCGATCCAGCCCAACCCAGCTTCGCCCGACAACTCAAGCAGCATGGTTACGCGACTCAAATCGTCGGCAAATGGCATGTCTCGCTCGAACACAAACACAACACCATCAATGCCTTTGGGTTCGATCACTACCAAACATGGGGCATTTTTGATGAGCAAGGCAAGAAGACCACTCGCTTCTGGAATCCTACACTTTTGCGCGATGGACGAGTCATGTCGGCAGAAATCAAGCACCGCTTCGGGCCCGATCTCGATCTTGAAGTTCAGAGCGATTTCATCAAAACCTGCGCAAAGAGCACGACACCATTCCTCGCCTACTACTCGACATGCCTGCCACACTTCCCTTGGGAGCCGACTCCTGACAGCGAGGAAACCACCTACCGATCCCCCAAACCAGAACACAAGGGCGATCCAAAGTATTTCCCCGACATGGTTCGCTACCTTGACAAGCAAATTGGAAGCATGTTGCAAAACTTAGAAGATCTTGGAATCGCCGACAACACCATCATCGTTTTCTCCGCCGACAATGGCACCGATAGCTCTCTCAGCAATCCTTGGGGCGATGGGCAAACCATTCAAGGCGGAAAAGGCACCATGACCGATCGTGGAACCCACGTCCCACTCATCGTGCGCTGGCCCAAGCGCATTGCCGCGAATTCCACCTGCAAAGATCTCGTCGATTTGTCTGATTTTTTCCCCACTCTGTGTGATCTCACTGGTGCTCCGATGCCCAAACAAAGCCTACATGGACGCAGTTTTGCACCGCAGCTCCTAGGGAAACCACCTTCGCCCCGGAAATGGATTCACATTCAGAATGGCGAAAATCGTCAAGTTCGCAACCATGACTACATGCTCAACAACAAAGGTGTTCTCACCAAAGTGACCGCGCTCGGCGAAAAATTTGCCCAAGCTCAAGCAGAAACCAGCCCGGAACAAGAAGCTACCGCTCGCGCCGAACTCCAAGCCGTTTTCGATTCTTTCACAAAAAAATAAACCCAATTCAACTCATTGACTCATCCATCCATGAAATTCATCACACCCGTTCTTGTCTCTTCGTTTCTTAGCTGTGCCTTCGCCGATGTGAGGTTCGCGGCGATTTTTTCCGATCATGCTGTTCTTCAGCAACAAGAGAGCATCCCGGTATGGGGCTGGGCCTCTGCTGATGAAGAAGTTTCTGTTTCTCTGGGCAATCAAACGCAAAAAACCAAAGCTGCCGCCGATGGGAAATGGATGGTGCAATTGCCAAAAATGGCTTCAGGAGGTCCCTTTACCCTGACTGCAATCGGCAAAAATACAGTAACAGCTCACGACATTCTCATCGGTGAAGTTTGGCTCGGTTCAGGTCAATCCAACATGGCGATGACAATGAATCAAGTCGCCGATGCCAAAAATGAAATGGCTGCTGCCGATTTGCCTCGCATACGAATGTTCAAAGAAGAATCTGGCCCAAGCAAAACACCACGCACGGATGCCAAGGGCAGTTGGGTGATTTGCAGCCCTACTACCGTGCCGCGTTTTTCGGCAACGCTTTACTATTTCGGGCGCGCGATTCATCAAAGCGAAAACGTCGCGGTTGGCCTGATCAATTCATCGGTGGGTGGTTCCGCCATCGAAACATGGATTTCCTCAGAAGCCTTGGCGAAAATCCCCGTTACGAATTCACCGACAGACAAGCCGAAGCCGCCGATCAAACGCAATGGCCCCTCAGCAAAGTCTGTGCTTTTTCACGGAAAAATCGCCCCCCTCATTCCCTATGGCATGCGTGGAATCGTTTGGTATCAAGGAGAAGCCAATTCCGTACCAGGCGATGGAGCAAACTACCAGCAACTCCTCACTGCACTGGTGAACGACTGGCGCAACCTCTGGGGCAAAGAACTCCCCATCGCTTGGGTGCAATTGCCGAAATTTAATCGCCCTGGCCAAGGTTGGTCTCTTGTCCGTGAGGGCATGCTCAAATCTCTCACATTGCCAAAAACGGGCATGGCCATCACGGTCGATCTCGGCGCAGCGGAGGACATTCACCCGAAGGATAAAAAAGAAGTCGGCCATCGGCTGGCTCTTTGGGCCTTAGACTCGGTGTATGGAAAACCTGTCCCCGCCACTAGCGGCCCGCTTCCCGAGAAGCACGTCATCCGCGATGCAGACATCGTCGTATCATTTCTTCATGCCAATGACGGGCTGAAGTCAAGTGATGGCAAAGAGCTCCGTGGATTCGTCATCGCCGGCGAGGATCAGCAGTGGCATCTCGCGAGTGCTCGCATCGATGGCAATACAGTCATCGCATCCAGTGCCATGGTGCAAAAGCCCGTTGCCCTGCGCTATGCCTGGGCTGCGGTTCCTGATTGCAATCTCACCAACGGCAAAAATCTTCCAGCTTCGCCTTTTCGCACCGATGTTTGGTATATTGAAAATCTCTCGCTCCCAGACAAAAAAGAAAAGAAGTAGGATCGGTCACGCACACGCATGACGATGAAAAAGCTGCTTTATCCCAGATCCAAAGTAGAGCGTCAGAAAGTCGAAAGAAATACTCTCACAACGAACAGTTTGAAACAGAACGCGTCATTATCCCGAGATCCGAAGTTGACCGCGGGCACTGCCCGCCATCATTTGCCGGGCCTGTCATTTCAGGCCTTGGGCAAGCATCTTTGGATGCATGCCACTGCGACCGTCAAATCCCATGCACAGCAAAGCATGGCGAACCCTGCCTCGCGTTGAACTTCGGATCTCGGGATTATTTGACCGCCTCGTCTAACATCTTGCGCACCTTATCTCCGAGCTTGGTGGCGGAGCTGTTTAAGGCATCCAGTTCTTTCCGTTTGCCGCTAACTCCGATGTCAACGGTTTCCATTTCTTGCATGGTCGTAGGATCTTGTTGTTTGCCAAGTCTCACAAAAGCTCCTTGCGCTAACCAACGTTTCGCCTCGTCTTCGGTGGCAACACCCAGCTGACTTTGTAGTTTCGCTTCTGCTACCACTGCTTGGATGGTCTTATCGTCTTTAACGAATTTTTCAATGGCCGAGATGACTTCTTTCTTTTGCCCGTCAGTGATACCAGAACGTATGGCTATCGGCACCCATCGGCTGTCAGGGCGATCCGCACGCATTTTCATGAAGAAAAAGACCATCACACCACCTAAGAGTAAGCATGCTACAAATCCTGTATAAATCCATCGTTGCATTACGGCGGATTCTAGCGCATTTGATGCGTGAGCCAAGCAAAAACTATTAATATGCGATTTCCTCAGCCTACCGCCACAGTTCATCATCTCCCCAACGGCCTCACGGTCATTTCTGATGTCAATTCTTCCCACCCTGTTGTCAGCACCCAGCTATGGGTTGCTACTGGCTCATTGCACGAAGGTGATTTGCTCGGCAGCGGGCTTTCTCACTTCCTCGAACACATGGTTTTTAAGGGCACTACGAATTTTTCTGCCGAAGAACTCCCGCGCATCGTCCAAGCCAGTGGTGGCCATTGGAATGCCTATACCACCTTTGATCGCACAGTGTATTACATCGATGGACCATCCTCCGGTGCGGAGCGCTTTCTCGAAGTTCTAACCGATTTGGTATTTCGCGCAAAGCTGCCAGAAGAGGATTTCGAAATGGAACGCGATGTCATCCGTCGCGAAATCGACATGGGAGCCGATGATCCAGACAATGCCGCGATGCAATTGCTTTTAGGCACGGCCTTCCGCATCGATGCTCGTCGCCACCCGGTGATTGGCTATCGCACGCTATTTGACCGGATCAAGCATGAAGATCTGCGCAACTACTATGATCGCCGTTATGTGACCAATCGCTGCCACTTGGTGATCTCTGGCGACTATGACGAAGAAAAAATGCTGGCAAAAATCCAAGAACTCACCGCGGATCTGGTTCAAGGAATGGCCAACGAGCCAGTCGTGCCACAAGACCCCGCTCAGTGTGGCATGCGCATCGGACATCAAGCATTTGCCGTCGCTACGGCGAAGCTGACCTTAGCGTGGAAAGTTCCCGCGCTCGGACATCCCGATGCGCCATCGTACGATGTTCTTGCCGCAATGATTGGCCAAGGTCAGTCGTCGCCGCTATTCCATGAACTGCGCGAAACTCGTGAGCTTTGCCATGACATTTCAGCATGGTGTTGGACGAGCAATCAGGGCGATGGACTCTTTGCCGTTAGCGCCGAATGCCCAGTGGAGCAAATCGATGCTTTGAAGGCGGGGATCAAAGAAATCTTTTCGAGTTACGCCGAACAAGCATCGGAAAAAGACATGCAACGGGCGATCCGACAAATGACCTTGTCGCAATTTCGCTCGTTGACCTCAGCCTCAGGTCGTGCGAGCGATCTTGCATCGAATTGGCATGAAGCGCGCAATTTACGTTTCACCGGTGCTTATTTGGAAGCCGCAAACCAAGTGACCCTGACGGACATTCGCCGTTGCCTTGGAACTTTGGAGGATCGCGTGCTCACAGAAACGCTTCTCCACCCCCTAGAAAGCAAAGTCGCAGCCTCAGAAAGCACCTTGCAAGGCCGCATGGCGCATGAAGAATGGCAGATGGAAAACGGCATCAAGGCGGCAATTTTTCCTGAATCTCAGGTTCCCTTGGTAAGCATTCAGCTTGCCGTGCGCGGTGGCTTGAGCGCCGATGTCCTGGAGCAAGCGGGTTGCTCGGCACTGCTCGCAGCAACGATCACTCAAGGAACACAACGCCGTAACGCCCGTGAATTGTATGAAGCACTCGAATCGTTAGGTGCCTCGATTTCCGCTCAAGTTGCCAACAATAGTTTCTTACTCCAAGCATCATGTTTCCGTTCCGATCTGCCAGAGGTCATGAAATATTTGGCCGAAATCACGCTCATTCCCGCATGGGATGAAGGTGCCATCGAGCGCGAACGCGCATCCCTGATTGCTTCGGTGGAAGAAGCTCGCCAGCAGCCTGTGAGCTTAGCATTTTTGAACCTCCGCTCGCTACTCTTCGGGGCTCAAGGCTATGGTTTGCCTGCGTCTGGCTCTGCTGAATCTCTCGCCGCACTGACCCGTGACGACCTCATGGCGATGCATCAAAAATTGTTTCACGCAAAAAATATCTGCATCGGCATCGCTGGCGACATCGATGCTAGAACGACTCGCGCTCTGTTGGATGAGTATTTTTCCTCATCAGCAAAGGATATTCCTGCATTTGCACCATCAGCCTCGACCCTACATCTCGGCACTAGCACGACAACCATTTTGGAAAAAAAACAAGCTGTGCTTTGCCTTGGCTATCCAGGCTTGCCAACCACCGATGAGCGGCGCTATGCATTGGCGATGTTGCAAGAGTATTGCTCGGACATGGCCGGGCCTCTCTTCATCCGCATCCGCGAGGAACTCGGCTTGGCCTACCAAGTGGGTGCCACACAGTTCCTCGGCCATGACGCTGGAATGCTCGCCTTTTATCTCTCGACTTCGCCTGAGCAACTGGAACTTGCACAAGCTGAAATGCTTCAAGTTCTCGCCAGCATCCACAGCACCGGAATCCCCGAGGACTCCTTTGAGCACGTACGAGCGACCGTGCTCTCGTCGCTGTCGTTACAAGCGCAAAGCCCCGGCTCTACCGCGCGAAATGCCGCCATCCAAATGCTCTACGGACAACCTGCCGACCACCATCGTCGGATTCATCAAAACATCCTTGCTCTCACCCCAGCGGATGTGCTCATGATTGCCAAAGAGCTTTTGCAACATGCCCCAGCCGTCAGCATCGTCCAACCTCAATGAAGAACTCCAGCGTTGATGCCTACGCCGAGGCCGAAAAAGTGCGCGCTGTCTATGCGGAGTGGGAATCAACGCCGCTGAATCGGAACTGCACGGGCATCTCACAATGCTGTCATTTTGCACTCACGGGGAAAACGCCCTACATCACCCGAGGCGAGGCAATTTTGGCAGCAAAAGCATGGAAAGCTACAGGTAGAAAATCCATCCCCACACCGACCAATGGAGCGTGCCCCTTTCTCGTGAATTCCCGCTGCGCCATTTACCAACATCGGCCCTTCGGCTGCCGCACCCATTTTTGCCAAACCGCAGGAGGGCCTGCTCCGCGCGCGATGGTTCGTCATCTCATCCAAACACTCGAAGACATTGATCGCAAACTCGGCGGCGATGGCGGTGTCAATTTCCCCACAGCCGTCACCCGCGCTTTTCAAGAGCTATCCTAGGATTTCGGCGTTATTTCACACCTCGATCATTGCGCTCTCGCTCGGCTAAAATCGAGGCACGCGAATGACGGATGCGCATCAACCATTTTCCGATGAGCACACCCGCCAATGCTCCAGAAAAATGGCATGCATGCCCAACGGCAAAAATTCCGCTTCCGACGTTTTCGCTAATCCACTGTCCCGTCGCAGCAAACATCGTCAAGCCCAAACCCGGATTGATCACCGCGAGAAATAACGAAGACACCAAAAGCCCGGCCCCTACATTACGAGCATGTAAGGGCAATGGAATGCAACGCGCATAAGGATCTAAGGTGCAAAACAGCAGCAAAAAACTCATCGCTGCACCCGAAGCACCAATCAACAATGCATCTCCCGGAACCAACAATAAATGACCAAGCCCACCTCCAAGGATTCCCGCCACAAAGGCCAAAACCACTTTTTTTGCACCAAGAATCCATTCCAAGCGCGAACCCAACAAAAGCATCATCGCTACATTCGTGAACAAATGCATCGCATCGCCATGAAAAAATCCATACGTCAAAAGCGTCCATACTCGCCCCTCGATCATGGACGCACGATTCAATCCGCACGATTCCCACCAGAAATTTCTATCGCCAGATACCACAAGTAGCCCATGAACGAACACGAGCAAACCTACCAAAACCCATGAGCTGCGTGCCTGTTTAAGCTGTTGCCAACGTAAAGACAGGCCAGACATGACTTTCGTGGTTATTTTTGATCGCGTGCACGCGGCTCGCGACGCACCACATCATCTGTCCCACAGGAGGTGACAAACGGCCCTCCTTCCAGTGGTGCTACGCCAGTAAACGCCACATCCGGCATATCGGACGGCCTACCAGCCAAGGGAAAATCTTTCCGTAATGGGTAAAATGGATACCCTTCCCACATCAAAATGCGCTTCAAATTCGGATGATTGCTGAAACGGATGCCCATCATATCATAGACCTCTCGCTCATGCCAATCCGCGGCTAGCCAGATGTCCACCGCACTCGGCACCTCTTGATCCTCTTCCACCGCAGACTTGATCCGCAAGTGCTTCGAGTTATCCAAGGTCGCCAATTCATAGACCATCATGAATCGTGGCTCGCTGCCGAAAAAATCCAAACTCGAGACATCGATCAATAAGTCATAACCCAACGATTGATGACAATAGGACAACACATCGTGCAGGGCAGCAAGAGAAACAGTCAGCGTATGCTCACCTCGAAACTCCTTAGTTCCCGTTACAGAATCGGCGAATTTTTTTTCCAGTGTAGAAAGATCTTCTGCAGACATAATGATTCAATAAATGTAATAATTTTCTAGGACGAAACGCTTCAAACCATGTCTTCGATCCACTCTTTTTTCTGCTCCATCACCGCATGCGTGCCTTCCACCTTCTTCTGCAACTTCATCAAGCCTTCAATCAATGCCTCAGGCCGCGGAGGGCAGCCGGAAATATAAACATCCACCGGTATCAAGCGATCAATTCCTTGCAACACCGCATAACTGCGATACATGCCTCCGCTCGATGCGCAGGCACCCATCGCGACGCACCATTTCGGCTCGGGCATTTGATCCCAAATGCGTTTTACCGCCAAGGCCATCTTGTAGGTGACCGTGCCAGAAACAATCAGCACGTCACTCTGACGCGGCGAAAAACGCATCACCTCCATGCCGAAGCGCGAGATATCAAATCGACTCGATGCCGTCGCCATCAGCTCGATCGCACAACAAGCAAGCCCCATCGGCATCGGCCACAAGGAGTTTTTCCGCATCCAGTTCATCGCCGCATCCACGCGGGTCACGATAACGTTTCCTTCGATCTTCGAATCATAGGCGAGGTTGGTCTCAGTTAAATCACTTTGCATGGTCAGTGTGTGGCAGGTGTTGCGTGAATATGCGCATGCCACAGACGTTTCTCAAGTAGTTTGTGAAAAAATTCACAAAGTCGAAATTGACTTCCCTTTTCGCCTGTCACCCCCCACCGTTCTGGCGCATGTCTGGCTCTTTTGTTCACCTCCACCTTCACACGGAATATTCTACCCTCGATGGCATGAACCGCGCCGCAGATGTCGCCAAGCGCGCCTCAGCTCTTGGCATGCCCGCCGTCGCCATGACCGATCACGGCAATCTCTTTGGCGCCATCGAGTTCTACCAAGCCTGCACAAAAGCTGGCGTCAAGCCCATCCTCGGCTGCGAAATTTACCTCTGCCCCACCACCAAGGACGACAAACGCGAGATCCCCGGTCGCAAGCGCAATTGCCACATGACCCTGCTCGCCGAAACCAACGAAGGCTGGCAAAACCTCACCAAACTCGTCACCATCGGCCACCTCGAGGGCATGTACTACGGCAAGCCTCGCATCGAACGCGACGACCTAAAAAAGTTCTCCCAAGGCATCATCTGCCTCACCGGCTGCATCTCCGGCCCCCTCAACGAATGGCTACTCCTCGGCGAGAAAGAAAAAGCGCGCGAAACCCTCCACGAACTCATCGACATTTTCGGCAAGGAAAATACTTACATTGAGGTCCACAATCACGGACTCAGCCCGCAACTCCAAGTCCTCCCCGACCTCATCGCCCTCGCCCGTGAGGAAAACGTCAAGCTCGCCGCCGCAAACGACGTGCATTTCCTTCATCGCGCCGACCACGAGGCTCACGACATCCTCATCTGCATCGGCACCGGCAAGCAGGTGTTCGATGAAAGCCGCATGCGCTACTCCCCGGAAGTCTATTTCAAAACCGCAGAAGAAATGCGCGAAGTCTTCGCCGACATCCCCGATGCCTGCGACAATACCCTAGAAATC
>JAIYDP010000337.1 GCA_027487435.1 Verrucomicrobiaceae bacterium | reverse complement strand
GCCGCCGCATCCCGGGACTCAAGTAGCACAGGAAGATCGAGCTCCGCAGCAGCTCCTTGTTCGGACACACAACCTCACCCCCCCCATCCAAGTCCCTCAGCCTCCAGTCGGACCCCAGCACACCCCCCGCCAACTCGTTCCCGCCAATGTCCCGCACGGAGACGAAGACGGAGAAGTTTTCGTTCAGGCCGGGGCCGAACACGACGAAAGGGGCGGAGGTGCTTTGGATGCGCAACGTCCGGTAGGTTGGAACCTGTTCAACGCCCTTAACTATGACAGCTCCTCCTAGGATGCAAGGGCTTCGAAGACAGGATTGAGCTTGCAAGCGGAACTGCAAGGGGAAGGAAGGTACTATGGCGTCTCCTATGACCTCTTCACCTTCGCGAAAGGATTTCGACGTAACTTGAACGATTCCGAGGAAAGAGAACGAGTTAATGCCAACCACTTGAGACTTGAGGAGCGACGACTGCAGCTCGAGGGTGCCACCCAATGTAGAACCTTCCCAGCAACGAGAGAGGATGTACATGTCGTTTAGAGGCAAGAACACTGCAGCCGCACTTCCAGTCTCGTTAAGCATCATTCCTGAAACAGGCCCAGCAAAAACGGACGCAAGCTGCGACACGTTCGCAAATACTCTTGACGACCCATCAGCAAAAGAGCCGACAACCCGAACAAACGCGGAGTCTATAATGGACCCCAACAAGACTGAGGCAGCGATAACAAAAGAGCCTTTGCGATCTTGGTCCCATACTTGAGTACCACTCAGACGACTGAGTGCCAGTCGGACATCGGATGACGCAGTCGAAAGCATGGTGTTGAAGGTGGAGACGTTGACGAACTCGGTAGTTGCCGAATGAATGCTGATCTCACTCTTGTTAAACACAGTCGACGAAATTCTGGCATGGATTGCTCTGCTCCCTCGGCCGCCTTCCAACGAAAGGCCGACGTCTGCCGGCCTTTCGCCGAGAATCTCGAAAGTGCTGTATTCGACAGTGAGGAAAATCAAATCGAGCTGCTCAACGATGGCTGCTATGATCGCCCCAGCCCCGTTGAGAGTTGTGGAATTTACAAAGACTTTGCTTTGACCTTCGATCAGAATGCCAGCGCCGCGGTTGAGTGCGCGACTGCCTGCGACGACACAGTTCGTGAAGTGAGCGGAGGCGCTGATGATGTACACGGCGCTGCCTCGCCTTGAGACATTCATGAGGAATTTCGTGTTGTTGGCGACGAAAGAAGCTTGACCAACAACGACGACAGCGCCCGCGTCGACGTTGAAGTCGCCAAAGCCTTCGACGACAACATCCAACAACGTGAGCTGCCCAGCGGACAAAAAGATGGCGCAGGCGCGCGTACCGCAACGGGCAATGCCGCGCATGATCGAGTTTGCTACCTTCGTGCTTGAACCAAGGCTGTAGATGACGCCTCCTTCCGCTGCGGTTGAACGAGTTGCCGTCAATGACAAAAAGGAGGAGAGGCCGCCTGTTACGTAGAAGCACCCCCCCGCTATCGTCGCGTTGCAGCGGTCGAGGATGAGGTCGGTGGCGAGGAGCTTCATGGCGCTGCCAAACACAAACCCCCCCTCGTCAGCAGTTGAGTCTCGTGCTGAGCAAGACAGAAGGGTGATGTCAGATGGGTCGGAGTAGATCCCCCCCCCCTGAGTCGCGCTGCAGGAGGAGAAGTTGCAGTTCGCCACATAGAGTTGCGACGCCTGTAAAAGAATAGCCCCCCCCCTCAAAGCAGCGCAGACCGAGAACTCGCTCTTCGCCACTTCGATGATAGAATTGATTGACAAAATCGCTCCCCCCCCAATCCCGCGGACTCGCCTGAAAATACATTGGTCAACCTGAGCCTGGGCCAAGTAAACAGCGAGCGCCCCGCCTGCCCTACCAGCCCCGACGCAGTCTTCGAAGGTGACGGCCTGAACGATGATTCTACCGCCGGTAACAGAGACAGCCGCCCCCATCATCTGAGAGGCGCGTGAGACCGAGCAGCGGCTGATGTGAACAAAGGACGAGTCGAGGCCAGAGAGGACCCCTCCGCCCCGCCCTGCTGAGCTGCCGGCGAAGGTCGAATCGACGATGCGGACGTACGAGCTGACGCTGCCGACGAAAAAGATGTCGCCGCCGCTGTGGAGGGCTGTGTTGTTGACGAACGTGCAGGACGACACTTCAAGAGTGGACGCATCACAGCGCAGGGCAGCGCCATCGGTTTGGGACTGGCAGTTTTTGAAAACTGTCGAGGAGACGTTGACTAAAAACATGTCCGAGCCGATGGTGCCGGCCCACTCGGAGCGGCAGGAGTCGAAAATAGAATTGGCAACTGTCAGCGTGTTGGCTCTGTGGTCGCTGCCGCCGTTGAGGCTGATGGCGCCGCTTCGGCCACTGCAGGAGGTAAAATTTGAATTGAGGACGGTGGCGTTGCAGAGGGTGACGATAACGGCGCTGTTGAAATTTGCGCCTGCATCCATCCTGCATGATGAGAACACTGACGATGACTTGATAGGGTATATGACAAGTGATGGAGAGGCGCTTACAAGTCAGGACCACAGTTTGTAAGCGACGAGTTATTGATGAGGGCGTTCACAATCGTTTGAAGGACTGCGGACGAGATGTTGGCAAAGACACAGCTGTCAATCACAACTTGATGTTCGCCAACGCTTAAAGGGAGCTTCTGCTCCGCGAGGATGCCAAAGAGGCCAATCTTTCGAAAAAAGCATCGAATGACGGATAGTTTCGACGCCCGGGTCCGAATGGCACTCACTCGGATGTCTTCGAAGCGGCAGTTGATGGCCGTAGCAGTGGAGGCAGAGAAATAAAGAACACTCATTGAAAACCCCTCGGGGTACGTCTGCGGGAGGAACTGGAGGGCGAAGGTGGAGGACGTGAGGGCGGCGTTGGAGTTTCTCGCAGCGAAACAAATGTTTTCAATGGCGGAGCGGGTGATGTAGAGGGAGGATGACAAGACGGTGATGGTTGGGCAGGTCAGGTTTGTGAGGGGGGGGTTCCTCAAGTTGGAGTCGACAAAGTGGATGGAAGTTGAGCTTGGGAAGGCCAGCTGCCACGACGAGTTTACGAGGGAGATAACCATGCTCGAAAAGATGAGATTGGAGAGGGCAGGGAAGGAGTCTTGGCAAAAGGACGGCTGACTTGAGGAAGGAAGCTGGAAGGTTGATTGGCGAGGGACCAGCGACTGAAAGGAGAGAGTGCGAAGGTACGGATATGACGAGTTGCACGTGAATGAGAGGTTAGAGGCGAGCACGTCTGTTGTGAGGATGATGCTGACGTTCGACAGCAGCCCCTTTGAAATGGAGGAGAAGGCGTCTGCAAGGCGGCAAGGGTTCGTGGAAGTGCATGCAGCGCCCTCAGGAGCAACGGATGAGATGAATAAGTCAGACGCAGATACGACGAGGATAAGTAAAGAGAAAAAGAGCTGGCGTGGCCTCATCCGCGAGTACAGCAGATCCTCGATAACAACGAGAAATCACACTTTTAGCACGAGTATTGAAGCAGCTTTTCCTTTACACTTGATACAGGACACGATCATGATCATATAAATAAAACAAATCTCAAGACTGTTGCTGGCGCGGCTCCCGTGCAAGCGACATGTCAAATAGAGTGCCATCATCTTTGATGGTTTCCAGGGAAAGTAACAACGACAGCAGCTCTGGAATCGGCTTGATGTCGTACGTCTCCTGTTGATAGATCTGGATCTTTCGGATGACATCAGCGTACATGTGTGCCTTCGCGAGGTTGACCTTGTTGTCCTTGGTGTAATTCTGATTGCCGTCATCAATGAACGTCAAGTCGGTCAAGTACACGCCAATGTACGGAATGCACGGTGGCCGCAACTGCGAGATGTGAGCCCGCAAGTTCTTGTACGCCTTATGGTCGCTCATGACCTCAGCAATGGCACCAAACTCCTCCACAACCTTGTCTGAGAGGCCATCAAAAGTCCTCTTGAGTCGATGCACCGCCGAGTTGTTCAGCCCCGAGATGATCTCCAGCACCGCGTTGAGGCTGCCCAAGTTGAACAGCGCTTTTGCAACGCCGTACAATCGCAGCACAACCCCTCTGCGGTCCTGCACCCGTTCCGGTGACACCACGACGGTGGAAACCCACCTGCTGACGACGTTGAACCGCGCTATGAACGCTAACAGTCGCGGCGCCCTTGATTCTTTATCCTTCTTCGACCACGCTTGATTCAGGAACTCGTACGGCCGCACCCTCCTAAATAAGCAGTACTCAATGAGGGTCAGCTGCCGCGCAATATCTTCGTCGCTGAAATCGAAAATACCCTTCCCCCTGCTGCCAACACTGCCCCCCCCACCTAATCCACACCCATCTCTCTCGGCCACTGACAGAATGTCCTCAATCTCAGGCTTCCCCGACATGGCCTTCAAAATAGCGTTTGCAATCTGCTTCGCCAACTTCTCGTCCCGCGGCGCGACAAACTCGTCGACGAAATGAACAGCCGCAGCCAGCAGGTCCGCGTCGAAGTCGTGCCAGTGTTTCTCCACCCAATACTTCACGCCGTTCAGAAGCTTCAGCCGCTGTGCGCGCATCAGCTGCGCGAGGGTTCGACGTCTTTCCGCAGCGTCAGGGGCATCGCCGTCAGCAAGCCCCCCCCCTGAAACAAGCTGACCTTCGCGGGCGACGCTTTCAAGGTAGTGGGCCATGAGCCGAGAGAGAAGGTGCTGCGGTGTCGTGAATGACCGATACGTCAGCAAGATGTCAATCTTAAAGTCGGGCATTGTCCTCACGTCCCCGAGGAGGCGAATGACTTCGTCCAACTCGGCGCTGCGCACCTCCAATTTCCCCGTCAGCCGCGCGATGTCCTGGGCATCGAAAGGAGGATAGGAATCCTCAGATGGGGGGCTTGGGATAGCCGCAAGCACCGCTGGCGCATGGCGGCGCAACAACGCACGAATCGCCTCCAGTGCGGCCTCGGCGACTTGCTCGGAGTTAGAGTCGGCCAAAAAAGCTGCGAGAAAGTCGCAAAGAATGGCTTTAAACCCGCTCTCTGTTAAATCTTGGACATTCCTTTGTACCGCGGCCGTGATTTCTTGAATGAGACAAATCTTTGGAGCGGGCGGCAGGACCTCGACTAGAGCGGACAGAGTGCTGTGGCTTGCTGAGGAGGGCAGGCCGCATGAGGTCAAGAACAGGCGCGCTGCACGCAGCGCAAAGTCCGTCGCATCCCCAACCGCCTCATCGATTGCTGCGCGAACGAGGGCAAACCAGCCCCCCTCCCCAAGCTCTTGCAAAACATCCACTAGAAGCGCTTCGGACAATGATGCCGCGACTGCAACGACTGCAGCGCCCCAAAGCATCTTCTCCTGCCCCAACGTGTCCGCAACGTGACTCCCCGCCGATGGGCCCCGCCGACTTCCCCTCCGCAACTCGTCGGCGTCGGACTTGAGGACTGGCTCTGGGATTTCAAGGGCCAACAAGCTGGGGCTATGGCGGACGAGCGAAGCCAATCCGTCCCCCCATCCGACGCCATGGCGATTTGCAGCTTGGGCAACATTGATGAGAGATGACAGGGCGTTGATGCGGACGGTCGAGTTGTCTCCAGCCGCAGCCCTCGTGACGGCAGACAAGAAGACGCGCTGCAGCTCCAAAAAAGAGTCCAAAGTGATTGCGCGTGAACCGCATTGAAGCAAATACGTCTCGAGAAAACAAACGGGAGCAAGTCGTAGTGGAAGGGCTGACTGATCGACATCCCCCCCACCCCCTACAGCAGACATGGCGTAGGAAGCAAATTGTGCGACAAGGACGTGAACGGACGAAGCTGGTAGTACGTCAGCTGCTGCAGACGCCAAGCGGGCGGAGTGATTGAGCAGAAGCAGGAGGGCGGGAATAAACTGTGGGATATCGCTGTTTGCAACGGCTTGAGTGAGCGCACGGACGAGTAGCTGCAGGAAAGTCGACAATTGGGCCTCAAATTCGGTTCGCAAAGCAAGAGGGCAAGTCCGAAGGGTGACACCGACGGTTGGGAGGAGCGCCCTGGCAGCATCGAAGAGGCGGACGACGTAGGCGGGGTCGCTGGAGCGGTGAAACAAGGCGTTGTTCATGGCTGTGAGGAGACAAACGGAAGATGAGGGAGCGAACGGGAGGAAAGGAAGGAGAGGGCCGAGATCCTTTAAGACATCACCCCCCCGAGCGCGGAGAAGGACCAATGTGGATGCGATGGCGTCGAAAGCAGCAGCGTCAGGGGGACTGGGCGACGACTGATCAGCGACTCTGTTGACTAGGCTGGTATAAAGAAGAGGATAATAGCGCGCAAGAGTATCGTCAGACAAGGAGGGGGGCACATCAACTAGAGGGGACTCCAATTTTCCGAACAGACACGAGTTTAAAGTACCGGAGGGCGAAAATGCAGTCGACATGCTCTCCACGCTAACGAATAAAGCAGGCTCTTCCTCCACCTCGCGCAGGAGGGATAAATAGCCATCAGGGGGGGGGTGGAGAAGGAGGTGGAGGTCGACCTTCTTTGAGGGCTGAACGAATGCGCCGTGTGGAAAGAGGGGGAGGACGGCATAGGCGAGGAGAGAATCGCCGGGACGGCCGTGGATGTGGACGGCGTGGAGGGAGAGGAGAATGTGGGCTGAGGGGGAGAAGTGGGGGGGGGGATAGAATGTGAAGGCGTCCGCAAACTTGTAGCTTGAATTTGCACAGGGGCTTACTCGTGATATTCCCGTCGAAATGAAGGCGGCAGACTTGGACTCGCCTAAGAGGACTGCGAGGGCGGGGGTGTTGGCCTCGTCGTCAAGTTTGAGTTGAGCGCGTAGAACAACAAAGGGGGGGGGGGCGTCCAATCGCAGAGACTTAAGTCGAAGTCCCGTCGGCTGGACAGTTACAGCGGAAGCGAAGGTGAGCGACGGAGCGGGCGGGAGGGGGGGGGGTAACTCCGAAAGGACATGGTACAGGTCTGATGGCGGCGTGGTGCCAATGTCGATGTGGAGCTTAGCTTTTATCTTCTTCAGCTCAGACCTGCGCCACTTTTGAATGAAGTTTGAGAGGACCTTGTCGCTCATGACGGACTCAGAGACGAAGAGGTCGGATGAGACACGAGGGGGGTGGGACCCGCCGTTCAACAGCGGACCTACAATTGCAACTGCGAAGGGTTGCATTAGGGGGGTGGGTGACTGTAGCGCATCTTTGAGATGAGAATCGAGCGCCCGAATGGTCGAGAAGCTAACGGACTCTGAGTTAGCAGCGTCAAGGAACTCCTTTGACTTTGGGGAGAAGGCCCTGTCAAACAAAATGACCAAAAATACATCCCCTTGTAACGAAAATGTGGTCTGGGAGAGCATGAATTGAAATGAAGGGGGTGGGGGGTCTCGAGGCCATGCGGCTGGGGCGTCGAAGCGCTCGAGAGCTGCGGCGTTGAGAGTGCAGCGACCCCATTCGGTGATGCGCCGGAGGGAGTCATTGTTGACGTGAAATAGCGAGAGCGCTAAAAAGAGAGGCTCCAAGTCGTTTAAATCAGGGTGCGCGAACTCGAGAGAAGCAACGCCAGCGCAGAAGAGGGGCTCAAGGTCGTCTGCGAACGACGTGCGCGGATGCTTGACGCCTTTGCGAGAGGTCAGGTACGCGTAGTCATTTTCTTTGTAAATCTGAAGGGAGTCCACTGTAAGCTCCTGCCGCACATGAGCCCCGCTTCGGTGCACCACCCCACTAGCAGCGGCGCGAGGAACCAGCACAACAGCAGGCTTAAAGAAAAAGGTAGATAAAAAAGATTGATCTAAATGCGGCCGCTCCAACAAAAATAAGCGCCCAGCAACGGCGGCGCTGTGCCCCATCGGGCGATCGACAACAACTTCTTCGAAGTTTGTTGATGTGTCGTCCGGCGACGCTTCGCCCGCAAATGGCTTGTAGACAGCGGTCAGAAACAACCCCAGACCCTTCGAGCCTTCTACGGACGAGGGTGAGAGCACTCCTTGCGTGACGCTGCAGTCGAACTGAAACATCCCAGACGCACGCCTTGCCCTGCCGCGCTGCATTGCATCACGAAGTGCGTGAAACCATTGGTTGGAGTCATCGTCATTGGAGCCGGCGAGAAGCAGATCTCGGCTTGGGAATTGGATGACAAGGAAGTGACTCAAGTCAGTGGGAGGGTACACGGCAGTAGCGTCCGCAAGCGCGAAGTCGCCGATTTCGTCGGACTCAGACGCATCGGCGAAGTACCGCAGCGATGATCCGCGCAGCACAAACCATCTTATCTTCCAGTTCCGCCGCCCTCCTTTCACCCAATTACGGTCTTTTCCTTTTCCACCCCCCTTCTTGCGAAGATATCCCGATCGGTCTCCAGAGGTTCTGTCCATTCGAAAAGTTGCGTCGCCATTTGCGGAGAAGGTGAGTCGAAACGACGACGATTCAGCGGTAGACCGCGAGGGGGTCATGGGCGTCTCGCTGGCAGCATTGCGGAGGATTGTGGACACATCTATTTCGGCGGCGTATGAGGGCGAAACGACAGAATGGGCGCGAACTTCAGCCGCGGAAGCTGCATTCACGAGGGCGATGGTTAATGCCTTGCTCCATTCTTCTTGAGTAGGCTCCCCTGTTGACCGGACTGAGAGATCACGGTCCCGCGTTATTATCATGACAGCGTCGGCATGCTTGGGGTCCTTGTCGAGCCTTGTCGTCGCATCGAACGAAAGCGTCCCAACCAGTCTTTCCTTGGTTTCATCCTCAAAATAAGAGAGGCAGTCAGACGACAACACGAAGTATCGACGCTTCCAGTTTCGCCGCCCACCCTTTAGCCAATTTCTTCCCCCCCCTTTGGACCCTCCTTTCTTTTCGAGCCAGCCCTGCAGAACGACGGGGCCCTCAGCAGCCTGGAACTGTGAGAATGCAGCCGTTTGTCCCTCATTCAATGGTCTTGCATAATCCATAAAGTGTATCAATCTTACACTTCCTGTTTCTGTGTCGTTGCATGTTTCTGAATCCATCGGACAGCAAAACGGCTAAAAATTGGTTTTTAATCGATTTTGTTAAGAACCACCAAAAAGTCTAGTGTTCTTTTCCCCAATGTTTCGCGTCAGACATCTCATGGAGAGACCTGTCGATGATTCCAATCGCGTCCATTAGCTCAGGGTGCGACAAAACTAAAGGCGGGGCCTTGAAAGTTAGACTCTGGCGGGAAATGTCACACCAAACGGATGATGTTGTCGTGTGTTGGCTTCGCTAAAAGGCCATTTTCCTTGAATCTTAAGCACACATCCCAAGCGCTATATGGCAGCGCAGGATCGATCACAATTGCATTCAAGAGACCCTTTCCACGGACAGTTTGGACAGCCGCACGATGGAGTGCATAGATTTCTTTCCTCAATTCCTCTCCGAGTGCGTTTGCTCGCTCGCACAAGTTCTCATCTTCAACCACTTCAAGAGCTGCTATCGCAGTTGCACATCCTAAGGGATTGCCGCCAAAAGTTGACCCGTGAGTTCCCGGTGTAATGACGTCCATCACCGCATTGTCAGCAAGAACCGCAGAGACTGGGTACATACCACCACTGAGCGCCTGCTAATTTAGAAAAGCAATGGGGACATGTGCCTTGCCTAACACCACGACGTCAGGTTTCACACACTCCCAATCGCAGGCGAGCAGCTTCCCTGTCCGAGCGATTCCAGTTTGAACTTCGTCCGCAATCATCAGGACATTGTAGTCGGTGCATAATTTCCGCACGGCAGATAAATATCCATCGTCTGGGACATTGACACCCGCCTCGCCTTGGATGGGTTCAAGTAGAACACCAGCGACTTCACCGCCGTTCTGCTTGAGGACTTCCTCCAGCGCATATGGGTCATTGTATCCAATCTTGATGACTCCTGGAACGTACGGGGCGAACCCATTAGTGGCTTCTGCGTCACAGCTCATCGAGATGATTCCCAGAGTGCGCCCATGGAAGCATCCGCACATCGACACAATCTTGGCCTTATTCGGCTCAATGCCTTTCACGTCGTAGCCCCACTTGCGAGCAATCTTCAGGGCCGTCTCAACTGCCTCAGCCCCAGTGTTCATTGGGAGGACTTTGTCATATTTGAACATCTTGGTCACCTTCCTGCAGTGCGTAAGCGCTATTTCATAAAAGCCACTCTGCAAATCGGGGAAAGGTGTCATTGTGGAACGCTCTTGACGAAAGCGTGACGCGGTGGAGTTGATCAACCATAGCACGCACAATCTGGGGAGTCAGTCGCAAAGGAGCCGAATGAATACCTTGGGGTGGCAATGTCCTTGATTGACAGCGGAATATGCGCTCAAGAAGTCAAAGTAAATTTTGCCCTCTGGGTCAGTAACCCTCGTCCCTAGCGCTTTGGAGAACACGACAGGCAAGGGATGGTAGCTGCCAGCATTAGAATATAGCAAAAGAGTATCCAAACTTATTAGCACTGTGCTCATGCTCTAATTCCATTAGCTCAGCAGACGCTAGCGCATGAGAGACGCAACTGTGCCCATACAAATCTTCAGATTCCCGTGCGAAGACATGCCCCTGCGAAAAGCCAACTTACGGCAGGCAGCATGGATCAAGGTGTGACTTCGGTTTAAATGTTGAAGGGCGCGCATTGTTAATCATCAAGGGAGCAAAAAACAAGTCGGCAAGAAAGGAGACACTTCAATCGAAGCCTGCTTTCTTTTTTTTTTTTGTGATCGAAAAAAACGTGGCCTCTCGTAAGAGAGCAGCCCATATCGAAAACGTGTTTCAAACAGACGAATAGAAGGATTTGAAACAACGTGGAGTTTCGACGGCATTGCTGCCAAACACACAATTTACACAGAAGCAAACCCACAGATGTTTTTTATGTTGTTGGCTATCAAAGGACCAAACTTTTGTTTAGCTACAGAAAATTCCGAACCACAATTTGCCTTCCACATAAGGGGGAGGAACAAGCACAGGGAGCGAGACGACTTTGGGTCTTTTTGGTTTCTACACATTCTTTTTTTTTTTTTTTTGAACACTGCACTTTTGAAAACGCTTTTCAGAGACTGGGGGGAGGGCTTCCTGACATTAGTGCTTGCTGGCAAGGCAAGGCAAGGCAAGGCGGAATCAACTACACTCGGGAGAGCTCTGAGGCGGAAAATGGGAATTTGAAAATGACCTTAAATAACAACTCTTATTTGTTGAATTTAGGGTGAACACCCTTTCTTGACCAAGGTGAGGGGAAGGCATGCGACCGTTGCGATGACCGCCTTCGAAGGCTTGGGATACACAATGTTGTTCCTGAGTTCAAATAGAGCGGAAAATTTTGCATTCGCTTTCTCTCTGTGATCACCGTTGTGGGTACCAGAGAAACCGCTTGTGCCAGATCGCAATTCCACCATGTGATTTAACACATTAGTTGGCAATCATGTCCTAGACCCACAGTCTAGCGAGGCCAAAGTATCGACCTTGCTGCTCCGCGAGATCCATTGCAGCTTCCGCCATAGATATTGCTTCTTTCTGTGCGTCAAGAGCCATTGCTTGAGAAGATTTCGCGCGGCGCGCTGCGCCTTCAACATTTCTAGCTGCGTTCCTTGCGTCCATCGCAATCTTGTCAGCTTTTTGTGCGCTGCAATTGTCATGCAAATAAAACAGATTCGATACTTTCCAGTCGCAACGCTTTCAATCTCGACCCAATCAACACCCGAAGTCATCAGCCTCCTTGATATTTCCTTGTCGTACTCGTACTTGACAACGTACCTCTCTGCCGTTTGCTTGCCTCCAAACGCGACAACAAATTCTCCGTGAAAGTGTCCGTCAATCCACTCCCCATAGTACGTCACATTCGCCGGAGTGATCATGACACCATTTCCATGCAGCTTCCCTGCCCTCCACGCCCCCTAAAACGGTCATATTACAACAGCGACATCGTTCAAACTTTGTGGACAGTCCCGTCCGCCATGACAGTCACACCAAGGCCGTCCATGTTGTCATTTCGAAATTGCCCTTCGTATTTGTCACCGTAGTACGGAGAATTTCTTCCCCAAGTGTACGTCTGCATGACTCAGAATGCGAATAAGAGAACGGACCCCCAAACCAGACTTCATGTCTTCCTCCCACTCCCCAGCGAACTGCTCATCGTCCCCGTACGTCAAAATGCCTCGGCCGTTGAAAGTCCCCCGCAGCCATTCGCCCAAGTAAACTCCTCCACTGTTGGCTCGCTGCGGCC
The DNA here is from genome assembly GCA_027487435.1 of Verrucomicrobiaceae bacterium. Classification (GTDB taxonomy): domain Bacteria; phylum Verrucomicrobiota; class Verrucomicrobiia; order Verrucomicrobiales; family Akkermansiaceae; genus UBA956. The sequence continues at coordinate 74,312 of JAIYDP010000337.1, read as the reverse complement.
CTTTCCCATGCATCTTGAACTTGTACACGCCGCTTCCCTGCCTCGATCCCTGATGATACTGCCCCTCATAAACATTTCCCTTCGATACCCCTTCCGGCCCGTGCCGATAACAGCCGTAGCCATGAAACTGCCCTTCCGACCACTCACCCAGGTACACATCGCCAGTAAACCACGCGAACACGCCGCTATGGTGTGGGCTATTGTACCTCCACACGCCATAGTACGCCTCTGCAAGAATTAGAAAGGCCTCCATGGGGACAACCTCCGCCTCCAAACGGCGGCTCAGGCCACTTGCACACGCCCATGCCGTGCTTCGTCAGAGGATCAAGCGTCTCTCCCGCATACGTCTTCCTCCGAGAGGCTTTCCATCGCTTCAAAAATTCTGCTCGGGGCTTCAAGAAAGGTAAGATCCACCCCACTGCTTTCTTCTCCTGAACGTAGCGCTCAATGAGCTCTTTTCTGCTTACAAGCCACGGCTTTGGGGGAGGCTCCTTCTTCCTGAACAGAAACCCTAGACATCCGAGGTCATCTTGTGGGGGTTTGTATTCGTCGCCTCGAGGTAGCCCAGTCGTAGACTCACCTTCATCGTCGGAATCCCCTTCCTCGACAGCCGCAGCCCATCCTTCGCCATCTTGGTCTTGCGGTTTGTCTTGATTGTCGTCCCCGCTAGCTCCCTGCGATGGACCTTGGTCATTGTCACCATCATCTCCATTTTGCTCGAAGTCTGTCTGCTCAACAGCACCTGGAATGGAGCCAGCCCTCTCGTCACCTTCTTCGGCTTCATCTGGGGTTGAGTTTTTGCTTTGTGCATCATCTGCAGATGCAGTAGCTTTCTTTTTCAATCCGAAGACCATTTCAAGGCAAACATCGAATCAAATCCAAGTGTCGGTTAAAGACTAAAAATTATTTAGACTTTGGGTCGAATGTTGGGGTTGGGCCTCTGTCGAAGTTTTCTTCGTGGGAAGTTTGGGCATCGGTTCGGCATTCCTCTCAATTCCAAACATGGTCCTGTGAACTACTACAAGGGCAAGCGCTGTCCTCCAACCGGGTTTCACACGAGGAAAGGTGAAGTGTGCATGGCATTCGGTAATTTCGAAGGAGGATACGTTGCAGAAACGTCAAAAGCCCCATCGCTTAACATCCCTGACCTTACTGGATTTGAGGTATTCCACCCTACACATCCCTTACACACACAGCTGAAACCATTTGTCTCTTACAGAATGGCGAAAAAGTAAATCAGTTTCCCTCTCAGACTCGTTGGCACGTGTTTTACTCACTCTAAAAGAACACTTCCATCACATCATTCTCCCCGAAAGGCTTGTGACAAGTCGGGCACTTCCGATTTCTAGCCGCAAGATTTCTCTGGACGCAACTTCGACAAAATAAATGCCCACATTTCGTTATGCAGACAGACTTGTTGCCCTCTGCACAGACGGCGCACTTGAGCTTCATTTTTAAAGATTGAATCCAAGCGTCCGAATCGCTGCCGTTTCTCGCGTGGCCGCCTTGACCCGCCGTCTGAAGTTCCCCCACCTTCTGGCGCGTCGCGTACAGCTCGCGTTCGAGGTCCCCATTGCGAAGCTGGAGGTATTCCATCGTTTGGGACACGGCGACAGTTTCCTCTCTCGCCGCGTTCTGGCGGATGAGACCAAGACATCAAATTTGTACTCGCGACTCTTCGCAAGATGCGCGGGCCTTTTGGAATTCTTCAATGGCGGCACGATGCGCATCCAAGACGCCAACAAGTTCAGCGGCAGAGCGCTGCAGCACCGACACTTGAGCCTCGAGCCCTTGACATTTCGTCCGCATCCGCAGCGACTGGGGCATCAAACCCGAAAGGCGGAAAAGCCAAAAGAGCGCGATTGCCCGATAGTACCTCCGCTTTGAGAGAAAGCACCGCGTCCTCTTTCGACTTGAGCTGCCCCAGCAAGCTCACATTGGCCGTTTGGAGAGCGTCGTTGGCGACCGCAACGCATTCGATTTCTTTCTGCAGCTTTTCATTTTCGCTTTTTTTCACTCGGTAGTTCTTCCCGGCCTCATTGTAGCATCGGTCCACTTTCTGAAATTTGCGAATCAAATCCTCAAGCCGTCAGCGAGGCCCCACAGATGCAGACCTTCCGTTCCTGCTGCAACGTGCGAACGAGGCGCTGCAGCTCCGCCACATCAGCCGGCAGCGCAGCCTGACAAATCATCAAACCGACTGCCATGGGCGCACCTCCGACGAAGGAATCACCGCTGGCGCGGCGGCAATGATGGCCTCAAGGCGCGAGTGATCTGCGCGCTGTGCAATCGCTGCCCGAACATCCTCCAACTTCGCTGCGATCGCTGCCGCTTCGTTTGCCTTCTTCTCACGCTCGTCCACAAGTCGAAGCTCCTTTTCTCTCAACTCCTTCCGCTCACCTTCGATCGCTGCGAGGGACTCCTCGAGGCTTTGAATCTGCCGCCAAATCAAAGCCGAACGCGAGCACACACCTCCTCCTTCAGAGCCATCACCTCTTGGCCCCTCGTTTCCAACACCTTGTCAACGTTTGACGTGGAGCTCAACTCTTCCAGCAACTCTTCCAGTGGTCATCAATCAAATAAGCATCGGCTCACTCCTTTTCTCGTCTTCAAAACTTGCAAGCAGCGCCGCGGCTCGCTCACTGTTTGTCGCCTGCGCAGGTGAGGTTGCACAGAGCCAACGGCAACTTCATTGCGCGCCAGTCGAAGACTTGCAATCTCGTTTTCGAACCCACTCATCCGACTTTCGTACAGTTTCTTCGCCGTGTCAGACCCTTCAATGGGGTGTGATGATATGCATTTCAATGCAGGGAGGAGAGATTGACCTCAAGCTCCACGAGGCGCTCATTCTGACGACGCTCAACCTCCACGTTCTGCCTCTTCAGCGTCTCAACCAAGGCGTCCATTTCGCCTTGGCACGTCAAAGAATGAAAACAAAAAGCAGCACCTCGTGCATTCCACGACGCTTGCAGCTCTTTCTCCAACCGCGCTACCTCCTCCTTCAGCGACGACTGCTCGCCCCCCGCACGCTCCCGCTCGACCTTCAACGCCGCGTCGATTGCCGACGACACGTCCGACGACGACACCGCTACCGCTTGCGCCGTCGGGGTTGTAACGGGCGTAACTGGGGTCTCTTTAATCTTGCAGGCCTGAGCAAGGGATGGAACAGGATTCGTACTTTGACAAGAGATTCTAGCCGATAGAACTTTCGCCTCCACTCCTCAACGTCGCCGACGACTTTGCTTCGCAGCCCCCCATTCTCCGCTCGAAGCTCCACCAACGCTCGCGCTGCTTCTTGTGCTTGCGCCTCAAATGATCTAAACTTGGCCACAATTCTTTCTAGATTCGCTTGCGCAGAAGCTACGGAATAAGGAAGAATTGGGTTGTCCGAGTGCCTTCATGAGCCGCTACAAACCTTCGCCTGTGGGACGCCATTGCCGACGTGACATGGACAAGAGCATCTCGCAGAGCAGTCGTGAGTTTGGAGGATTCACGTTCAAACTCCGCATGTTGGCGACTAAACAACGTGTCCAGGAGGTTCGAATCGGCCAGTGTGAGTGGAACATCTTTCTCATTAGCTGTGGGGAAACCAATTTTGAACCCTCTCTGTCAGGGGATGATTCACCGGCATAAGCGGCAAGTTCTTCTCTCGCAGCATTGGTGGAGTCAATGACCTGCGCCGTAAAGAACAGAGGCTCATAGGACTTATACTGCAGCAACTTGGTGCTCTAGCCTTTGAGCTCTCTCAGAGAGCAAGGCTATAGTTGTCTCCATTTCTTGGGTCTTCTCTCTCGCGGACTGATAGGCAGCAAAGAGCTGCAAGTTTTGATGTTTTAGAGCGCTGACTTCAGGGTTCCCACTCTGATGAATGAGAAAATGCAGTATCAACATGCACCATGGCTTTGAAAAACTCAGCAAACAGGGCAGACGCTGCAGCCACATCAGCAGCATCCGATCCAGCTTCTACACGCCTCCTCTTAACCCTGTCATCCATGGACAGAGAACTCGGTTAATTACCAATTTTAAAAAAATTGAGTTTGATATCTGCTTCAGCGATTCGTGGTCATGAATGCTTTGGAAAACGGTCATACACTCAAATAACATGACTGAAATCAGCTGTAGAGGCACATGTTGCTCTGTCAGATTTTGTCATCAATCGGAGAAGCCCGCGACATCCATTGATATTTCGCTGCACCAACAAGCACGTGCAGCACCTAAATCTGGCTCTCTTTACAAAAACCCCTCTCCTCTATCCTCATCCAAAAATACCTCGGGCTTGAGGCCTCTGCTGCAACGGATGGCCTTTGGATCCTCCTCCAAATTAGGAAGTCTTCATGTTTAACACGATCTCACAGTTTGTGGAACTTGGCCTGGCCTACGGCGGGGCGGTCAACTACGACGGTCAAGGCTCCGGTCATGACCTCTTTGGCGTTCGTTGAGCTTTTGGAATTTTCTAACTTCTCAGACCGTAGAGTTGTGTTGAGCACTTCGTTGACGTTTTAGTTGTTCCAGCCATCGTTTGGCTACGAGAACAATTGCGACGCTGCCCGCAGTACGACTCACTGCGACTACATGTACTGCAGATTTCTTTCCCGCTGTGACATTGCAGGGGCTACTAGAAGGATATGTTTGTGTTCGATGTCATTCCTTTCCAGAGTGAAAATCCAGAAATCCCTCCCGTCATGGTTGCGCAGCTCCTTGCGTCTTCAAGACGAAGTTGATCACCTTTCTATTTGGCGCAACGACAACCCGCGAAATTGTCTTCCCATCGATGTGCTTGGCCACGGCTGCCTGCTCCCGCACCTTCACAATGAGTCCCTCCCCCCGCCCATCGCTGACAGTTCGGATCATCGTTTCCTCGTCCTCAAGCGTATCTGCGGCAACGTCTACTGTAGTTTTGACTCGCCCTGACACCTTGGGTCGGTTAGCGCCGATTCCACCACTCTCTCTCACCTGCACGGCAACTTGCCGAAGCGCCTTCACGGGCGCTGTCACGTTTTTGAAAGCTGGCCACGCTTCCTTGTGCACATCCGACGTTTCGGTAGTTATTTGCTTCCACAGCTCAGTTGCTGTGAACGGCGCGAACGGGGCCAGCAGCTGTGGGTGAGCGCCTTTAAGACCTGACACACTTTGACAAACGTTTCGGTTGCTTCGCGGAAGGAAATGGATGACTGGGCCTTTGGAGTGGCATCTGAGAGGATGTTTGTGACTTTCATCAGCTCTGCGATTGCGGTGTTGAACCTGCGGCGTGAGAGCGCAAGCGGCTTTGCTAACTTGGCGTCTGCAATTTGATTTGAGATTGCTTTGACGGCCTGGTCAATGGCAAAGTCAATTTCAACATTGCGATCGTTTGACGAGCTCTGGACACCTCCAACCAGAGCGCGCACCCTCGCCAACCAGCGGGACTTGTCACATCAATGACCATTCCACACCAACCGCTGACGCACCTGCCCCTGCACGGCAGTGATGTCCCATTGAAGGTCCTTTTCAGGTGGCGCCTTAAACAAAACAAACAGCCTGCCACGTCATGGCAGGCATGTCTTTGATCAGCACCTCGTCGTGTCCGCCCCGAATTGGCGAACCATGTCGTCAGGATCAACGCCATTGTGCTTCGACTTGGACATCTTTTCAAAAACGACAGCAGCTGGCTTGCCTGACGCAATTTCGACTAGAAGGGCTTAGACGAGGTAGGGAGGGGGCAACTTGGGTTGTTCGGGTCTGATTGGTCGACTTCATCCGAGCGCAAATACTTTCCCGCCTCTGAGAGATGCGTCCGACCTTGGACCATGCCCTGCGAGTTGAGACATGGGTGCGCACGGCAAGACTTGGGTGATGAGCCGGCGGAATGGCTCCTTTGCCTCCACGAGGCCGATGGAGGAGAGAAACCGCTGGATGAACCTTGCGTAGAGCAGGTGGAGGATGGCTTGGGACATATGAGAAGAAAATCTTGACAGCAGCCGCACCATGCTCAGAGCCGCCGACGTAGTAGTCCACAGGCATCATTTTGTTAGCAACGGCGGAGTCAATGAGCGCTTTGTCATTTCGAGGGTCAATAAACCGAAGGAAATACCACGAAGAGTCCACAAATGTGTCCTTCACTTCGTCAGCAGCAGCGCAAGCATGGCCCCACCATCGTGTCGCTCTCCCGCATCGCTTTGCCTCCACAAGAAGGGCAGGTCGTCCTCCGCCAGGCCGACGCGAGGGAGAGCCCCGCCCCTTTGGGTGCGCCGTCAGCTTCCTCTGGGAGGACAACGGGGAGGTCCTTCTCATCGACGGGGACGTCACCGCATGACGCGCAGTTGACCATTGGGATGGGAGCGCCCCAAACTCGCTGCCTGGACACAAGCCAATCGCGCAGACGATACGTCACCTTCCGGTTTAAGGGTCTAAAAATAGACTCGAGAGAGGCGAACACACGGCTGGTCCTCCGATCGCATCCGCTTGGAGTTTGGCGCAAAGCTCGCGACGCGCGGTGAGGGCGGACAACCCATCGAGTCCAGGGCTGTTCATGACCTTCTCCTCTCCGCAACCATCAGCGCTTCGATGTAAGACCCGCCAGACATTGCAAACTCGTAGAGTACGACTTTGAAGGGAAGCGCGTGCGCTTGGGCAAACGCAGCGTCACGGTCATCGTGCGAAGGGACGCCCATCACTGCGCCTGTGCCAACGTCTGGCAAAACTGATGGAGTGAGCTCTCGACAACCCTCGTGCAGTACCGTACGCAGCGACATAAACAGGGAGCGACTCGCCAGTGAGCGGATGGACCGCGTCAACAGGCAGCCGCCGTCCTGAGATATGACTTGGAGGTGCGGCTTGCGATTTCTAACCGAACGTCGAGCGCGAAGGGTCATCGCGCTTGTGATCGTGCATAACTTCAATGGCGGCAACAGCTGCTTTGATCTCTTCATCGCCCCCCGCTGCGAGGGAAGTCACAAGCTCATGCTACAGGGTGAGGGGTGCCTCGGTCCAGCACATCACCCCCGACGACAAAGCAAGAAAGGTTACACCATAAATCGTCTCCACACGCGTCGAAAAGACTTCGAGGACGCTGCCCCCCTGCCTCCCTGCCAGGCGAAATGCGACTTGCGCTCCTTCCTGCCGGCCGATCCAATTGCGCTGCGACTGCTTCACTTGCGCAGGCCATTCGGGGAGGGTGTCAAGTCCTTGCAGCAGGTCCTGAGGGAGTGAGCGCGGAGCAGTCAGCCTCACATCTGCAAAAGCTGTTATCTTAAAGTACCACTGCGACAGCACTCGCTTCTCAGCTTTTGCTCCAGACCGCCACGAGCGCCCTGCGGAATCGACCTACTGGTTGAGTTGACGGCGACAGGATGAAGATTTTTGGTGTGAGTGTGGGGGACCTGTTCGTTTGCAAGGACCGTTTGATCGATTGGGTCCCAATTGACAACACCGTCCTTTCGGTAAGCCAGCCCTTGCTAGCAGCTATCAGAAACAGAGGGGCAGCGCTATCAGGAGAGATCGGGGGGGCGGAGGAATAGACTTTGTAAAGCTGGATGAAGAGCCATTGGGTCCATTTGTAATAGTCTTGAGAGCACGTGGCGATTTCCTTGTCGTTGTCACTGACGAGTAATGGTAGAGCACCCTGTCCCAATCGAACGAAATGTTGAGACTTTGAAGCTGCTTCTTCATTACTTCGATATTTCCGTACGTCCATTTTGAAGGCTGGATTTTTCTTTCAATGGCTGCATTCTCGGCCGGAAGCCCAAAGGCATCCCATCCGATTGGATGGAGGACCTCTTTCCTTAAACCCACATAGGGAAACGAACCTCATTGCCGTTCATTCTCTGAAAGCGAGCAAGCGTATCAGAAATAGAATAAACTCGGACATGGCCAACGTGGAGCTTCCCCGATGGATATGGAAACATAGCGAGGGTGTAGCATTTGGATGTTGGCTGTAACATGAGAATTGTGCTGTCCGCTGTACCGGCGTTTCAGAAACCTTCGTGCAAAATCTTGGCAAGCCTTTTCTCCAAATTCTCAACATTAAAAGCGAGCTTCCACAAGAAGATGTCCTGCAAGGAGGGAATGGGAAGTTCGTTTAATGAAACATGTTACACAATTAGTAGTTGAGCATGCAAACAAGAGCAGTCCCTTGCAGGACCCAGTAGTCAGGGTACTCCGTACATGCCAAGCTGACGTTCAGAACGTAGTTCGTTGATTGCCCAGTTGTGGACAACACACCAGCCCTTGTCGTCGTCTTGTACAGTGGACATTGATACTCATCTGTGGGCGGATTGTAGTTCTCAATGGGCACGAAATGAATAACAGGCAACGGCTAAACTGTGAGGGACAAAGCACAATACTCAAACCGAAAACATCTCACCGGGCATCGCGACCGCAAGCTTTCGCATTCCACGGTCCCACCTTCCAGCTTCGATATAAAGGCCGTCGATGAAGATGCCGTCATCGGGCGCCTCAGAACTACGGGAATGAGACGGCGAAGGAACGGTGGCGTACACGGCATCGGGACCCTCGAATTGCTTGACCCTGAATCCGAAATTCAGCGTGTCGATGGGAATCTGATATCGCCTCGCGTGGTTTTGAAGAGCACCAGTCATGAACCCTGCAGTAGTCAACGGCAACAACGTGGATCCACACCCTGCGGGAAGAAGAATCCTGGAAGCCAAAAGCATTTTGGTGTCCCCGCGGTCAGCCAAGCGCGCATGAACTGCACCCGGCGGTGGAGGTCCTTCACCCAAGATGCAAGCGGCTTGAGGGACGGATAAGCTGCTTTCGCCCACAGCTCTGGGACTTGGTTGTTGATGAAACTGCCGAACATGCGCTCCAACTCCGACGACATGACAACAAGCCCTTTGATTGCCTTCTTCAACTCGATCAGAGTCTTGCGCATGACGTTGAGCAACTTGTTGAACCGCTCCATCTCATGCAGCAAAACAGTCGCAAGCGAATTCATCATGCCGGTCGGACCCAACTGCAATGTCGTCGGCCCCGCCTCCTCGCGGCGAAGGACCTGCGGCAGCGCCTCTGCAATTTCATTTGCAAGCTCGTCGACAATCTCTTCGCTGCTCTTGCCAGAGCCGCCGCTTGACAACCGAGGCTGAATTGACAAGACAGTCTCAAGGATTCGGCCTGTCTCCTGCAGTTGGAATTTGATGTTTGCATTTTCGTTCATCCCAAACACTTCGGGCTCCTCCGAAAACGGCAATTGACGGATATATGACAGGCACTCCTCGTGCGTCCCCAACCCAGGCGCGAAGTACGTTCCGCTTGGAGAGAACTTGTAGTTGTCGTCGTTGACAACACGGCGCGTGTAGTAGCGCTCCAAAATAGACATCAAACAGCGGCGGTCAAGGTCATCGGTGACACGGCCGCCGTAGTTGATTTGGCCGGTCGTGTACAACAACGCGTCCCAAGGCATGTCGTCGTGCTCGTTGATGAACATCTGGAGCATCATTTTGGCAGACTCAAGATCCGAATTGTTGAACTCGTACTGCCAACGTCAGTCATCTTAACCACACGCGACGCACGCGAATGTTCCACCCGAGGGGTCCAAACTTGCGGCGCTCCTGCACAACGGCGTGAAAGAACCCAAGGCCGAAGATAAGCTTCTTCCAAACCCTTGGCTTGGTACTGCCCTCGTAGTCGTCAGACCCCAAGTCCGCTATGCTGCGAAGCAAATTGGCTCGGATGCCCTTTGGGGGTTCGTTGGTCAGCTTGATCCCGTTCTGAAGGACTGCGACGGGAAAACTTGGCGACGGCATGGACGTCAACCATAAGCGGAAGTCCTCGCTGATGTCAGCTGTTGCGGCGCTGAAGCCGGCGATCATCTTCTCGAGAGTTGGCATCCACGACGTTGCCTAGTGAAGTTAGAAGCATAAAGAAGCGGCGGCAACAAGATGGCAGTTCATGAGGCAGACCCAGTCGCCCTTCTTCATGGCCATGTTGATCAACTTCTCCGCAATGGGCCCTTGTCCTTGACCTAGGGAAATTGTGTGCAGGCGATCAGAGTATTTGCGCTCTTCAGAAAATCGAAGCAAAATACTTGTCGGGTCTGCCCCCGTCGAAAGGACAAAGATGATGGGTGTTGTACTTGAAGTGTCTTTGAAAACATCCGCAAGCTTGAAGGGAGGAGACTCCGTGTACTGCTGTCCAAACTTGGCGCGGATGTAGTCAGCGATTGCAAACATGACTTTCTCCTCCCTGAGCACCTTGATCGCAAGCAAACGCTGGAATGGGTTCAGAGTCAAGTTCCAAGGCTCAGGTAGAGGCTCCGTGTGCGGCTTCTCGGCTTTGATCCACTTCGTCCATGCAGCAATGTCTGCTGCAATGTCTCCACACAGGCCTTCGAATGCAGGAATGCCGCTATACTGCAGTGCAATGCACATCTCCCAGACTGCAGTCGAAAAAACGTTTGGGTCAGGGTTCTTGGCGCGGTTGGGATCTCCTCGGCCTCCCCTGAGGAAAAAGTTCCATTCTGCAGGAGAAATGTCGTTTGCATCTCGGAGGATGGAGGTGACGATGAGGAAGGAGAAAATGAGCTTGTGCTCTTCAAACAGGCCACGACAAACGTTCGTGTACATGAACTCGGTGATAAAGGACATCAGGATCTTCAGTCGCTCTTCAAGGACAGAGGACTTCTGTGAGACGTCTATGCAGTAGTTGAACAGAGACTGGAAGTAGGAGAGGGAGTACTGGTACATGGGGTCAATCAGGGCGAGGTCCGCAACGACAAAGTAAATGATAGACCCTCGCGTGGCCACAACGCGGTAGCCTTCGCGCGCCACGTTGATTTGCTTTTCTGTTTCCTCTGCCTCCTTCACACGTTCTGAAATCATCCCGGATGTCAACTTGGACTGTTGAAGCGTGTTTACAAGCTGCTCATTGTCAAGAATGTTGCCTTCCGACGTTGCGAGCATCTTCAAAACCTTGTCCTCAAGTTCTTTCAGTTGCTTCTTGTCGTTCGCCATCGACACCACCAATCGATCCTTCTGCTCCTCAAGCTCCGGTCGCTCCTTCCGCACGACGTCGCCAAGCAGTTGGTCCTCAAGGCCTTTGCTTGTGACCGTGAAATTGATGATCGTGGTCTTGATGCACACTTCGGGCATGTAATGGGGATTTGGCAGCTTCGTGGTCATGTAGAACCGGAAGTTTTGATCGTAGTCTACATCTGTGTCTCCAAGACGAAGGAGAACGCGCCCGCCTTGCTTGAAGAGCTGCTTCTGAAGCAGAGGTTCAAGGGCTGGATCCAAAACCTCGCCAATATCTTCCAAGAGCACAGCGTTTCCGAGTCGAACTGCATTCTCCAGCGTGCGCATGTAATTGGCGTCGCCTAACTTGGCAATGCGAAGGCCGTTCTTCTCTTGCAAGTTCTTGATCCATCGGTTGGCCTGCCCTTGGGGATCAATCATAAGTGGCCATCGCTTTCCTCGCGCAACCAGCACGCCGTTGTCAATGGATACAGAATCTGTAGGCAGCCCTGCGATGATCCACTCCCTTACAACAACAGCATCGGACAGAGTCCCGCGAAGATTGAAATCTGGAGAGACAGGAATCTCCAGCTCCTGGCATTGCTCAATCCAGCTGGCAACCATCCCATCACGGTACTGCCCCGTGAAGGCGCCGTAGTAAGAGACGCAAGCTGACGCTAAAAACACGTCCCCGACCAAGCGCTCAAGGTTTTTGGAAATTACTTCTGCAGTTTCACCCCAACGAATCGCTTCGTCCCCAAGCGCTGAAGTCAATTTTCCGGCACGAACCAGGCGCTTCTCGCACAGCTCTGCCTGATCCGCGAGGGACTTCTTATCCGTCTCTGCTTGTCGAAGCTGGCGCTGCAGTTCAGCGACGCGAGACTCGACCTCGTTCAGAGCATCCTGCTTCTCTTTAAGTTTCGATTGCGCATCTTGAAGCTGCTGGTTTGCAGCGGCAAGGCGTTGGCGCTTCGGTTCTACTTCCTTTGCAACTTTGGAGTACACGTCCATGGCTCTGGCCCACATGCACATGCCCTTCGCTGCTCGAGAGACCTTTCCCACAGAGTCCGCTGTGAAATCTGGGTTCTCAATGTACTTCTTCATCTGCTTCAGGATCTTCTCGGGTATATTGTCTTTGTCATACTCCATAAGCTTCTTCATGAAGTTGGGGTCACCAAGCACTTTCTTCGCAGTATCCCAGTCTGGCTTCTCACTCAACAAAATACAAACTGCTTCCATCACAGTCTGTACGAGAGCTGGCGGCTTTGCAAACGACTTGACTTCAGTGATATCACCTTTTGTGAGAGAATTCAGAGCAGTAACTGCTGCGTCAAGCGCTGGGAGCGCCTCATCAAGGTCGCGCTGAGCGTCCGTTTGAATCTCAAGTACTTCAGCTGTCTGCACTTGAACTGCGGCAGTCTCGGCGGAAACAACCTCGCGGACCTTTTCAGCATCTGCCTGGTCCTTTGCTACTTGAATCAGCAGCTTCTCTGTGAAGGCTGTCTTCTCTATGAGGATCGGCTGGAGGTCGCTCAATTCCTTTTTCATTTGCTCAACGACGACGTTCGTCTCGTGCAACTTGTTCAACCCATTGACAAAGCGCTCGCGCTGAAGCTCTAGCTCTCTCCTCTTCTCTCCCAACACACCACGGTAAAGATCGATCAAGTCAAGATAGGACTTTGGTGTTGTGTAAAAGCGCCGCCGTAGTTCAGCGAAAAACCTCTCCGATGTAGCTTCAACAGACTGATGGATGCGAACGCACATCTCCGACAGCGATGGCTTGACAATGTCTTGCTTTCCCATTTCAAGACTCTCCAAGAACCGCTCTGACACCGAGAGAAGGGCGTCTCTTGGCCACTCAGTGTACCAATCAATCGTGCAACAGTTGATCAGCGAGGGAAACATGCGGCAGCGGTTGCGGAAGGCATCACCGACGGGAGACATACAGAGCACAATGTGCAGGTTGTCCCGCACGCCCTTGATGAAGGTCGTGTAAACAGCGTCGCGAGTCATGGGAAGATTCATCTTCTGGCAGTATCCACGGACATCGCCGATGATGCGCTCCTTTTCGTCTTGAGGGAACAAATTCGGGACATCTCCAGCGTTGAGGATGCTGTTAATGTCCTCAAGGAACGACTCCTTGACGATCTGGGTGTCCGTAAACAAGAACACTACGGGTGCACGCTCAACTCCAGCGATCATGAACAATTTCTTGATGTCCTCGCGGAACTCATTGCTCCCATATCCGCGAGTAAGTTCAATCTGAACACACTTGTAGTCTGCCATGAATGCAGCCAGACGAGTAAGTGACTGCTTTCCAGAGCCACCAACTCCCACAGACATACAATTGCCTCTGGGCGTCCGAATGACGCGAGCAATGCGAGAGACGTGCTCGATGCAGTCCATGAAAAATACCAAGTTCATCGTCTTGGGCCTCGACAAGTTGTACTCCTCCAAGTAGTTCTCAAAAAGACGCGAGAGCTTCTGCGGCTCAGCGATCTGCTCGTACAGTCGATCATCTCCAGTTACGCCCATCTTCAGGTAGTCTCCAAAGAGAATGCGATTCTTCACAAACGTCTCATTGTAGTCCCATTCAAGACTGAACTTGGACTTAAGCAGAGAGTGCAACGTCTGGGAGAACCAGGTCTTATCTTCCATGGAAATCAGGCGGTCTTGGAACACACGACAGCATTCATGAATCCAAAGTCGCACAAATGTGCGGGAATCCGGCATGTTCGCCGGCTTGATGGACAAAATGCCTTGAAACACCTTGGAAAGGTCGCGAAGGTTGAACGTGTAATGAGATTTTGCTGGGGTAGGGAGCAGCTCTGCGGAGATACGGAAGTACACCTCGCAGCTTGCTTCGACTGTACTCTTGACAAGGCTGCGAGTCTCCGCAGGAAAATCAGTGAGGAATCCAGCAAGAATAGACGAGAAAATGACTTTGAGTACGGAATCGGAGGGCGGGGCAATGTTGAACATGTGGAAGTGGCGGAAGAACCGTGCAGTCACGGGGTTGCGCCCGCCTCCTGGGGGACCGCAAGCAGACACGAGTGTCAGGTCTACTATTTCTTTCCAAAACAGCTTCTTTCGGTCGTACACCCCCCCCGTCTCTCTGAAGAACTCGCTGCGATCAATCACCTGGCGAAGGAGCTCGACGGGAGGCTGTGCCCCGTACACCTCGCGTTGGGGCATGTTGACGTCATCGACAAAGCAAACAAGCTTTTTGCCAGAGGGCGCTCCAAACACGCCCTTTCTCTTCTTTTCAAGACGAAGTTCAAGCATTTCCTGGGTCCGGAATGACGACGTCTGTGCGGAAAAGTTAATCGTAAAAGGGACCCATCCTTTTTGATCCTGGAGGCGAACAAGGCAGTCTTCGACAATAACTGACTTGCCCGTACCTGATTGGCCAACAAAGAGAGAAGGCCGCTCCACGTCCAAGAGAGTAGCGAGCATGTAGGAGAAGCGAACAGTGTCAACTGTGGGCACCAGCATTTCGAAGAAAGGCATGGACTTGTTGTACTTGAATGCAGGCACAATTGCGTCCCATAATGAAAAATCTCGCTCCGCGATGTTGACGTAGTAATCATACACGAGACCGCTGTTAGGGAAACGGCAAAGCGCCTCAAGTTGCCCTCGAGCAAACTCGGAGAATTTCTCCTTGCTGTTTGCATCAACAGCGCCACCAATTGACCAGACATAGCAAAAAGCAAAGATGCGCTTCAGAAGCTCTTCAAATTGCTCAGGAGGCATTGCAAAGTCGACGCCCCCACCTTTGGAGCAAACAGCCTGAAACAAATTACACAAAGAGGACACCAAATTGATGTCAACAGTCGGGATGTCCTCACGGCATTCTTTTCTAATGAATTTGAATCCTGCGTCTACGTTCTGATCGAACATGGACAATAAGTTCACTTTGAAGTCCTCGGGGAATCCTTCAGGGATATGCTTTGCAATCCACATCTCCACGTACGGCCGCCAGCCAAGTCCCTCAGGAGAGACGTAAACCATGCCGCAGCGGGAGACGGTGGCTGGAGAAGCGACGGAAAGGTCCTCGACTTCGAAGAGCATGCGCATTGTGACGCCGTTGAGCTTGATACGCTCACCATTAGGAAGGCAGAGAGTTCTGTTGTCGTCCAGCACCGTATTCATGTTCTCAATCCAAACGGCATCAACTGGACCATCAAACACAATCCACTTGCGATCATTCGTCGTGTCTGCAACAGCTTCGCGAACAATGGACGCACCGAGACCATCCGTCCATTCGTTAGTCAGCAAGTTGAAGTTACCGTAGAGCTCTCCCATGCTGATGCTCTTGGGGTTAAGCGTGTATGTATGCACTGTCTGCATCTCTTTGTTTGTAGATCCCTTGGTCCGCAACAAAGTCATGGCTGACTTCAATGAATGAGCGACCGCAGTCTTCCCTCCACCAGTTGGGCCAACAGTCATGACGCCGAAGCGGATGGAAAATGTTTCATACAGTTGGATGACTTTAAGAACTTGGTCAGGCACGATGAGAAGGCCAGCATTCGTGAAGCTCTCCTCAATTGCCAGCTTCATCTCGCCGTAATCGTGCTCTGGGATGTGTACACCGGGGAAGAGATCGGAGACAATAGCCTGAAACAAGATGACGTCATCCTTCAGGAATTTAGGAACATTCGAATCTCGGAGGGCCCGAATGAGAACAATGTCCTCTGACAAAGTGGGGTTTGCTCGCTTCAACGTGCCTGCCATAACAAGGACAGACTTGACTGCGCGCATCCCAAAGTCGTAGTGGTCCTGCTGCGAGAGCTGCTCCGATGATAACTTGTAGAGCTTGACCATCTTGCGGCTCAGCTTCTTTGCATCTTCGAAGCCTTCGGAGAAGAGCATCACTTCAGCTACGAGGGCATAGTCAGGAATCATCATCGACATTGGTCGGAACAACGCTTTCAAGTTATCAGGGAGCTCGGTGCGCCCTGCGTAACCTGGATTCATGGTGATAAACACTCCAAAAGTCAGAACCAAGCGAATCTCGCGGCCCTCGAAGTCGAACTTCGAGACTTTGGCGCGAAGGGCATTTTGAATGGTCAGCACTTGTTGGGCGACGACAGAAAGCACTTCAATGTTAATGCGGTTGAACTCGTCGAAACAAGCCCAGGCACCGCACTGAGCGAGTCCTTTGAAGAATTTGCCCATGAACTTGTAGTCCAGCGTCTCTCCGCAGTTGAAGACAACACATTGTCGCCCCAACGCCTTGGCAAGATCCTTTGTCGTCTCAGTTTTGCCAGTTCCTGCCGGGCCTGCAGGTGCAGCGCCAAGGCAAAGATGCAGAGCGCCAGTGCAGCACATGTAGCAGCGGTCAGTAAGCGGTGTAATGACAAGGCGGGAAGACGCTCCTAGGTATTCATATCCATACCAAAACTTCGCTTGCACTTGCCGAATCTCGCAATCCTCACCTTCAGGGCCGTCAATCCAGTAGTATCTTAGACGCATCTGCCAGCCGAACTCTTTCTCTTTGTAAATTTTCTCCGTGACCATGATCTCGACAATGTCTCGAGCGTGCACGTCGATAGTGATCAGCGCAACGAGCTTTGCCCTCTCGAGTGAGGTAAGTTCACCGCGCACCAGTGCGCACATAGCACTGAGTTGGCCAACAACAATGTCCAGGTATTCTCCAAGTGCTTGCTTTGGCGACTCATGGTGAAGAGCGTCTGTCACCCCTTTAGCCCAATAGATTTGAGAAACCATGATGATAATTTGAGCAGCATGGTCCATTACCCATTCGTGCCGAAGCCTCTTCTCGTAGTCAACAACAGCAACCTTCGCCAGCCCCTTGAGGGACCGGGCCATGGCTTTTTCAACGTCAGAGAGCCAGCTTTCCACGTTGCCACGAGCCTTCAGATTTTTCCCAAGATTGATGTACTCGGCTTCGAGAGAGGACATGCCGTAGATGTCTGTGCTCTTCGGATCATTTCCGAAGTCGAGCGACTTGATAGCATCGAAGCACTTGATCATATGCGGCTGCACCGCTTGTGCGTTCTTCGTTTGAGCAAGGATCTCAAGCAGCTCGTCGTTCGACAGGAAATAGAAGCGCGGGAAAGCCATACGCTTCGTCTCGAGGTAATCCTCCAAAGACTTTTGAATCTTGTCGAGGATTTCATTGTACTGCTTGAACGTGTCAAGCAGGCCAGGCTGAGTACCGCAGCGCAAGGCGTTAGGATTGTCATTTGCCTTCTTCATGATGTTCTTCCAACCCTTGTCAACGTCGAGGAAGTTGCGAGCTTCAACGGGAAGCTGACGCTGGATATCTGGCGCAGTGAAGATCGGTTCAAGGTACATCCAATTTCGTTGGCAAGTCATCCACTCGTCCAGAGTCTCAGAAAACACCATCAATGAGGTCTCCATCTTGCCAACCTCATCTTTGATACCAGCCACAAAGCGAGATGATGTGATCGTTGACATCGTGACCATTGAGTCGTCAAGTTGCGCTTGAATTTCGTCGATGGACCCAAGAATATACACGTCTTTCTGCTCCTTGAATCCATTAAGAGAAAGCTCAGCCTGTGACCAAACTCCCTGTACCTTTTGGAGGAGTTCCTCGAGTGCAAGCTCTTGCGTGGCCTCAGTGGAGATCTGCGAGATCGAATCCTTGTGCGTCATAACATTGAGATCCAGAAGGGTTTGCAGGGTGAGAGGAGGCGAATCCGGGTCTCTGTCTATTTTCTTGCCCAGAACTGCTTCAATTTTGTCCCAATGCCTTTGCTTCAGAGCCTTGTTCTTGAGGTCGGCACACACTGGTATAGTGTCCTTGTACACTTGAACAGTGCTCTTCAACTTCGGCGAAACTTTGTTGATCGGGAGTTCTCGCTCGCACCTCATGGCTGTCTTGTACCACTTCTGAACTTGGGCCTCCATCGCCGGTACATCCAATTGATCAAGGGTGGAGTCTGCCCACTGCTGTGAAACAACACCAATATCGCGCTGACTCTCCCACATCGAGGACTTCAATACGATATCCCCGGCGACCGTTTCCAGCACCGGAAACTTGGTGACAAGGACGCCGAAGACAACTTGGTAGGAAGCAACGTCTGCTGCTTCCTGTTCAAGAGCGTGACATTGCTCTTTCAGATCACTGACAAGCTGCAGCACAGGCTCCATGAACTCGGTGTCAGTAAGAATCGTCTCATCCTGCGATAGCACTTTCAACTTGTTGACCCTCTCATTGAATTCCTTGATCTCAACTTCCAATTGAGCATTCCATTTGGCAATGTTCTCCTCACGAGCAGCCTCGGCTAAGTCGAGATTCGTCTTCATCTGCTGGAAGTCGGGAACAAGCATTTGGAACGACGCCTTGTCAAGCTCAGGGATCTTCACGTGCTGCTCCTCCATCATCGAATACAAGCTCGTGATGTCCTCAAACTGAATTTGCAGCTCTTCTTTGCGCTCAATCACCGACGCCACGAAACTGAGGAAATCGACGAAATCTCCAACAGTGGCCGGTGGCTTCGAAAGCTTTGCATTCGCAGCGTTGACTTCTTCCAGTAGCGCCTTCTGTTTCTTAGCAGCGAACTCAGGAATGAGAGTCTGCATCTCGTCTAAACACTCAACAGGCGATGGAGAAAACACAGCCTTCAGCTTGGTTGTGTCGATACGAAGCACCCCAACATCTTTTGAGTCAGGGAGGGACACAATGGACTCTGATTGCTGGCGAAAGCTAACCATGTCATCTCGGAGCTTATCAAGCGGGATTTGATTATTTTCGGCTTGCTGTCGGATGACGTCGAAGTCCAATGTTGAGTTCTCCACGACAATGTCTCTAAACTGAAGGAACGAATTCTTGTAAGCCTCCGCTGAAACAAAAGTAGAGGACATGACCTCTTTGAGCTTGTGCAGCAGTGCCTGATAGAAGTCGTCAGACATAACGATCTCAGTGACTGGAGATCCTGACTCACGGTCACCTACATCGCTTTCCGCATCATAGAGCTCTGTGTACGGCTTCAATATGTCATGATTGAGAAGCCTGACACTTGATGACACGGTGTCGATAAATCCATGAGCGATATGCTCCAGCTCCGATTCGAATCTCTCACATGAAGGTTCAAACACTAGATTAGTGCGGTCCACAAGAATCTCCGTGAGGAAGAGGGCTTGATCAGTCGTTGACAAGGCCGTCTGCAGCCTGCTCAATAACTCGCTCAGAGATTCGATTACGAGCACATGCAAACTGTTAAAAATGACGTAGTCAGCGAGGCGAAGGAAATGATAGAGACGACGATGCTCCACTCGCTTCGACGCCATGACAGTGTATTTAAAGTTTGATGCCGTCGAAGCATCCTTGCCCGCTCTTGGGGACGTGTTCCCACCCGTCGTGGTCTTTCTTGTGTTGCTCAGCTCGTTCGAAGATTGCCCAGAGCCGAACAGGCGCTCCTCGAGGGACTCCATGGTCTCGATGCACGCTCGCTTGACTGTCTCGATCGAGTCGGACCAAAACGACGACATTCCAGACCTCACTCTCTTTCGTTGCTCAATCTGTGCGTGAACAAACGCATCGAGGGTGTAAAGAGTTTTGGGGTCAAAGCTGTACAGACGAGCCTTCGCATTTTCGGCACAAAGAGCTCGAATCCGCAAGAGGCTTAGCTGGAAGGTGCTGTTCAGAGTGAACAGGTTCTTCTCGAGCAGCCGCTTGCAATGGCTTATCTTGTTGTATCGTACTTGATCACGCCACACCTTGAAGGTCTTCCAGAGGCGATACTTGCGGAACACATTGATCTTAATGAGCGCATTGAAGAGATAGTGTTCTCGCTTCCACTGCTCAAGCTCGGTGAAATCTGGCTTGCCATTTTGGAAATGGGTGACACCAAATGAGCTAAGCGTGAAAAAGTCGTCGGACCTGACGTCAGAGTGGGGGACGATTTCCAGATGATACGGATTGAGAGGGGTCATCTCGTCGAGCTTGTATGGGCGTAAATAAACAAACTCCGTGTTGTCAGCGCTTTGTCGCAACTTGTTGAGGACTCGAAGAGGATTCCTAGCTTCTCTTTCTTGAAGAGCAGGATCAAGATTAGCAGGCCTTTGACTCGCTGGAATTCCAGGAGGAAGCTTGGCGGCAACGGGACCAGCCGGGAGGCGAGCAGGCAAAGATGCCCGTACTTTAGAGTCGTCGAATGAAGAGGAGATCGGAATACGTGCAATTGGATTGGAAGAAACTGAAGTTCGCGCTTCTTCGACGATGTCGTTCGCCTTCTTCCGCTTCGGCACGGAATACACTGTGGCTTTTGAAAAATCGTCCACGGATCTCCGTAATCCCGGGGAGTCATGAATTGGTTTAATTGAATGCCCGCCCGACGCGACCAACACCTTTCGAGGTGGTTGTGAGATCATTGAAGGCATGAACAACTGGGCCGCCAAAGGATTGGAAGCAACAGAGGGTTGCAGAGAATGCTCCGGTGAGGGACTATCGCGAGAAGTGTCTATATCTCGCCCAGTGGCTCCAATCATCATCGGAGGTGGATGAGGTGCCATAGCAGCAAGTCAATGCACAACCGATGGCAGCTCAAACGTTTGAGTAGTCAAATTTGACTTTGATTTGATTTGACATTGACATGGCGACTGTGAGTTTACATAGCTTGCTCTCTGACTGTTCCTAATCCTACTGGAACGTAACCTTATCGTGAAAATGACGCCAGATTTGATCTGCTCGGTCTGTCAAACGTGAATCCAATGACTCCAAATCTTCAATCTGTGCACGAGATATTCCCCTAATGCCTTCGGAGTTGAGAATTCAAAATTCATGGGGGCACTCTTGTAATTCTTCAAAAGACATTTAGCAACAGGATCTGAAACACAAGGTAGGGTCTTCAAAGCCTCAACAACTTCATTTGACTTGTGCACAGACTTGAAGAAAAAGAGCTCTGCTTTGGGGGTGCGCTCCTCTGAGATCTTCTGAATTTAGAGTCCGAAAACCTGATCTCTTACAACGTCGATTATGAATCCAGCGATCCCAGCGGTTCCACGAACAGGGGCAACACTGCAACCGAATCTAATGAATCATACGATGGTTTGTGAGAGCGGACCTGTTAAATGCAAAGGATTGCATCTTGGAAAAGACTTGGCTGTCGTTGCAGTCACACAACACAAATCTCTGCTTGCACTGGTAATTCAGCACAGTGTACCAAAATTGACCTGAGCAGAGAATGCAAATCTTCTCGCCGTGTCTGGCGCCTGGAGAGCCTCCATGGTAGCAAAGACGTCGATAGAGATCTTGGATTTCACAAGGGCAAGCACCGGCTTCTCATGCCATTCAAAAGGGATGCCCTCTGCATTATTGAGAAGCAGAAGGCATGGCTTCACTTGACGACAGATGGCTTACAAGCCCTGAATCGCAGTGGCGATTAAGGAGTAACATAACATTTACATCGTACTTACAACTTTGTTTGTTAGTTCATGGACGAAATCCAACGCGCCAATGACTTCGCGAAGTATCTGAATAGCTTCGCCGCTAATGTCGGGTCCGACGACAACAGACTGTTGATAGCGTCATGATCGATGCAGTACACTTCGACCATGTCGACGGCAGTGATAGTCGCAGTCGCAACTCCTGTTCAAGTAAGCTGAATGAGGTATCCAATACCATCCATAAGGAAGGAAAGCTCCCCAAATGTTTCTCCACTTGTCATCTGCCGAAGAAGCCTGCCGGAACCAGCGTCATCACGAGAGGCGACAACAGTGCCGAAAACGATCTGATAGATTTTGTCTTGCTTGGATCCCGCATGAATGATGATGTCTCCCGAAGAAAATTTCTGCATCCTTCCCATTGACAAAATCTTCATCCAGTCATCTTTGAGAAGCGACAGAGAAGCTAACGGGCCAGGCGTTGAAGATATTGGTGGGGCTGGAAACACCCTCTCCCCCTTTGGGGACACTGCTCGTCGGGCGATAGGGGCATGCATCGCGGGGCCCAGAGGCATCGGCAGCGGCATCGACAATTTCGAGTGCGGAACCGATTTCTCTGTGCTCTCGGCCGCAGCAGCTCCTGACACCCACTCCTTTGATCCCTCAGGAGTTGCCTCGGGTGTAGTGGCTTCTACTATGGGGTCGCACACAGCGCCAACTTTCTCAAAGGGATTCTCCGTTTCTATCACTTGAGATACTGCCGAATCTTCCGAAGAGAGGGATGGGGCGCGATGGAGGATTCCACTTGGTGACGAACTTCCTGATCGAAACAAAGATTTCGGTGAATTTCTCGATAGGAGGCTGGAGTCTGACTTAGATACTGGCAGTGACGGGGTTGCTTTGGTCGTAATCGGAACGCTAATGAACGAAGACGACTTCGACGTCATGAAAGGGCGTCGAGGATTCGTCAGAGCGGCTGCGCGGCTGAAAAATTCTGCCAGGACGAATTCGGCTGCCCAGGCGATGGGAAAGCTCAGATTGACGGATTTTAAATACTCGTGGGCACTAGAATCTGCCATGGGGTCCACAACCTCAAAGTAAGAGAAATAATGAAGTGTGATAACCTTGACGATGGAAAGCTTCGCAGAGCCATTTGTCTGATCGCGGAGAATGTCCTGCCATGTGAGATCATGATATCGGTTTCGCAACTGCTTTTCGAATGGTTGAGTAGTCAATGCGTTTGACAACTTGAAAGCCAAAAATCTTCGTATAGAACACCGCCTCATTCTTGAAAAAGTGGATGAATCCAGACAGGTTGGTGCGCTTGTGGTACACGCACGAGTACCGCATCGTTGACACCTCCTCCCGAAGCTCGACCGGGACCTTCTCAACGCGCCCGAGCGACGACCGCACCACAGCCTTTCGCATTAAGAAGAAATCAATGAGAGAAAATGACTTGAGAATTGGTCTTGCTCATCAAAGCAAACGCATTGTGCCCTCCGAACATAGAGATGACGTTCTTCTTCGTAAGGGACGGGATTTCCACAGGAGAAAAGTGCCGTCCTTGCAAGCCGAGGTCGCAAGGAAGGTTAAGAGCTGTCCCCCACCCGAACACTTGCCCACTTGCTGGAGGAGGTCAAGACATCATATGGTTGTTGAGACTACAAGAAAGGGCAAGACAAAACGACTGCGACAGTGCGATGCTTTGAATCTGTTTCGATTTCAGAACCGTTACTTGCGTCGGCCTGTCCATGTCGACGGCTTGCCCTGAGCCAACACATCCATCAACACCTTGGCCCCATGTAAATACAAGGCCAGAGCCTATCGAGTCAGGCTGCGCAAGATCTGGCCAAACGAGTCAGGAGCGCATTATTTTTGGATGTGCATGTTATCAAAGCGATTTCCTCTTGCTCGCTGGAGGGCACGTCGATTTGAA
The DNA here is from genome assembly GCA_027487435.1 of Verrucomicrobiaceae bacterium. GTDB lineage: Bacteria > Verrucomicrobiota > Verrucomicrobiia > Verrucomicrobiales > Akkermansiaceae > UBA956. Next base: position 51,056 of record JAIYDP010000337.1, on the reverse strand, counting down.
GGAGGGATGGGAGGGTCCGCTTGTTTTTGTCGCCCAGCCCGAGTTGCCCAGAATCGTTGAGACCCCATGCGTAAACTTCGTGCTCTCCACTCCCAGCTGAGACTTGAGCTCCAAAGGTGCACAACCCACATTTGCAAGCTGCTAGCATGTGATGCGCACCGCTCACAATGTGCACCACGTGGCTGCCATTGTCGACGAAATACATGACAGGTTTCGCAAGCCGTTGGTTGCTTGTATCCCCGTGACCCAGTACGCCATGCTGCCCACTGAAGCAATTAGAAAAAAGCAGCGGATTCAAACCCTCCGCATGTGTAGAGGATGCCACCAGCTGAAGCGGTCAGTCCGGAACATTTTGTTGGGCACTCTTGAGTATGGCTGTGTGATCCCAGCCGCAAGCAACCTGCACCGCCTGCCCCTGCAAACTTCGAACCAGCGACGGCTCGTACAGAGTGTCGTCCGTGTTCAACTGCGGGTATGACACCACGAAAACGTTTGAGGAAGTCAAACCCCAAGTTGTCCAGATGAGCCCAGCCCCCAAGTGTACAAATCCTTGTCATCTAGAGAGTGAGATGACGCCTGACACGAACCCGAAATGAAAAAGGGCGGAGTGGGTCTTACACGTAATGCACGCAGTGTGGAACCCTCCGCAACTGATGGCAATGATCACCTTCGCCTTGAAGAAGGTAACAGTCCTCGGATGAGGTACAAACTCTTTGAACTTGCGCGCAATTCCGAGCTGGCCGTATTGGCCCTCTCCCCAGATCATCATTATGCCCGACGCTGCAAGGGGGTGAGAACGCAACACTCTCTGCTACGGCCACGTACCCAACAAAATTACGGCGTGTCTTTTCCCAAACGACACGGACACGATTGGAGAACATGAGACATCAAGCGGCTCGCCAAGAAACTTTGAGTCAAGGGTCGATTCTGCTTGCGAAGCTCCCGGCCTTGTCACGGTCCAAATGTACAGTCCTGCGGTGTGAGGCGCGGTTTCATTGAGGGTGCGTCGAAAGTGATGGGAGACATAAGCCAAAACCACACACAACGACGGCAATGCACGGCCGTACCAGTGGTCATCTCCAAACGAAAAATTCTCTTGCAAGTCAACGTCAAGTCAAAGTGACCATCAAATATTGATGTATTACACGAGCATAGGGGTCCACATGCGCTGACGTCCAACGCCACCCTCTGGTAAAACATTTGGTTCTTGCCAGCGGCGGAGCAAAAGTTGGTATGCTCAAAGTGGGGGGGGGCTGAGGAGTGTTTGCATTCTCCCTCTGCGACCCAACGCACCACGTCGGGGCTGCGTTCAAGCCGGTGCGCAGCACTGCACTTGTGTCACACCAGCGCCACCGGAGGGCAGCACCTCGACGGTGTGGACGGATGAAACTTGAATTCTGTACATATAACCCGCATTCACAAATTCAACTCCTCTCGGATGGGCTCGCTGTGCCGTTGGACGTACTTTGGGGCCTGCATTTTCCTGCCTTTTGAAATCTTCATCAGCAAATGCACGACGCCAGCGATGGCGGCAACCCCGGCGATACCAACGCAAACACCGAGGGCCAACTTTTCCCCATCTTTCATTCCTTGAGAAGACGCCATCGAAAACATCCCTGGGCACTCGGGGAGCGTACTCACGACCGTGAGTCGTACGCTTGCATTCTGCGGGCCACCTTCACCGCTGTTGCCGAGATCGTCCACGGTGAATCTGATCGTTGCTGTCGCATTGCCGCATGGCGGGTAGTACCGAAGCGAGCCAGTTTGAACTCTCTCCACAGCCGCCAAAAATGACGTCGAGGGAGACACTTTGCCGGCGGTGGGCGGTGGAAAGTCGCCTGGATCTCCCCCCTGGAAGTACCAAACGTTTCCTGCGTCAGTGCTGATGTCAACCTGCGGAGTGAGTCGAGTCTGACACTTGAATGCTTTCAGAAGGCCAGCCTTTGAGGGGGGAGCTTGAAAGTAGCGTGACTCGTAAGCGTCGATATCTCTCACAAATAAATCCGCTGTTTGCATCAACTAATGATTGTGTGCAAAATGACCTGCAGTGATGTCCAACGTCAAACTTGACGTCGTAAACGACAGTCGCCCCGTTTGAATGGAGGGTTTGTTATTGACCGGCAAGACAATCACGTCCCGAACCTGGCACAAATCAACAAAGTGACAACAGCGACAAAAGATCACCGTGTAAGCGTTCGACGCTGACGCACGCGTTTTCGCAGCAGCCTCCAGCTCCGCACGCCGAGTGAAATTTGCTCGCACGGCGCTGAGCGCAGTTCGGGGAAGGATGTCGTCAAGGTTGATAAGAGCGACACGGACAGACTCGTTGAGGCCGTAAAAAGTGTTGAAAAACGGCGCAGGGGCGTACTCGACGTCTCGAAGCAGCCTAACGGAATCAAAAGCGAGCTCGAGTTTGAACCTGTGGATGGAGCACACGTTGGCGGCAATCACAAGGTCGCGGGAGATTGTGCCAGAGTCCGTCTGCTGCTTTTAGAGTGTGCATTGATGTGCGGACCAAATAGAGCACATCCGGGTCAGCGGACGTCGCAAGGGAGCCGTAGGACGCACTCAAAAGAACCGCAAGCGTTTGGGTGAGAAATGCAGGTCCCACTCCGTCGGAGGAGGCGATGAAAAACCTCGTTTGGTTCCGAAATCCAAATTTTTCACCTTCACTAAGCTGTGGAGGGGGGAGGGTTCCGTTTTGGAACAGTTGCAGGGGGTTGGGAACAGGTAGAATGAAAAACGACGCAACGGCCGATGCGGAGAGGACGTTGCGGGCTGCTCGGCCGTCGGAGTTGCCGTTGTCTCTGCGCGAGTCAGAGCGGCTTCCCCAACCGAAAATTACGAGACAGTGACTGAGATAACAGACGGAGTTGCGTTCACAGCGCCCGACAGAATCGCCGTCGCAGAAGCAACGGCGCACCAATCGACGCCTCCTTCGGAGGGAGGTGGATTGTAGAACATGTTGAAGAAAGGGAAGCCCTTGTACACAAGGCCGCGCAACGTCAGCGCAGTCTCGTTGAGGGGCGCTGTGAAGTTGATGGATGTGAAGCGAACCACGCCACCCCTCACGACGGGCTGGGGGGGTTGGACGGACGTCACATTCATGCGCGCTGTGACATTCATAGCGATGGTCCCAAGGGTCGCTGAAATGGTTGTGGTCATGCGGTTGACAACACCTGCAAAGGACGGGCTCGATAACCAAGATGCAGCTGTCGACGTGATGACTTCATCGGCATCGATGTCGAGAAGATTGAAGGGGGGGAGGGGGAAGTTGACATCTTCCGTCGCATTGGCGGGCGCAACGACTGAGAGTGTGGGGGCGTCGTTGACAGCCACAACTACGACAGAGACACCGCGCGCGACGACATTTGGGCGGGTTACGCCGACATCGGTGAGAGAGATGTTGAGGAAAAGGGGGGGGGATGGGGCCTGCGTGTTGAAATCAAGGCCAGCTAGAGAGAGGGTAACCCTCCGAAGCACCGAGTTCACAAGATGTGACGGCACAGTCACGTTTTTGAATGATGGGGTCGATGATGGGTCATACGTGAGCGCATTTGCCGCTGCGAAGGGAATGTCGACCACGCCCATGGAGCTGCGTGCAGTGATTTGAAAATGGGGGTAGAACGCAACTGCATTCGACGCGGATATTGTCAAAGTGTTTGTGGCGTTGTTGAACGTCCCGCCAGCGCCAATGGGAGTGGCGACGGCCCAGTCAAATCCCTGCACGACGCCACTGGCGGCGCCGAGGATGCCCGTGAGTGGAAATACAGTAGCGCCTGTCGAATTCGAAACAACAAATCTGACGTCGCCGGTCTCAACGACGGCTCCACCAGCCACAACAGCGACAGTGTAGTTGCCCGTGAGTGCAATTGCAGATGAGACAACGGAGCCCGAGACTCTGAAGGTGATGGAAAAGGCGGAGAGGGTGCTTGCCGACACGTTGCCAGCGGAGCCAGTCCCAGACGCTGACGCAAAGGTGCCCGCACAGGTGAGGGAGGTCAGGAGCGAGCCACTGCAGGTGTGGGAGATGGAGAAGTTGAGATGCTGCTGAAACACATCAGGGTCCGTGAAGTTCGAGTTGTCAATGGTCAGCGTGCCCCCCTCAAGGACATAGTAGGGCCCCCAAAGCGCCGCCTGCGACACGTCCGTTGATGCGCCAAGGCTGAGAGTCCCTGGCGTATTGAGGCTGTCCACCGTGACAGCAATGGTTGTGGTGCGGACAATGGTCCTGTCAGAGTCTGGGGACGCTTCGACAGAAAGAACTTCTGGCGAGCCAAAAATGACATCAATTCGAGCGCTGTCAAAAAACGGGGGGCTGAGGTACTGCAGCGAGCGGATGTAGCAGTTGAGGTTTCGAATTTCGCCGATGAGAGCGATGGACTTGGCAGCTGACACCGAGGGCTGGTAGTCAACGGTGATTTGGGTGCAGCGGAGGTGGCCAGACGAGAGGGAGAGGGTGCCGTGCCGGACGGCAAAGCGGGCGTAGACTTGGACAGGAGGGCCAGTCCAATTCACTGAAATCGGGCTGGCAAGGCTTCCTCCATTGTGGCTCATGAACAGAATGCCGAGACTGAAAAGTGAGTCTTCGGTCGGGGTGATCGAGGATGGGCCATTGAGGAGAGGGTTGAGCGGAATCACTGCGACGTCAGATGCGACAATTTCAAAGAACAAACCTGCACAAAAGTCAGGTTGAGTGCTGGATCCTCCAGCACAAGAGTAAAACGCCTCAACTGTGCAACTTGAGGTGCAGCCATCGCCGTTGGCAGTGTTGCCGTCGTCGCAAGCCTCTCCGCCCTCTCTTCGAGAATTCCCGCACACTGGCGCATGAGATGAACGGACACTGTATGATCTGCCTTGACAATGTACTGCATTTGCAAGAGCAAGGAAAACAAGCACGCGAAGAGCCGCCGTCATGTTTGATATTACTCTAAAGTTGATATCGTTAATTGTTAAAAATGAAGATTGTTTTCCTTTTGGTTGGGCTTTGCCTAGTGTCCTGTTTTGCTCGGAACCCTGGGCTCAAAATTTCCCTGACGCAAGTAACTGAGCACATGGATGTTTTAACGTTCATAGGACGCTGTAAACAAGATCAAGGACACGGCAGTTCAAATTATTTTACCCAAGCTCCAAAGGTACGGTTTCCTGATCAACAGAGACCACTGGTTTTGATGTGATTCCGTTTAATTTCGTAGTTTCCCTTGTCCTGATATATCCGGGAGCACCTGTAAGTGTTTCTTACGAGTATGCGCCAACCTTTCAGCGACACCAATTGGCAAGATCCAGTACGATCTTACCAGCATCCGCGCTGTTAGCCTTTCCCTCGGCCCTGTCTCTGCTCAGATTCTCTCGGGAGTGGGATTACAGATTGCCGCGACAGGAGTTTCGGCTAAGGTCAACATGCATTGGCACTACAAGACTTGGGCAGCAAGCGACTCCGGCAGTGCTGACCTTGACGTGTCTGGGGTATCCATCGCCTTTTCTGCCTCGCTTTACGCTGTCAACCAACGCGCAAGCATTGCAATTGCAAACGTTGACGTCCAAGTTGGTCACGTCGGTACGTGTCGACTCCTCTTGCTCCCAGCTGACTCGTTTCAAAGATGTACATCTCCATGGGGGGGCCTCGTGGCTCTACAACCTTTTCGTGAACTCCTTCGCCGGTGATATCAAAAGCTCCATCCGTCAGTCGCTTGCTGGCGCAGTACGCGATAACGTTGCGTCCACGGTCAATGCGTACCTCGCGACCGTCCAAATGGACGAGGCCATCGACCACACGGCAGAACTTCAATTCGCTCTCATCGGCAACCCCTTGGTAACCACTTCGCGCATTGTGACTTCACACGACGGCGAAGTGTACCACATCAACGCGCACTCAGAGGACCCCATTTCTGCACCTGTGATGCCTGATGGGGTAAGCGGACGGATGATGGAAGTTTTTGTGTCGGATTACACGTTCAACAGCGCGTCGTTCGTGTACTTCAACGCCGGCAAGCTTTTTGGCAAGTTGGAAGATAAGGACCTGCCGTCCAACTTCACAGTGCGTCTTAATACGACAGCGATGCAGGGTCTGCGTCAGTCTGGTCAGCGAGAGCTGACTTCTCTCAGATGTGCTGCCAGAGCTATATCAGAAGTACCCAGACCGCTTAATTGTTTTGGACGGCGCAGCCGTCACACTCCCAGTTGTCTCCATCTCCGCATCGAGTGGTTTGTCGGTGCAATGGCACCTCTGAGCTGCTGCAGGCATGAGCATGAAGGCCCTCTGCGAGCTCAACATCTCCGTCGTTCTCGATGGGGGCGCTGTAACTGAGGCGATCGCTCTCAAAGCTGATGCGTATGGTGCAGCGACAGTTCATGCCCTTACCTCTTTCCCCCTCAAGCTTCAGATCTCCGTGACGAACTCAAAGATCATTCCAACCATCACGTCTGGTGGCGCGAATTTCACGATCTCCGTGACAGCTGTCTGCCTCCGTTTCCAACGCCTGCAGAAGAGTTACATTGGCCCCGTCGACGAGGTGCAGCTCAACGTCGTCCTGAACGAAGTTGTGTCCTCTTTCATGGTACCTTTCATCAACAAACTCCTCGCACCTGGAGTCGTCATCCCCGTCGTGGATGGCGTCGTGTTGGTCAACCCCTCGTTTGTGATCAATGACGTAGCTATTCCCCCTCTTGAAGTGACGTTGCATAGGGCTATGTTGCGGTCAGCTCTGACCTGGAGTATAAACCGACTCGCCTGCTGTGAAGTAAAAGTTGTTGGTCCATTCTGTCAGATCGCGCTATTCGAGCGCTCTCGTCCATGCTCGCTGATCCCATGTTGCCTTCTCCTGTTGGCTAGCTACGGGGGGTCCATTTCAACTACGCTGAAGCCTTCCTTGAGGATCCCAAGGTGTGACAAGAAACTACTGTGCACAAGTTCATTCTGCGGTTAGTTGCGTTGCACACAGGACGGAGCACAAGTTACGAAAGGAAGTGGGGGCACAAGCTGTGGATGGCGCGTGGACTTGCGATGGCGTCGGCTGAAGAAAAGCAAACTTGTTAAATTTCTTCTCTCGCTGCGGGAAACAAACCATCAAGGCACGCGGCAGGTCAGAGCCAGGCGCAAGGCGACCGTTGGTGCGGCGCTTGCGGCGAATTTTTTCGACGTGATTATTGTGTCCCGAGGGGACTCTCGCAGTGCCAGCACTCAATCTCCATTTTGAAAGACTGTCGGTTCATTCTGTTAGAGCACGAATGGGATGAGAGCTGCTGTCGCTATTTTCTGCTTCGTCTTGCAGGTGACCGCTCAGCCGTTGGTCCTTTTTGAAAATTCCCCTCCTTCTCAACCCGCCCAGTGCTACTCGTCGCCAGCGACATGCACCAACGTGTCCTCTCAAGCCTGCGGCTCCGCAGCGCTCATTGCCGTCCCCGGCGATGGCCGCGACGTCTTTGTCACCGTCGTGTCCTCATGGTGACTCTGTCTTGGTGCCCCCCTCACGCCCGAACAGGGCAACCCCCACTTTTGCGTTCGCTCTCTTCGACAACTCTTGCTCCAACTTTTCCTCCGCATGGGCGTCTCTGAGGACTCTTGCTGCAAACGGGACGGCAGGGGGAATGGCCTTGGATTCACTCTCTGCCCTCCTGCGGTGGCAATGCACGTGGGTTGTCACGTCTTTGTTCGAATTTAGCGACCGAAACAACAACCGCATGTTGACTCTTACGCGCGGCGCTGACGGCTGAGATTTGACGCCGGGGACGAAGTGCTGGCGAACTACAGCGCCACCAACACGTCTTTCTCGACGCCTCAGTGTTTGGAGACAACGTGTGACTCCTCCGCAGCCCTGAACCGCGCAGCCCCTTCATCTCAGTCGAGCTCTCGTCCTTTAACAACTTCTTTGCTGCCACGGTCCCCCGCGTCGATGCTGATCACACTCTCATTCAGTTTTAGGCCATCACCGCCACAAAGACCCAGCGCACCGTCGCCGGGGTCGCCGTCTCTTCGCGGACGAACGACATCGAAATCAGAATCAACAACTTCCCGTTTTCGTCCCAGTCATCTCTCCTCGCCATCGACTCCCTCCTCATGACGCCAAGCAACGATGCAGGTCAGATGGTCTTGGGCGACAGTGAGCGAAGCTGATGGGTTAGGTTTCGACCTCGATGATGCAGCTTCGCGATGGATTCTTTTCATGGAACTCCCTCGCTAAAGGCGATGGGGTGCTGGACATCCCTATCGCCGCTATGCTCAAGCCCCAAGTCCCTTGGGATGGCGTCGCAGCTGACAACCCAATTATCAAAGTAATGACAATTCTACATGTTACCCACACTCAGGCTCTCGGAAACTCCACCACGGCGTCGCTAAGTCGGCTGGTTTTTACGTTTTCAACTCCCTGGCAGTTCCCCCAACCGCAAAGAATCTTCTGGTGCCCACAGAGCAACTTCAGTCATTGACTGTAACAGGGACCCGACAATAGGATACGGCAACCTTCCTGAAATCAACAAGGGGGACAAAGCTGGAGAGATTGTTGGTGCGAGTATTTCTGGCGCGGTTTTGATTGCCGCCTTGTACTACATGATCACTTGGCTGCAGGAGAAGCGCGCAAGAGATCGAAAGAGAGATGACATGGAAATGAATAAGAGTCTATTGATTGAGATTAGCTAGGGGTTGTGTAGAAAAAAGAGTAACACAAGCCCTCAGAATTTACTTCCAACTTTCCTTCATTTAGTTCTTCGAGTTGACAAGGTCAGAGGCAATGCGGTCAAGCTCACGGCGACCCTCCTTCGACAGACGACGAGCACTGCATTGTCAGAAATGACAAAACACTTGTACCCCTTGGGTCCCTTTTCTACGAGCTTAAGGCCCTCGAGGCTGTGGAGGCAGTTCCGGATGACGGCGCCAGAGGAACGGCAGAAATGAGCGGGGCGAGCACCACGGTTCTTGTTGCCACCGAAAATGACGCGGAAGGTGCCAACGCCAACATCGCCAGTGACGTAGAGCTTGCGAGCAATAGCCGCTGTGAACTTAGTCTTCTACAACAAAACGGAACAGAATAAACGTAGAAGTAGAGGAGAAAACCTTACCCATGCGAGTGTAATACCAGTCCTCATCCAGAGGGCCAAGCTCCTTCTGCACACCAGTCTTCACAAGGTCCACCCAGTCAGGGATGTTAACGTTGGGATTCTTCTTGAAGTGCTTGGACAGAGCTGCGATGAAAGAGTGTGCATTCACGTCCTTCACATTAACACCTCGGAGTTGAGAAGCCATTCTGGAAGGTTAACCGAGTTGAGTGACGACGTCACCTGAGGATTCGGGGGCTTGTGTGTTGGATTTCCGCAGGATTTCCGCAGGTCATGTCAAACATGACAAAATAAACTAACAAACTTTGCCAACGTTAGAGTTCTGTCAATGTTTTACAATTTTATCATACACTTGTCTCCATTCCCGGCCGGACACTTTGTGAACCATTCCCACAGATTGGCTCTTCTCCTTTCCAACTCTCTTTCTTGACTTCTCGAAGGTCGTCATGGTTCCAGTAGGTATCTTGTCCGGAGTGGGCTCCCCATATCTCCGTAGCCAACTTTGCAAATCTGTCACTTCCTCAGGTAATTCTATTTTCACAGGAAATTTCGCTTGGTCGTTTGTCATATTTGGCCAATAAATCTGCCCATGGATCTTTGACGGATGTGGCCTTGGATCAATCTGGTACTTTGGTCTGGCGACATTGTCGCCCCAAGCATTTTTCCATACTGGAGGAGCTACGAAATCGGGACCTGGGTTTCCTCTCACAGCTTTTTCTTGAATTCCAATAGAATCTTCAAGCAGCTTGACTTTGTCTTCTCCTAGCAAAACAGAGAGCTCTTTTTTCATTTGGCCACTTATGACTATTGGCCGGTCGATTTTCTGCACGACCTCGTCCTTCTGTCGGAGCGACCAGTTCTTCATAGATTAGACCACACAGAGCTCATCATCCGAAATACATAAGTGAGGCAAAAAAACAAACATGTAAATGAATAGACAACCTGGAGAAGAGGAGGGAACGAGACAGAGTTTCCGCTCCTTAGTTGACTTCGTGACGTTGATGACATTGTCGAATTCAAGGCGCCTCGAGAAACTTGCCTCAAAGGAACAGTCCTTTCAAAGAGTGGCATATTTGGACCAAGAGATCTGGACAGATCGGAGTAGAGCCCTTCTGCTACAGCAATTCGACCATCTGCTTGCAGCGGCATCCGTTGGACGTAAATCAATAATGATTTGAATGTTAGAGATGCCTCTGATTTTTAGTTGACAAAGGGGTGATATTCTGCTAAAATCTTTTTTGTCTCTATCTCATCATGTTATTTTGATTGCAACACGACGAAGCCACATCCCGACAACTTTAGCTGGTTGTTATCTTCTCTGTTAGTCGTAAAAAGACCGCTTCAGGTCATGGCTGACCAGGATTCAGAGGCAGATAGCAGGGCAGCGTTGAATAAGTTGGACTCTGGCAACGAGCCAGGGGCTGAAAAGGACTACCAACCTGTGTCCCGAGACTCGAGCATACCTTCAACCCTCGACAAGAGTACCGTCGATGCAGAACCCGCCAAACTGATATCTACTTCGAGCGAGCAAACAGAGTCTGAAGTTCCAAAGGATAATCCTAGACGCGACTCTACGAAGAACGATCCTTCTGATGAAACAATGGAGCGGCGAGCATCAGCGTCTGAAACAAGGCGAAGCTCGAAGTCTCGAAGATCTGTTAGCAAAGAATCTGATGGACAGCCTTCAACTCCAAAGCGAGAAGCCCTTTCTGTTTCGGAGTTTGAATTTGGTCGCCTTCTTGGAGAAGGAGCGTACTCAAGAGTCTCATCCACAGACGAGTAAACATGACGCATCCAGGTTGTTCACGCGACGCGGAAGGCGACGGGAGAGGAATATGCAATTAAAGTTATGGAAAAGCACCATATTATCAAAGAGAAGAAGGAGAAGTACGTGATGATGGAGCGGGATATTCTCAACTCTCTCCGTCACCCCAACGTTATCAAACTCTACGGGACTTTCAAGGACAGGGACAATCTCTACTTCGTCCTCGAGTTGGCTCAAGGGGGAGAACTGTACGACTTGATCAGAGAGCACGGCACCTTGTGCGAGACCGCAGCTACTTTCTATGCCGCAGAAATATTGAATGTCCTTCAATATCTTCATTCAAAGGTATGCGCCTCCTCTCTTTTTTGATGTTTAAGAACATCATGCACAGGGACCTCAAACCAGAAAACATTCTGCTAACGAAGTCATCGCATATCAAGTTGACAGACTTTGGCACGGCAGTGCGAACCGACAGCGGAGGTGACCCTCCCCTCTCTTCTCGATTGAATCAAATTGCCGCCTCTTCTTTTTAGTTCTGACATTGAGGAAGAGCGGCGAACAACATTTTGCGGGACTGCGGAGTATGTGTCCCCTGAGGTGCTGAAGGACTTGGGCTCGAATCAAAGGTTACACCGGATTCAGTCTTGCACTCACTCTTCAGTTCCGACATCTGGGCGTTGGGTTGTATTATTTATCAATTTTTCGCTGGGGTCACTCCTTTTAAAGGCGACAGCGAGTCCTATGTGTCCGATAACGAGGCTTATACGTCAGGTACTTGACGTTCCAGCGGATCCTCTCCCTTGACCTCCACTTCCCTGACCCCTTCCCCGCTGACGCGAAGGATCTCATATCAAAATTACTTGTCAGTCACAGCTCGAATCACACACTCACGCACAGGTGTTGGACCCGGAGAATCGGCTTGGTGCAGGGCCTCAAGGGTTCATGGTCGACTATGCTGCTATTCGAAGTCACCGATTTTTTGAATCTGTTTGATCCCACGCCACGTTTTGACTTTTCGAGGTTGATTTTGACGGACTACCTGGCTCTCCTGCTCCCGTTCCGGAGCCTTACGTGATTAAACCTCGCTTCACGGTTGCTCTCTCTGAAAGCATCGATGACGAGCTATCAATCCCATGGTTTACATCTCTTCTATACCCCTGAAACGCACAGGAAAGAGTTCTTGCAGCCAGGAGAGAAGGTTGTCAAAGCCGGCCTCATAATCAAGCGAAGGGGCCTATTCTCAGTCAAGCAGCGCCATTTTATCTTGACCGATCGGCCGCGGCTCTTCTACGTGGACCCCCAGACGCGGCGTGTAAAAGGAGAAGTCCCATGGGTCGACACGATGGAGCCGATGTTTAAGACGTCGCGTAAGTTTATCATCAGCGTGGTATGTCTTTCAGCAGGCAAGAGCTTAGTCGGCAGCCGGGGCGAAAGTACTACCTCGAGGACCCCTCCGACGGTGCTGAGGCCTGGGTGCATCGGATCATGGAGATGAAGGTCCGCCAGTGAGCACTGCTGCGATGTTTCTGTGTATCATACATATAAAGAATTCATGGCGAAATAACAGCGTTGTGATATAATTGTCAAATTGGGAGGCTAGGTCGTCGTTGGGATTCCTCGACTGCCATGTCAGCTTTCGGACAAGAGAGATCAACGCAAACAAAAGAATTTCGGCGTTTGTTACAGTCGCACTGATGGAGGGCGAAGACGCCCTTCTCTCGCGAAGAATTTTTAAGCAACCTAATGAAGTCACCAACTCAGAGGAGGTTCAAAACTCATCAAGTCAGAGCGCAGCGGCTGTCCTCTGAACTCCTGCAGGAACGCAGCCAACGCAATCTCGCGAGCAGCCTCTTGGTCGCGACTCGGCGGACATTCCAGCGCCGAGAGCACTGCCTGAGAGGTGAGGGCGCTCGCACATCGCAACAACGTCAAGGATGGAGCCTTGGTTTACAAAAGTGTGGACAAGCCTTGGTGCGGAGATGGAGCCGAGTGAGAAGAAACTCAAGGACGTCCTGTGGTCTAAACTTGAGCAACGATGAATTACCATTCGAAACTTGTCATCAGGCGCTGACCATCCAACACCCAAGCGGTTCGAAACGGAGGGACTTTTCTACCACAATCAAACAAAAATAGGTGGATGGAGGACACGGTGACGTTCATGCCGTACTCGCTGGGAAGGGTCGTCATGAGGGTTCCTGAAGGAACCATTCAGATCTTAGATACGACCAAACATACTCAAGCGACCATCGAACAAGGTGAGGGTCCCATCGACTTGAATCGCAGCAAAACACAACCCTGACGGATGTGGCACAAGAGCCAGGACCTGCTCGCGTAAGTGCGCTTTGAACGGGCAAACATCTGAACAACGCTGGGAGGCGACTAGTTTGCAGCCCTCAAAGACTTGGAGTCGATCTCTTAAAGCAACGACACCGCATGAATCCTTAAGGGTAAGCCAACAACACGTCACTTCGAACGGAAATGCGCAGGATTGCCGCACACAAAACGTCCTCTCCGCCGACGCCGTCAAGGCTGACTGCATTTCTCACTTCACCGCTGAATTGAATCGCAGTAAGGGAAAGAGGGCCCTCAAATTTGGGCTCCATCAAAAATGAGATTGTCGATGAGGTCGCATCGACGAAATGAGCCCTGGGTATCCCGCTTTGAAGCACTTGTTTGTGAACGAGGGCGTACCCCTCTCCGCTAAGGTGTGATGAAGATGGGGACATGGAGGACCCTTCAGCCTTGACGATGCTGCTGATGAGCACGACGCCCTCACCCATCGCAGCAACCAGCAGAGGAGCGAGGCCCACAACGCTCTGGACTGAATATGGGCGAGTAGATACGTAATGGACCTCCGAGTAAGAATAAGACACAGCGCACCACTTTGATGCCGCCTGATGACTCCATGTTGGAACGACTCAGAATGCTTGACTTGGGTTCTGCAAATACAATTTCTAGAGTGGCCCCGCACAGATACGCACAATTCCCAGCAATAAATCCTTCAATTCTGAGGCGCGGCAAACATAAGGTTACCATCTGAGGGACGAAACAAAAGTTGTTGGCCAGGACTTCGAAATTTTATTCTAGAGAGTCGCCCATCGTCAAAAAATCGCAGACAAACCATTGAAGCGGAGTCGAATAACAACTTTGCAGTTATGAGCAGAACTGGGAATTAACCAAGATTTCATCTTTGGAAGGCGAATTGATCGACAGCACCCGCTGGGATAGAATCAAGGACTTTAACAAATCCAGTCTCGAAACATGTTTTTGGGTCAACGTTGCCGCTAAATGATGAGAGATCAATCGTTTTCGGTACCCGATAGCGGAAGCAACGCTCCCGAAAGTTGCATTCACTGTGCCAATTTAAGATCCACACGGTACAAGCGACTTTTTTTTGTTTCAAGAAAGCCGAGAATTTTGAATTTCTTTGATAGAGTCACATTTCCCTTCGAAATCATACTCTTTGATAATTGCATCCGCTGCTAAACTCACTAAAACAAACATCATGACTTTAATGAACAAAATTAGAGTAGTTTAGGCAACGTCACATGGCCGTATTCCCATTCTTTTGAATTATCTGATCTCTAAGGACGACGATATAGCAAGAAAGCGTCAGCGTCAGCGCCTTTACTCGCAACGTGTCATTTTCGCTACTTTTGATAACGTTCTGTAGAACTAGCCGCTCAGATCGACCAAAAAAGAAGAATGGCAGAATTTGAGAGGCCTACGCCACCCCGACAATTGCCGCCATTGGAGGATCCAGTAGACATCGGTGTGGCTATCTTAATGTCCCAGATATCACTGCAGGTAGAGCCAGAACCAGACCGATTTTTTGACGACCGACCTGTCGAGCAAGTGCAGAAGTACACAATGCTCGCCAAAGGCTCATTTTGAAGTGGCCGCCCGCGGTCTGTGCGCTCCAGATCTGCTGGAGCAGTGCGCCATGATAAGCCCCCACTTCCTATTCCACCCCCGTTGTTCGACCTGGACCCCCTGCAGCCAGCCCGAGTCGAAAGAGTTGTCGATGCCCTCCTTCCCCGCTTCCATGCCCTGGAGATAGAAGTCGCTGCTGTTCGAGCTGAGATACACGGGGCTGCGAGGTCTGAGGAGCTGTACAGAATTGAAAGCAGGGTGATGGAGAGAGTTTCCGACGCGCTGTCGCAACGAGGCGAGCCTCTTGACGACGTCAGTGCGATTTTGCGATCGTGGATGCAAGCTCAAGAGACCGCAATTCGAGACATCACATTCCGGACTGCGTCATTAGAATCATCCGCTCGGACGTCTGCTGAAGAGGTGCGACAGCTTCGGGACCAATCATCTCGACGCGACATAAGCGGCGGGGCCTCAGTGGAAGCGGCGGCCTCGATGTCGGCGCTGGAGGACCTCGCCGACCGTATGCGTGCGGCCGAAGCAACCACGACTGCGCGGATGCTTGCAGCCGAGGCTGCCGTGGATTCTCACGTGCAAAGCCTTCGCGGCGTTCTTGCGCGCAAAGAGGAAGAGATAAACACTCTTGTCAAAGCTTCCAGCGCAGCGCTTTCAGAAGAAGTCCGATCTGCTGTCGGAAACTTGAGTCGTGCGATTTCTGAAGTTGCGGAGAGGGACCGAGAGGGCTTTTCTACCCTCGCTGGCGCAGACAGGCGCGAGCGAGACGCACTCTTTGCTCGCATGTCCGACATGGACGTCGCGCTGGCGGAAATCCGCTCGTCTGTTGAGAGGGCGCGGGATGGTGCAGTCGCTGCGAAGATGGACGCTGTACGCGAGGCCAAAGAGGTCATCGAGAGCACAGCCTCTGCGCTAGCGGATAGTGGAAATGCGCTGTTGCGCAGGGTGGAGGCCTCCGAGCGCGCTGTGTCAGCTGGATTTGCTTCGCTTCGAGCAACAGTTGAAGCAGAGCTGGAGCGAGTGGGCTCTTACCTCCAGCGAGAATCAGAAGCGCGCGAGCAGCAAATTCAAATCGTTGCGGATGATGTTGCCGCGGCTGTCGATGAGGCGGAGCGCCGGGTTGGGGAGAGGGTGGGGGAGTTGGAGCGGCAGCTGCGGCTTGCGGAGGCGAAGAGCAAAGCGACAGGCCGCTCTGCAAAAGAGCTTGCTGTCGAGATTGAGGCCATGCGTGTTGATGTTTTGGTACGGTTTTCTATTTTTGTTTTGCCACAAAGATGTCCCCGCAGAGCTGATCGCGCAGAATTCACGCGAAGGTGTGGACAGGCGTCTGTCGCGCGCATTCGCCGACCTAGACGCGTTGTCCAAAGCCACGTCGCTTGCAGGCGCGCAATGGGAGGACGAGCTGCGGGCGACGGAGCGGCGGATGGAGGATCGACTCGCCCGCGCTGCGGGTGTTCAAGTTTCCTCAAACTCCGGCGCGGAGGTGCAGGGCCTTGCGGCTGCACTTGGGGACCGACTCTTTGCGGCAATCTCATCGTCCGAGGAGGTTTGTTCGTCAGGATTCGGCCCTTACAGAAGCAGGCTTTGTTAGCAAAACTTGGCGGAGGGCTTGATCGCGTTGCCGCTTTGGAGCGCCGCTTCGATTCGATGGATGTCGACGCGGCTTCCCGCGACGACGAGCTCAGAGACGAAATTCGGCGCGCTGCGTCGGTTCTATCAAATCGCGTCGAAGGTATGGAGGACCTCCTCCGCACGACACGCTTGGATATAGAGCGCGAACGGTCGCGCGCTGAAAGCCTTGTCGGAGCGGTGCGCAGCGACTCAGAGCTTGCGGTTGCAGCCCTCAGTGACGCCATCTCGGCAATCGAATCCGCGCAACGGCGAACTTTCAGCGACCTTTCGCGGCGATGCGTCGAGAGGTCGTCGGATGCCCTTCAAAAATTTGAAAATGCAACATTAGATATGCGCGAGCGTATTGACGTCTTGGAGGGTGAGTTTGCCTCCGCGCGCTCATCTGCTGATGGACGTTTCAAAACCCTTCACGAGCTGTGTGATGACGTGGCGAAGCGGGCGAGCCTCTCGGAAGCAAATATTGCTCATGTTGCCACAGACGTTTCGAAAATGGCGCACGTTGCGGCAGTGGTGGAAGCGATGAGGGCATCATCTGCGCGCGAATTCGAGGCGCTGTCCGTGCGCACGAGGGAGTTGGACGCGAAAGTTGTGGACGTGTGCGGCGGGATGGATGTCCAGCGCGGGCGTCTTGACGCGCGGGAGAAGGAATTGTCGGACACGTTGGCAACTCTTCGGACAGACGTCTACGAGGGCGTCGAGCGGCGGGTCGCAGCAGCCGTTGGGGAGGTTGGTCGCGCGCGTGTAGAGGCGGCTGAGTCTATCGCCGCGCTGGATGAGCGTTTGTCCGCTGACCGAAATCGGTTAGCGCTCGTGTCGGAAGCTGTTGAAAAGATGGAGCATGCGCTGAGGGCGCGCCTCGATGACGTCGCGACCAACTTGGAGGCGCACCGCAAGGCGAGTGGCGCTTCTGCAGACAAACTCGATGAGGCGATCGCTGCGGTCAAGGTGGCGGCCGAAGCAGCTTTGAGCGAGGAGTCCAAACGACTCGAAGGGAAAATTGAAGACACCCGCATTGCGGGTGAATCATCTGCCGAGGCGGAGAGGTTGCGCATAATTGCGGAAGTTCGTCGATTGGACTTGGCGTTTGATGCAGCTCAGAGGCGTGCCGATGGGTTGGACGAGGCCCTCAAAGGACTCGCTCTCGCTGATGACGCTCTGGAATCGCTTGTTTCAAGAGTGACCTCAAGTCTCGCGGCAGAGGGTCGCGAACGGACGCGTGCGATTGATTCGGCAATGGCAGCTGAGAGGGAGCTGGCGCGCTCCGAGTTGGAAGCCGTGGACTCGCGATTGACCGTCGCTCTCGCCGGAGAGGCCCTCTTCGCGGGAGCTCAAAATGAGGTTGTGCGGGATTCTGTTACGGCCGTCGCGGTTGCGGTGGTGGAGATCGAGTCTGCTTTGCGAGGAGACGTCAAATCTCTGACCGAAAAGATCAACATCGCTGAGCGCTCTGCTGAAGGGGCGGCCGATCAGACGCTCCGAGCCGTTGCCCTCCTGTCCCAGCGGACGGAAGAACTCTCCAAAAGAATCGACGACATGGGCACTGCAGGCGCAGATGCGATGCGGAGCCAGCTTGCAGCCCTCAGTGCTCAAATCGAGGCTCTTCAGACTGCTATGCATTCTGAATCACTCTCTCGTGAGCAAGCTCTTGCGGTGGCAACTACTTCCCTTCAAAAGGAGGTGTCGGATCGTGTGGCTGCTGCGCAAGATCTTGTTCGCGCACTTGAGGAGGAATTCGAGTTTGAGAAAGTAATTTCTCGAGGCTCGTTGGATTCCGTTCACAATCTTGTTGTTGAGTCGCTGCAGGAGGTCAGAAAAGCGTTGATTGTCGTTTCGGAGGGTGACGCCAACACGAGGGGAATAGCCTTCGAATGCAAGGCCAATTTCGAAGAGTTCAGGGGCTTCTTTGAGACGTGGCGGGGCGCAGTTGACTTAGGCGTTGCGTCCTTGGATGCGAAAGTGTCGGACGGGGAACAGCTTAGATCTCGAGGATTTGAAAGTGCCAAAGCAGCGATGTGAGATGTTCTTGAGATGGTCTAATTCTATTCAGAGACATTGTTGAAGCTCAAGTCTCATGCGCTGTGCGTGGAGCGACTGCTGCACTCGACAGGGTCGAGGTCTGCGAAATAACAGCAGCTCTTGGCCACATAGTCGATGTTGTTGCGGAGCGCTTTGAAAAAGAGCAACTAGATTTGTTCGAGACCGACATTGGAGACCTTCAGGAACTTGTTGAAGAGATCCTTGACGCGGGTCCAGACAAGACCGATGACGAGTTGGAAGGAAGCACCGCAGATGCAGCGGAATAGCCTCTTTCAATGCGTGTACATCTATCATTTTGTTGTGAGTGATTGTAACCTACTTGCTGATCGTACCCACTGCGGTGACGCCTTTCTTTGCGTCCGACCCACTCTAAAAAGAACGAGCCATGGAACACGTGGAAAAATTCCTGTCTCTGCCAGCCAGCGACGCATCTGCGACTTTGCTCCTGAATGCTGTACCCGCGGATCAGCTGTTGGGTGTACTCGCCGACTCGGACTTGTTGGCTCCAACTGTCCGCGGGATACTCGCGACGTCGTGCTCTGCGCATTTCTTCAATGATCGCCGTGTATGCGGCTGGACGATTTTACAAAATAACATCTCAGTACCTTACCCTTGCGGCTCAAGCCGTTGGGAGCGGGAACGAAGACATTCGGGGAGCTATTTTGAGGCATCTGCGCGGATTTCAGTTTGAAAGCGTGCTCGCAGTCATAAATTTTGAATTTCGGGTTGAAAAATGTAGGTCGAATCAGGAATGGTGGATGCGTTGATCGATTGCGTGCGCTTCGCTGCCACATCTACATCTGAGCAAGCTGCGGAAGTCCTCACACAGGTGAGCTTGCCTTGTCCTCACTGAACTGCCCAAGTTCTACTCGAGAAGCCCTGACCAACTTGCTTCTTCCCGACTTCTCAGTCTCTTGGACTCGGAGGACTCGACGATTCGAATTCGCAGCTTTTCAATCTTGGCGAAGTTAGCGCAGAGTCCCCCATTGGTGACACCCCCCTTCCGAGTCCATTCATTCCTTAGGATGCAATATTGAGATCTCATCTTCATCGAGAGCTCTTCAGCGACGACATTCTGTCGAAACTCGCTTACATCACATTCATCCCTGATGTCGTGTTCCCCGTGTTTTGTTGACTTTGAAGGTTCTTACGAAGGCTTCCGACTCTCCTTTTCTCCTTGACCTAATCTCTTCTTTTCAAGACGACCCAGTCCTGTCTCCCCAGCTGTGGCAGTATGCTTCGTCAACTGCAGCACAGGTGGCCCTTGTTAGAGACTTGACTGATGCTTTGAGTCGTCGGAAATGCTTGACCTTATTGGCCCCACCATTATTCAAGGGCTGATTCGTCTAGTCAGATCGGAAGATAAATTTGAAATTGTTACATTGGCCTGTTGCTTTCTCAAAGAGCAGGATATTGGGCTACGATCGATGGCAGCGCTCGCTCAAACGCCGCAAGGTGCAGAACTTCGGTGACGAACTCATCCTGAAGGTGCCTCTGCACTTTGCAACTTCCAGGGTGCGACGGAGGCCCTGATTGAGACGGTCGATAGCAAGACAACCGATCTTCGAGTTGCATCAATGTCCACCTTAGCTGTTGTCGTGAACAACGGGTCTGCAGCTGTCAATGTCGTTTTAGCGTCCAGAACAACATTCTTTCATGTTCACGACATTCAAAGCGTATGCGCTCGTTTGTTCAGATACTCCCGTCAAGCAATAGTGGAGATCCGATGCTCTGCTTTAGGAGTCATCCAGTGCAGCCATCCACAACTCCCTCACACCAAGGGCTCTCTGCAGAATCCCCGACTACTCGGCTGCCTTTGCCGCCCTTGCTGGATTTCTTGATTTTCTTGTGGATCGCCGTGCTGAGTCGGTTAAGGAAGGTGATAGACGCCATTCATTGTCTTAATACATAGCAATGGAGTGGAAATATTTGATTGCACGAGAAATTCAACGCAGCGGTCAGGCTCACGAGGTTCGCGTCATTATACTAGATATGTAATAGAACAGGATGCAGGACAGCGGCTTCTTGATTTCTTGAAAACAGGACCATTCTACTCTAGTTTGAGTCCAAATTGCAACGTCTTACCTGTGAAAGGAGAACGTGGGTCGGATCCTATTCCTGCAGTCGCCACTGAGAGCGCCTGATCATCGCATCATGCGCATGGATGCCGACAACTTTTCAAATGATATCTTCCCCTCATGGAGTCTCTGTTTTTTCATGTCCCAGTCAACTTCATCCTTCGAATTCTTGAAGCCATAACGAACCTCCGCCATCAATTCTTTCCTTTGTCGTCAGTGAAGCAGATTTCTAGTAGACGAAGAGGATACGTCAACAGTTTTCGAAAGTTTCACAAAATCTCTGTAAAGTTTGAGAACGTCCCGACGGAACATGAAGTCCTTTAATGTCGTCATAACGAACTCAATTTCCAATTTAGTTAAGGAGCAAAACATGGAAGGAGAACAGAAAGACGAAGAGTGCTGCGCGGTGTCTCCCATTGTAACATTTTAAGGACTGTTGGTGTAGTTGAGGACAATGATGAAGATCTTGATGAGGATACAGGGCAAACGATCATCATTGGATCAGGATCTGCAATGTGAGTCGCATGTTTTTCTGATTCAAACAACACAGAGTTCATCAGCGAAAGGATCTTGTTTACGTGAAACCTCAAGCTGCTGTCAGTAATGCTCTTCCTATGCCGAACCAGTCAGTCTATGACACAGAATTCGATGCTGTTCAGAATCCACCGTGTGTCTAATCTAGTAGCTAACCGACAAACCATGGCAACGCCCGGGTGCTGTCCTCTCAGATTGGTTTAATTATGGGTTCAATGAGACAACGTTCAGGCAATATTGCCAAATATATGCGAAATCAAAGAAAATTTCTGAGACCGGAATCCATGTGATATTCTATCTTTTTCTTCTGACAACAGTAGTCTGAGATTGACAAACTTGAAGGAGATGCGTTGGCAGACTCATTAATATCTGCGCCTCAAACGCAAATGTCTGTGCCTGCAAGCCTACGGCCAAAGTTCTCCCTGAGACCAGGCCAGTTTCAGCCTATGCTGTACTATGATGGCGACGATTCGATGCACAGAGTCGACAACACGAAACGCCGAATGAGGGACATAGAGGATACGATTGAAGTTTTGAAAGATTTTGATCAAGGAGCGCAGGCATTTCACGGGTATCCGTCGTCGCATATGGACTACTCTGACTATCGCACTGTCTGAGAGCTTGTTTTGTTCTCACGATTGGAGGAGCAAACGTCGAAACGACGGAAAGAAGAGCCAAGAGAGCGAGAAAGGGAGCGTGACAGGGATCGTGAGCGTGATGGAGATCACGATCGTGAGCGACATCGTGAGCGGGACCGTGATCGTGATCGTGATCGTGAACGTGAACGAGAACGAGATCGCGATCGCCCGAGGGACAGAGACAGAGACAGAGACCGTGACCGACGCTACAAGGAGGACGAATCTTCCTCGGAAAGCGAACAACGAAAGGAGAAAGAAAAGGAACGCGAGAAGGACAAGAGAAAGTAGAAATGAGTCCACAGTCGTTTGTACATAAAGAACCCAATTTCCTGCACCCGCGTCCTCCACATGTTTGACACAGTCTGACCTGTGCTTGGGAAATGTCTGGGAAACGCCAGGCTGAGGATTCATCTCCTCCGGTTCTGTCAGAGGAAGTTCTTCTTCGCAGGGCCGAGATGGTCGCGAGGACAGGAATGGATGCCCCAGCGACTCCCAATTTGATCAACGCTGCATTGAAATTGGAAGCTATTCTCGAGGATGCAACGAATAAGATTGCAATCAACTCAAATGTCTCTCCATCGTACGCTTCAGTAGCGACTGCCCTGGCGGTGAATCCCTTCTTTGCGGCTGCTCAGAAAGTTATCAGAGCAGTACACCTCATGGCCGCACGAAAGAATGCAGAGATATTTCGGAAGAGTTTGACTCCTGCAGACAAGCTTAGCAAATTCCTTGACGGTCTAGACCTCGCAAGCAATGAAGGCACCGATGCGACTCGAATTCAACTTGCAAGAGACACGTCAAAGCGGATCGAGCACCTTCGAAGGCGTGCGGTTCGGACTGTTGCTCAGCTTACTCAAGCAACGAATGTGGATGCAACTGTGTTCAAAGAAGAAATCGAGAAAGCGATTCGATCACAGCGCAGAACACTTTCGAAGGCCGAGTCTGCGATTGTTGCCGAAATGTTGCGACTCAGTGAGGCATCAAGTAGCTCCTGCGCTTCGTCTTTTCAGAAGAGATCTGCTCTACCGAATACAGCTTCCAAAATTTTGAACGATTGGTTTGTTGAGCATTTTGCTCATCCATATCCAACCGACGACGAAAAAGCAATACTGGCAGCGCAAGCCGGAATAGAGCCCAAGCAGGTTACGAACTGGTTCAGCAACGTTCGAGTTCGGCTTTGGAGGCCCACGTTGGACCGCATGAAGGAGTCCACTCCGGAAGTTGAAGAAAGCCCAAGCCACGTCTGCGTTGTGGAGAGTCCTAGCGACGAAAAACAGTAAGGAAAGACGAAAGTTTACAAGTAAACAGACTCTAAGACATGGATTCTTCTTGCACCTGCGGAATCAACAAGAGCATCGTGCCTCAAACGGGGTCAACAGGAACAAAATCTCCATTGGAGAAACGCCACGCCCTGACTCGCCCATCATCGTAAGTAGCAGCTATTCGAAGTTAGAGAAACATGGTCAAGGGTACCCAGCATTCGCCCAGACAAATTCCATTCAACTCTCCAAACGGGCTGGCCCTCTGAGAATACCTTCACGTCAACGGTGCGATCGCTGAGCTGGAACTGCTCCTTTTGATACGAATCTTTTTTCAGTTTCCAAATGAACACTTTCGACCCTGCTGCCGCAGCGATGTAGTGGCAAGACCGCCCCAACAGAGGTGCCCAACTCACGTCTTTCACTTCTTTTCCGATTTCATCTGCTTTACCAAGAGGTGCTCCTGGAGAAGTCCATTTTCGATACGAGCTATCATAAACCCATATCTACAGTAATAAGCAACATTAGGCAAGCACAACACCTTGACAGTTCCTGACCGAGAGGCAGTGACAATCGACGGAGAAGCGAATCTTGCAGCATTCCAACTTACAGCCACAATCCCTGCTGATGCCGACGGTGGCTCAACTTCAATATCGGCCTAAACCGTCAACACGTAAGGCCGACATGTACGTGAGGGGTCCAAGACGTCACATTCATGACATCTGGAGCCTCGTAAATGCGAACATGACCGTCATCGCAAGCGCAAGCCTACGATGATGAGTAAGTGCATCAGCACAGAGGCCGACCAGTTTCAAGCCAAGGTGCCTCGGAGCGAATTTGACATCGTTGACGGCCTGACGAAAGTCGACAAGACTTGCCTTGCACACCCATGAATGCTCATTGTCGCTGCGCCTCTCTGACCGGTCATGCCTCTTTTCCCGTTCGTCTTCATTCCAAACGCACACTTTCTTGTCTTCCGAACAGGTCGCAATGCACGGCCCAAACTCTGGGTGGCTAAAGACAGCTCTCGAAATGCGAGATGTGTGCCCCTGTAACGTCAATGCACACACGGATTTCGAACTTCTTTCAAAGTGCCAACCTCTGTCCAAGTGTTGTCCTCGCTCTTTTCGTACACTCTCGCTGTTCGATCACTTGAGCATGTGACAATCCTCTGGAACATGTAAGACGGCGAAAATCAAGAAATCACAGTCCCATAGAAGTCGAAAGACAGATCATGCACAAGATCTGAGTGGGAAATGCAAAAGCTCATCCAAACAAATAACAATTTCCAATTTAGAGCACTCTGTCAGCTTTTATTTTTGATGTGCTGTAAATTTACAGTGTTCGAATAACTGACGCATGGAAAGTGCTGACGCTGATCCACTGTCAGCAGAACCTGTGGTTGAACTACCATCAGAAAGCGGAGCTTCGGAAGAGGCGCCTGCGGATCTGCCCGCTGACGACGCCGAGGATGCCATCGATTCCAAGATCAACCAAGGCTTTGCAAATCTACGTTGCGTCGACTGGATGCAAGAGAAACTTTCGATTGTTTGGAAGAACAACAAGCTTGATGATGAGCAAAAGCTCAATGCAATGGACTTCCTCAGTAGCCACCGCCCGTGATTGAAAGTTTGACACGCTCAGACAACGCGCAGTTCACTAAGCTCTTCGCCTTCCAAGACTCAAAAACTGGATTGATCCTTGCACCTTCGCTTCCATCTGAAGTCAGAAGTGACGTATTCTACTTCCTCAAGGACAAAAAAGCATTTCAAAGTGTCGGCGAAGTCACGCCCGAAAACATTGCGAACCTCGTGTATTTTGGCAGCTGCCGTCAGGCCCCGCTTGACGGCCTCCTTCATTTACTGAAAGGCGTCTTTGCCGGTGACTTCCGCGCAAACAAGTCTTGGCCAGAAACAGTTCGAAAGGAGTTCACAAGTCAAGTGAGCCGCTTCTTGGCAAATTTAACCGAGACTGTGCACTCCGCCAAGGGATCGACGGTGCTTTACATCCCCGAGGAGGATCTCAGTGACCTCGAAGCCAGCGCTAAAATGAAGGACCTTGTTCAGAGACTAGAGTCAACTGTCATTCACTGGACAAGGCAAATCAAGGCGGTTGTGAACGCTCAAGAAGCATCTGAGCAGGCAGAGGACGCAAACCCTCTTGCAGAGATCCAATTCTGGAAGTCTCGCTCAGTGGATTTGTCTGGGATTCAAGAACAGCTGATTCAACCGGGTGTGCAGCGCATTGTAGAGGTTCTTGAGCTTGCCAAGTCGTCATACTTGTCTCCCTTTCAGAGTTTGTCCAACAGCATCCAGCGAGGGTCAGATGAGGCACAAGATAATCTGCGCTTTTTGAAGCCCATTGAGATCCCTTGTCAAAAGCTTGCTGCAGCCCTTCCATCGGATATTCCTGCTATGCTTCCTAATATCTTGAATTACGTCCGTGTGATTTGGTCGCTTTCTAAGCACTACAACTCGGCAGAGAGAATCAGTGGGCTCTTGAGGAAGATCAGTAATCAAATTATTGACAGATGTTGCTCCATCCTCTCAGTTCAAGAAATCACCGACGGCGCTGTGGAAGCAAGCGTCAAGAAGCTCAACGAGTCAATTCATTGCGGCGAAGAATGGAAACGATGCTACCGCCGCTGTGTCCGTCTCATTGATCGCTCAGAGAAGGACCGCAAGTGGGACTTTGACGAGAGTCGAATCTTTGCTCAGATCGACGCGTTTGTGCAGCGCTGCCGCGACCTTATGGAGATTTCAGAATGGCGCATGCAATTTACGTACATTGTGTTGGTTCCCGGTACAGACGAACGCGTCAGTGCGATCCCATCGTTTGGAGGATCAAGGGGTGTGGATATCCAGAAATCCCTGGAGGATATCAGGGTTTGATTTGTTTGGTTGGTCGCTCACGTACTCAAGGTGTCGTTCCTCAGACAAATTCAGCACCTCCGCAACTTGAAGTACAACGTGCTGGATGTGAAAGCGCTGGGGTGGCACGATGACTTCAACCTCTTGAAGGGGGGCGTCAAAGACCTTGAGGTGATGCTTCAAAACGTCATCACAACGTCCTTCGAATCCGTAAAGTGCATTCACGCCGCCTTCGAGTTGCAAGAATCGTTTGCCCACATCGCTCATCGCGAGGTATGAATGTTTTATACGATCTGTATTAACAACGCCAAGGCGATCAAGAGGACATTGGAAAAGAAGACAGCAGATATTTTGAGCATGTTCGTCGCGGAAATGAACCACACCAAGCGAGAATTCGATAGGCACAGGAAAAATCCCCCCTTGCCAACGACGTACCCAAAGTTTTCTGGGGCAGCCCTGTGGGCACGCAGTTTTAGCCGGCGGATTTCTCGCCAGATGCAGCTTCTTCAAGGCAGCTGGGCTGTTGTGTCCCTTCGAGAGTATTCGGAAGTTGACACCCAATTCAACGCCTTGGTTGCAACTTTTGAGGAATACATTCGGAAGCAATACATGGACTGGGTGGAGCGGTTGAGCCAAGGCGTTGGCACCGGCCTGCAGAACAAGCTTATTGTTGCTGCTGGGAATGGTTTCCTCAAGGTTAATTTCAGCACCGAGCTTGTCAAGTTGTTTGCGGAGGTGGAGCACTGGGAGCGCCTTGGGTACTCAATTCCGTTCATCGCGATGGAGAATACGTCAAGCAAGGACAGAACACGATTTGTTAAGGAACACGTCGTCCTCCTCGTGCGCGATTACAACGCCATCATGGCTGCGCTGGATACGTCCGAGCGGCGTCTCTTTGCGGACAAGATCAAGGCGCTTGACAAGAAGATTGGGCCCGGCATTGCGAAACTGACGTGGACGTCGAAGGGCATTGTAGATTTCTACGTTCGGGAGAGTCGAAGGTTCTGCAAATCGACGGAGGGGTTGGTGATGGATTTCAAGTCCTGCAAGACAAGGCTGAACCGAAATTGTCGCCTTGTGTCGGAAACGTCCCTCATCGAAATTGAGAAGAAACGAGTGTACGATGAGGAAGAATTCGAGAAAGTGCAAGCGTTTCATCGGCGCCGGGTCCAAGAGAGGCTGCTTGCGATGCATAGAGACGTAATGGAGGCTTTTAAGATGATCTACAGAGTCTTCCAGTACGACAGCCAAGAAGTCCTCAAGGAATGGGACGTGTTTATATCGCGAGGTGATAAGCAAATTGAAGATGCGATGCGGCAAGCAGTCAAGCGCTCGCTTCAAGAGCTGTCCAGAGCCATCAATGGCGATAAAGTCCGTCGTGAGCCAGTGCCTCTATTCCGCGTAAATGTCGTCCTGGAGGCGAATTCTCGCGTCGAGTTCAAGCCGAGCATGAGCAGCCTCACTCAGATGGTTAACAATGTGTCGAAAGAGTATGCCTTTTGTTTTAAGCACTGACAATGTCAGACTTATCACCGTTCTCAGCGCTGTGCCCCGACTTCGACTCCTCGTCGAGTTGGAGGTGAAGCGAGAACAACTTGAAGCCGATCGTGAGAGCGGGCGACTGAAGGCCGAATACGAAAAGGCTAGTCAGCTCATCGAAGTGCAAAAGAACGATAGCTCCGTCACGACCATCTACAAGAACATCGCTGGTGATGATGATGTATTGCGCATCATGGTCTTGATCATGTCTGGAATGAGCTCAAGTGTGGACAAGCTTCAGAAGTATTTGAGCTTCTGGGAGAAATACAAGCACGTTTGGGACTATGACAAGGATGCCTACATCCGCCGCTACGCGCGATCGAACCGAACGTTGGCTGCTTTCGAAAGCGACACTCAGAAGTACAAGGACTTGCAGAAGGAGGTGCAGCAAGAGGACAGTGTGACAAATATGAATTTCATTTCGATTGACTGCACCCTTCTGAAAGCGTCGATCGTTTCGCATTGCGTCTCGTGGCAGAAGAAGTTCACAACTCTTCTGAACGAGCAAGCTCTTGCAGAACTCAGCAGTCTTCACGACTTCTTCTCATCGTCCCTCGCTCGTCTCGATATGGCGCCGCCGAATTTGGAGGGACTCGGCAGTTCTATCACCCTGCTTCGTCAGCTGCAGTCCAGCACTGCAT
Source organism: Verrucomicrobiaceae bacterium (assembly GCA_027487435.1). Lineage (GTDB taxonomy): Bacteria > Verrucomicrobiota > Verrucomicrobiia > Verrucomicrobiales > Akkermansiaceae > UBA956. Next base: position 23,127 of record JAIYDP010000337.1, on the reverse strand, counting down.
CTGTGGAGGCTCGCTTTGAGCCTCTCAATTTGCAGTACAAGCTGCTCGAGAAGTTTGAGGTGACCATCAAAGAGGAGGAACTCAGCCGCCTCTCTCTGTTGCCAGCAGCGTGGCAAAACTTCACTACAACCCTTGTTGAAGCGGAGCGAAAGCTAAACGATGCCAAGAAGAACATGAAGAAGGACCTGGAGCGCGCTGTCGTCCAGTTTGACAAAGAAGTGGCTACGTTGCGCGAAGACTTCCAGAACAACGCACCGATGAACGCATCCAATTTCTCCTTCGAGCGAGCCCTCCAGATCATCTCCGAATTCCGTGAGAGATGCAATTCGAATGCGAATCAGGAGAAAATCCTTGCGCAAGGCATGGAGATTTTTGAGCTTGACAAGCCAGACTACAAAGACCTTGCTGCAGTGTCCTCTCAGCTCGAGTTGCTTGATCAAGTTTGGCAGATGACTCGAGAGTGGGACAACATGTGGAACGATTGGAAAGCAGGCGAGTTCCGAACCCTCCGCGTGGAAACAATGGATGACGCTGCCCAAAAGTTCAGCCGTAGGGTGACGAAGCTCGGGAAGGAGATAAAGTCTTGGCTTGTTTGGCAGAGCCTGAAGGAGACTGTGGAGAAGTTTAAGACCATGATGCCATTGATTCAAGACCTGAGAAGTCCTGCTCTGAGAGAGAGGCATTGGAGCCAGCTGATGGAAGAAGTCGGGAAGACGTTCGACTACAACTCAGCCGACTTCAATTTGGAGAGGATTTTTTCGCTCGGGCTTGATCAGCATGCAGAGCTTGTCGCCAACATCTCCGGCTCTGCGGGCAAAGAGTTGATGATTGAGCAAGCGCTGATATCCATCAAAGCCACGTTTTCCTGTATTTTGGTTTGTTCTGACGCATCAGATGGGAAGACCTGCGGTTGGACATCGTACCGTACAAGGACCGCGGTCATCGCAAGCTCCGCAGCGCGGAGGACATCTTCCTTGCGCTGGATGATAACTCTGTCACCCTTTCCACGATGAAATCGAGCAGGTACCATTTACCGTTTGCAAGCGAGATCGACTACTGGGAAAAGGTTTTGAACACGATCTCGGAGACGGTTGAGCAGATGCTTCAAGTCCAGCGCGGGTGATTCTTTCTTTGTGGCTGTTTGCTGACCTTTGCAGATGGATGTATCTTGAAAACATCTTCGTCGGCTCCGAGGACATTCGGCGTCAACTTCCGTCAGAGAGCGCATTGTTTGACACTGTCGACAATGGCTGGAGGGGCGCGATGGAAACGATCGCCAAGGACACAAATGCGAAGAGAGCCACTCACGCTGACAACATGCTTCATCGGATGATTGAAATGAACGGAAAGCTCGAAAAGATTCAAAAGAGCTTAGATCAATATCTCGAGACAAAGCGACAAGCGTTTCCGCGGTTTTATTTCTTATCAAATGACGATCTTTTGGAGATTCTTGGCCAGGCACGTGACCCGACGGCTGTGCAACCCCACCTCAAGAAGTGTTTTGAAGCCATCAAGGCATTGAAGTTCGAGCAAAATGCAAAGAAATTGATGGAGGCGCACGGGATGACGTCTCCCGAGTTAGAATTCGTCGGCTTCCAAGCCCCTGTCTTGACCGACGGAGCCGTCGAGATGTGGCTGACTGAGATTGAGTCCGCCATGCGATTGACTTTGCGTCGGCTTCATTTGCAATGCATCAATGCGATGAGAGGTTCCAAGAAAGAGAAATGGGTGAACGACTGGGCGGGACAGTTGCTGCTCTCAGCTGGTCAAGTGGGTTGGACGCTGGAGTGCGAAAAGAGCCTCGGTGAAGTTGAGCGCGGCAACAAGAACACTCTGCGCCTCTTGAAGAAGAAGTGGATCACACTGCTCAACAAGTACACAGACATGATCCGGTCTCAGCTGAGCAAGCTGGATCGGCTCAAGGTTGTCGCGCAGATTACGATTGAAGTCCATGCGCGAGATGTCATTGACAAGATGATCAAGGTGATATCGATGGTTTCGGACTCTGACTTCATAGGTGGGCTGTTCCAGCGTCGGCCACTTCGATTGGGTTTCTCAGCTTCGATTTTATTGGGATCGTGAGGAAGAAACTTGCATTGTGAAGCAAACGCGCTCCAAGTTTGAGTATGGGTACGAGTATCTGGGCAATAGTGGTCGCCTTGTAATCACGCCCCTGACTGATCGGTGCTTCATGACTCTCACTACTGCTCTCCATCTGCGACGAGGAGGCAATCCACAAGGACCGGCTGGGACAGGCAAGACAGAGAGCGTGAAAGATCTTGGGAAAGCCATTGCGAAGTACGTTATCGTGTTCAACTGCTCAGACGGTTTGGACTACAAGTCCATGGGTCGCATGTTTTCAGGGCTTGCCCAAACTGGTGGCTGGTCATGCTTCGACGAATTCAACCGAATTGATGTCGAAGTTCTTTCAGTCGTTGCTCAGCAAATTCTCTGTATTCTCAATGCTGTTGGGACTGGGTTGAAGACTTTCAACTTTGAGGGCAAGATGATCAAATTGAATCCAACCTGCGGCATCTTCGTAACCATGAATCCTGGTTATGCAGGGAGATCTGAGCTGCCTGACAACCTCAAGGCGCTGCTCCGACCGATTTCTATGATGGTCCCCGATGCAGCGCTCATCGCTGAAATTATGCTCTTCTCAGAAGGGTTCCAGAGTGCCAAGATCTTGAGCAAAAAGCTAACTTTGCTATACCAGCTCATGATTCAACAATTGTCGAAACAAGACCACTATGACTTTGGCTTGAGGGCCATCAAATCTGCTCTTGTTGCTGCGGGTGCTCTCAAACGTTCGGATGCTGAAATTGCAGAAGAAATGGTCCTTTTCCGCACCTTGCGCGACATGAATGTGCCCAAGTTGGTGTCTGATGACGTGAAACTCTTTAACGCCCTCCTTTCTGATTTCTTCCCTGGAATTGAACCTCCTATCTTGGAGGCTGGCTCTTTGCAAAAGGCTATTGAAGCTGAACTCACTGTGGCTGGACTCCAGCAACACCCGACTATCATCAAGAAGACTATCCAAACGTATGAGACAAAGCTCACTCGCCATGGCAACATGCTTGTGGGTTGGACTGGGACAGGAAAGTCCACGGCGTGGAGCATGTTGGCAAAAGCCATGACACGGCTCCGCAAAGAAAATGTTGCTGGATTCGATGCGGTTAAGCCGTTCATCATCAATCCAAAGAGCCTCAGCATGGGTGAGCTGTACGGCGAGTATGATCTTGCGACCAACGAATGGACCGACGGCGTCCTATCTCGTTGCATGCGTGATGCTTGCGCGGACGAAAAGCCTGACCAGAAATGGCTGGTTCTGGATGGCCCTGTGGATACGTTGTGGATTGAGAGCATGAACACAGTCCTTGATGACAACAAAATGCTGACCCTGGTCAGCGGAGAGCGTATTTCGATGCCACCTCAGGTATCGCTACTGTTTGAAGTACAAGATCTTGCCGTTGCTTCACCTGCAACGGTCAGTCGCGCTGGAATGGTTTACTTTGATATCAATGAGTTCGGATGGGAGCCGTTTATGGAGAGTTGGCTTGCAAAGAGGCCAGAGAAGGCGGAAAAACTCAGAGGATTGTTTGCTCGCCACGTTGGCCGCGTTCTTGAGTTCCGCAAGCGAGAGTGCCGTGAGCCGGTCCCAACCAGTCCATTGAACTGCGTTGTCAGCCTCTGTGCAATGCTGGATGCAATCTATTTGAACGAAGGCGCTGAGGGTCAGCCCAAGACAAAAGAAGGAATAGCTGCCGCTGCCGATGATGGCGGGCGCCTAATGGAGATGTGGCTCATTTTCTGTCTTATCTGGACTGTTGGTGCCTCTGTGGATTCCGACGGTCGCTCCAAGATTGACATGTGCATCCGCGAAGTGGAGACCGCATTCCCTTCTAAGAATACCGTGTACGAATACACGATCGATCCAGAAAAGCAGGTTTGGACGCCGTGGGAGGACAAGGTGCCGTCGACGTGGCGGCCTCTCCCTGGGCTTCCTTTCTACAAGATGCTTGTCCCCACAGTCGACACTGTTCGCTATTCATTTGTCGAAAATTTGTTGCTGAAAGCCCGGAGGAACACCGTCGTGGTCGGTGATACTGGCACTGGCAAGACGTTCTTGCTTCAGGGCCTGTTGGCTGCACCATCCATGCAGGAAGGGCGAGTCATCATGACTATGAATTTCTCGGCTCGTACAACGTCAAACCGAGTGCAGGAGATTATTGAAGGGAGGTTGGAAAAGCGTACGAAAGATGTTTTTGGTCCTCCCGGTGGCAAGAAGATGATTGTCTTCCTTGATGACTTGAACATGCCAGCGAGGGTTGCTTTGCTTGTGTTTCATTTGCTGATGGCACCAGGACACTTTCGGCTCCCAGCCTCCTCTGGAACTTCTCCGACACTGGCTGGATTATTCATTTTGGTACGACCGTCAGAAGCAAGTGCTCAAGTATGTCAAGGACGTGCAGCTACTAGCCTCAATGGGCTACCCTGGCGGTTTGTTTACAATTTTTCTCTTCTGATGTCGGTAGGGGGGCGATCTGCGATAACTCCTCGCCTCTTGAGTCGCTTTCACCTTGTGAACTTCACTTTCCCTTCAGATCCGACTATTTCTCGCATCTTTGGTCTCCCTCTTTCTCTGCGCTTGGTTGACTTCCCTGACGAAGTCAAGTCAATCTGCGATGCGATCACCCTGAGCACTCTCGAGCTGTACAATAATGTGTGCTCTGACATGCTTCCTACTCCATCTCGAAGTCATTACCTCTTCAATCTGAGAGATCTGTGCAAAGTATTGGAGGGATTGCTGCGCGCTACCCCTGGCTACGTTGACACCAGAGATTCCATCCTCAAGTTGTGGGTTCATGAATGTTTCCGCGTGTTTCATGATCGCCTCATTGACCAGCCTGATCGAGATCTCTTCACTCGCATGGTCGATGACCGACTCGCTGCTTCATTTGACACATCTTTGAAGAATCTTTACGACAAGAAGCCTCCGACGCCGTTCGGAGACTTTATGCGCGAAGTTGACAATCCTCCGTACGAAGAGTATCCTGACCTTGTTGTCATGAAGAAGTTCATGGAAGGAAAGCTTGAAGACTATAACATGGAGCCTGGCAACGTTGGAATGAATTTGGTCCTCTTCCGAGACGCCATCGAGCACATCACTCGAATCGCTCGCATCATCCGGTCTCCAAGAGCCCATGCACTTTTGGTTGGTGTCGGCGGCTCTGGTCGCCAGAGCCTGACGCGGATTGCAACGTACATGTGCAATTTCAAGCTCTTTATGATCGAAATCACGAAGCAGTACAGGTCTACCGAGTTTCACGACGATTTGAAGAAGCTGTACAATATCGCTGGTGTGGAGAACAAGCCTGTTGTCTTTTTGTTTTCGGACACGCAGATTGTGGTGGAGTCGTTCCTTGAAGACGTGAGTGGCATCCTCAGCAGTGGCGAGGTCGCGAATCTGTTCGCCGCCGACGAGTTGTCTGCTATCCGCGACAGCGTTCGGAAGGATGCCAAGACCGCTGGGTTGGAGGAGACAAACGAAGCTCTTAACGCCTTCTTCGTCGAGCGCTCAAGGACGAATCTTCACATCGTGCTCTGCATGTCCCCGATTGGAGACACGTTCCGCAACAGGTGTCGAATGTTTCCAGCGCTTGTTAATTGCACGACAATTGATTGGTTCCGAGATTGGCCTGCGGAAGCATTGAAAGAGGTTGCGATGAGGCTGACAGAGTCAGTTGATTTGGGAGCTGAGGACGTGCGGAACGCTGTCACTGACATGATGGCGACAGTGCACTGGTCCGTGTCTGACATGTCCGTCAGAATGAAGACCGAGATGAAGAGAAACAATTACGTGACACCAACGAACTACCTCGAACTTGTGACCGGGTACAAAACTCTTCTCGTAGACAAGAGGAAACAGCTTGGGGACAAGGCTGGAAAACTCAAGGGAGGCCTCTCAAAACTTGAGGAGGCCAAAGGGCAGGTTGAAGTGATGAGTGTTGAATTGGAGAAGAAGAAGAAAGAAGTTCTCAAGGCTCAGAAGGAGTGCGAAGAATTGCTGGTCGTCATTGTGCAGGAGCGGCGGCAGGTGGATGAGCAGCAAAAAATCGTGTCTGCAGACGCTGAGAGAATTTCGAAGGAGGAGAAGGTCATATCCCATTCTGAAACGAAATTCTTACTCTTCAGGATATGAAAGTTATCGCAGATGCCGCCCAAGCCGACTTGGACAAGGCAATGCCTGCGCTTGAAGCTGCCCAGCAGGCCCTTGAAACTCTCAACAAGAACGACATCACTGAGATCAAAGCCTACAAGGTCTTGGTCTGCTCTGCCCTCTGATTGTTTAGAAACCACCCGATCTTGTTGAAATGGTTCTCAGCGCTGTGCTAACTCTGCGCAAAGCATCGTCCATCGATTGGCCTGAAGCTCAAAAACATCTCGGCGATCCTGGTTTCCTGAAGCAACTGATCGAGTACCCCAAAGACAACATGCCGGACGCACTTCTGAAGAAAGTCGAGAAATACACTGCCAATGTCAATTTCGATCCCGAAAAGGTTGGCAAAGTGTCAAAAGCAGCAAAGTCTTTGTGCATGTGGGTTCGTGCCATGCATCAGTACGGGCTTATTTCGAAAACTGTTGCGCCTAAGCGCGAGAAGCTACGCGAGGCCATGCTGAGCTTGGACAAGAAACAATCTGCACTTCGAGAGGCGCAGGCCCGTCTGCAGAAGGTTATCGACAAAGTGCAAGCTCTAAAGTCGCAATACGACGAGAGTGTCTCCACGAAGGAGCGATTGCGAGAAGAGTCGGAGTCGTTGGAGACAAAACTTGATCGCGCAGCGAAGCTGGTGTCTGGCCTCTCTGGTGAGAGGGTGCGTTGGGAAGCTAGTGTTGCGGTGCTGGAGAACAGCATTTCGTTGCTGATCGGCGATTGCGTCGTTGCGGCAGGTTTCTTGTCGTATTGTGGGCCCTTCAATTCGGACTATCGCAACGCCCTTGTGCTGGAAACTTGGATTCCGAAGATTCATCAACTCAACGTGCCTTGTTCAGACGATTTTGCCTGCTCCTCGTTCCTGTCAGAGCCAACAGAGGTGCGAGAATGGTCGATGAAAGGACTGCCAGCGGACTCGTTTTCGGTTGAGAATGGTGTTTTGGTGACAAGAGGTCGCAGGTGGCCTCTGATTGTGGACCCTCAGGCTCAAGCGAACAAATGGATCAAAAACTTGGAGAAGGACAGGGGGCTTCGAGTGGTAGACATGAAAATGGCTGATTGGATGAGGACAATGGAAAATGCAATTCAATTCGGTAACCCGGTTCTGCTGCAAGATATTCTTGAGGAAGTTGACCCAGCCATTGAACCTATCCTTTCCAAAGCAATCACGAAGCGAGGAAATCGTATGATGATCAAGTTAGGTGATAAGGAGCTTGATTATAACCCCGAATTCAAGTTTTACTTGACAACAAAGCTTTCGAATCCTCACTACCCTCCTGAAGTGTCCACGAAGACAACTATCGTGAACTTCGCCATTAAGGAGCAAGGTCTTGAGGACCAATTGTTGAGCATTGTCGTTAAGAAGGAGCGCTCTGATTTGGAAGAGAAGAAGACTGACTTAGTCATCAAAGTCGCGCAAGGCAAATCCAAGTTGACTGAGCTGGAAGATAAGATCTTGTTCTTGCTAAGTTCTGCTACCGGTAGTCTTCTTGATGACGACAATCTTGTCCGAACTCTTCAATCTTCCAAAGTGACGTCAGAGGAAGTGAAGGCGCAAATTCGTGTTGCCGAGCAGACCGAGAAGTCGATTGACGCCGCTCGTGAGGGATATCGCCCCATTGCATTCAGGTCTTCGCTCTTGTACTTCGTCCTGAATGATATGGCGGCGGTGGATCCGATGTACCAGTTTTCTCTGGATTCTTACTTCAGCCTCTTCATCCGATCGATCGAAAAGAGTCCAAAGTCTGACGATATCACTGAGCGAATCAAACACATCAATGAGTTCCACACATACGCTGTGTACCGTAACACCTGCCGAGGCTTGTTTGAAAAGCACAAGCTCCTGTTTGCGTTCCATATGTGTGTTAAGATCCTGGAAGGGATGAAGAAGGTGAATCGTGAAGAGTACTCGTTCTTCTTGAAAGGAGGCACTGTTCTAAACAAGGACCAGCAGCCTCCTAACCCTGCACAAGAGTGGCTTCCGGACACTTGTTGGGACCACATCACAGAACTTGACAAGTTGCCTAACTTCCGTGACATCATGTCCAGTTTTGAGCAGAGTCCTGGTGACTGGTTTGATTGGTACCTCGCTGCTCAGCCCGAAAAGACCCCTTTGGTTGGGGATTGGGAAAATAAGCTGAACGAGCTGCAAAGGCTCGTCCTTATTCGTTGCACACGATCGGATCGAGTCATCTTTGCATCAACATCTTTCATTGTCAATAATTTGGGACCAAAATTTGTCGAACCTCCTCCATTTGATCTTGGGACTGTTTTCAATGATTCGAAGGAGACGACACCTCTCATCTTCGTTCTGTCACCTGGAATCGATCCGATCTCATCCCTCTCTCAGTTTGCAACACAAATTGGAATGGGATCGAAGCTCAAGAGCCTTGCCCTTGGACAGGGCCAATCCGTCATTGCGAGCCGAATGATTGAAGAAGGGATGCGCAATGGTGACTGGGTTTTCCTTGCAAATTGCCACCTCATGCTCAGCTGGATGCCGACTTTGGAGAAAATTGTGGAGGGGTTGCAGAGCAGCTCGCCACACAAAGATTTCAGACTTTGGCTGTCATCATATCCTCACCCCAAATTCCCCATTTCCATTTTGCAGAACGGTCTCAAGATGACGACTGAACCTCCTCGAGGACTCAAAGCGAATCTGACGAGACTTTACAACGGAATCACGGAGTCGCAGTTCGGCCGCTGCACCAAAGTGTCCAAATACAAGAAGCTCTTATTTTCGTTGTGTTACTTCCATTCCGTTTTGGTCGAGAGGCGGAAGTTTGGGACGCTGGGATGGAACATTCCATACGATTTCAACGAGAGCGACTTTGAGATCAGTGAGAATGTCCTTTCGCTCTATTTAGACACGTCAGAGGAGACCCCTTGGGATGCTCTCAAGTATTTGATCGCCGAAGCTAACTATGGAGGCAGAGTTACTGACGATTGGGACTTCAGATTGTTGCGGACGTACATCAAAGCGTACTTTTGCGAAGACGCGATCACTGCGGCTAACTTCAAGCTATCTGCATTGCCGACATATCGGATCCCAGATGATGGGTCGCTGCAATCTTACAAAGATTACATAAACTCCCTCCCAAATGTCGACGACCCACTTGCTTTTGGGCAGCACAACAATGCCGATATTTCTGCACAGATCCAGGAGACTTCTATTCTCTTGGACACCCTCTCGCTCTTTGCTCCCCAAGTGTTGTCATCAGCGACGGGTTCGAAGGATACATACGTCCTGAAGCTTGCTGCGGAGTTGTTTGAAGCCGTTCCGGTTGAAATCGACCGGGAAATTACTTCAAAGTCGAAGGAAGATGATCCATCTGCTCTGAATGTGTTCCTTCTTCAAGAAATCGATAGGTTCAATGCACTCGATGAGGTCTGACTGACTTAGATACAACGTTTTGCTTCGTCAAATGAGGAAGAGCCTTGTTGATGTCCAAAAAGGAATCAAAGGCTTGGTTGTCCTCTCCTCTGAGCTTGATGAAGTTTTGAACTCTCTGAATGAGAACAAAGTGCCCTCCGTGTGGGGAAAGACATTCCCGTCTGTTAAGCCATTGGGCACGTGGATGCGAGACGTGAAGGATCGCCTCAAATTCATGCAAAGTTGGGCTGAAGGGTAAGCTTCTAGATACATGCTTGTGCTCATTCTTCAGCGGGTATCCGAAAGTTTACTGGATGTCAGGATTTGGGTTCCCCACTGGGTTTTTGACTGCAATCCTCCAAACTTCTGCCAGGAAGAACAACGTGTCCGTCGATGCCCTCTCTTGGGAGTTTGTCGTCATGAATCAAGAGGAAAAAGATATCACACAAGCACCTAGAGAAGGTGTCTACGTCAGAGGAATATTCTTGGAAGGCGCGAGCTGGGACAGGGATAACAGTTGTTTAGCAGAGCCACGTCCCATGGAACTAGTCATTTCGATGCCGATTATTCATTTCAAGCCCGTGGAAGCAAAGAAGAAGGCACTGAAGGGAGTTTACAACTGCCCTTGCTATTACTATCCTGTGAGGACAGGGACTCGGTATTTGCTATGAGCATCTGTTCCTCTGACGCATTCAGCGAGCGGCCATCATACATCATCACTGTAGATTTAAAGTCAGGCAGCGTGGAACCTGATCACTGGATCAAGAGAGGCACTGCTCTTCTGTTGTCCTTGTAACTTGCTCAAACAAATAAAGTTGAGTTTGTTTCGTTTCATGGCAGAGAATTCTACACCAGGTGCTTTTCTCGTGCGCTTGTTCCACCAAGCAGGAAATCATTACCGGTTTTTGAATTGCATACGCGACAATGTAACACATCAGAAACGAAGACTTCGCAGAATCCCTTCCATCTTCCGAAATGCAATTATACGCCACGTAGTTCTCTGCGTTGGAATCTGACTCACCAGAAAGAGCACTACTTTGCGAGAAATTGTAGAGCTGATGGCGATTAAGATGCCTATGTTACTGAATGGAGGCTCTCGAGTCTCATTGAACTCAGTCTACAGAGATAGAGAAGGCAACTTGAACCAAAAACACGCAGGAACCATCCAGCTGTCGAGAAAAAACAACGAAGATGGCATGAAGCTGAGCAATATCAGGTTTCAAGCCGGCGACTATCTGAACGCAGCAATATTTGAATCCAACTTCTGATTGTACTAACATTAGTCATAAACTCCGCTTCCTCGATGACCAATGCTGCTACTTCGGAAGGGATACATTGCGATTGGAAGGGTCGAAGAGTTTCGGCAATTCCAGCCAGCACTTGTGGTAGTCCTGGTCAATTTGTAGCGTCTTCCCAGAGGTAGCCGCTTCTGTGAGCTTGAACATGAGAGAGGTCTCGAACATGAACGCGAGGTCAGAGTCGGGTAAGCGAAGAGGCTTGAGCTCCAGAGTGGACCAATGCATGAACGCGTGGGCATCTGGGCCGTGGGCAGTCATCATGGAATGCAATGAAGCGCCTCCAGCGACGAAGCCACCTTTCTTCGCCTCGTATGCGCCTCGAATAAGACCCTGATATGGCTTAGTGAAGAAAAATATTCCCTGAACCATGAACTCTGACATGCAATTGCGATGATAGTATGGAGGGCGAAAAGTTCTCTCTGCGACGCTCCATCGAGGAGGGAATATCACAAAATCGCACACTGCAGTTCCAGGCTCATTCGAAGGGCATGTCAGCACTGTGTAAATGGAGGGGTCCTGAGGACGGTAAGTGTGGCCACTAAGAAGGCAAACCGGGTGATCAAAGGTGACTGAGTTCATGGCGTTGAAGTTTGACAGATCATACTTGTACGGGCAATAATTCCCATGCCAAGCCACGATGTCAAAGGGAGAATGGCCTTGTTTGATCTGCCACTGGTGGCCTTGAAATTTGTTGATGACGGTGTATTCTTCCTCCAAGTCTTCATACCAAGCAACAGGGGAGAGGAAATCACGAGGATTGGCCAGTCCATTTGCTCCAATTGGCCCAAGGTCTGGAATTCGGAAATGGCCTGAAAACACTTCGCAAACGTACCCTCTACTGGGCTCGTCAACATCCACCGAAAACTTCGAGATTAGATTAAATGCCGATGAGGTACCCTGATCCCTCTCTGAATCACGCATATTTCCCCTGGCTTGACAACCATTTTCCCCATTTCAGTCTTCAAGAACAGCGTACCCTGCTGAGGGACTGATTCGGTCAGAGACTTAATTATGCAGCAACCAATCAAGAAATCGCCGTCGCTGTTGTAAAAGGCAATGTGGTCCATGGACTCGTTGGCAACATACATGTGCACAGAGATGCCGTGCCTTGCGGATGGATCGCCTGCTCCAGCAACTGTGACCATGCCAGTAATGAAATTCAACAAGAGTCAAGAAAGCGGCAACAATCCAAACCTTCCGTTCATCTCCGGATGGGAGAGGAAGAGGCATCCACCTCAGCTGCTGCGGAGGCGTTGGGATTGACTCAAACTTCATTGTGAACTCCCCTTCGTCTCTCTTGTCGTATGGTCGGTGCACAACAGGAGGGCGAATCCGATACAACCAGCTGCGGAATTAAAACTGCAGTAAATACTCTCACGTCCTCTGATTCGAAACCCGAGGTGCAGTGAACGCAGTACCACTCAGCTGTTCAGCATATAAACCATATGGGCATCTACAAGCATTAGCAAAATCTGAAAACCACCACATCTGGGGACTGTTTTGACCCATCGGAAGGGCGCCGGGCAGACTCTCCGACTGCACTGTAAACGGAAAAGCATCCACTCTTGAGAGCAACGATAACGGAATTGAAGTCACAACGGAACTTACAGAGAAATGATTCCCAAATCCTGCGAGATATTGAAGTTCGTCCTTCATTCGCTTCTCCGTTTATGAATCAGTCGGCCTAACCAACAAAAATTTGAGCTTAGAAAACTTCTACAGACATAAATGTTGTTGTGAAAGCATTTTTTAAACTTTCTCTGTTTAAAACTGCACTGATCGCTTTGAAGAAACACAAGAAGCCTTCACCAGTTTTGCAATTTTAACCATGAAAACAGAGATATTTGTTACGATGTCCTTCCGACCATACAAACCTTCCTCATCCACTCCGGCAGGGTGCAAGCCTGCAGCGTATTCTGGTCTTTTTCTTGCTGGCACTGGTACAAGTACTCTCGATGGTTTGTATGAGTGTTCACAATGAATTACTCTGCTAGAGGCCATCCATGGTGGTATCCCTCTCGGTTCCGTCTCTCTTGTTGAATCAGTCAACGAGAGCTCTTTCCCAGCTGCGTTTCGAGAGTAGTGATGTCGATTTGGACAGCTCAATGTGCAGTTCTTTCTTTCGAGAAGGCTCAAAGCATGGACATTCTGCAACTGTCATTGGGACATACTTGTTCAACAGCATCGGCAATGAAGATGAGCCTGTGGCCTGTTCAGATATTCCAATACGTCAAAGCCATGAACCTTTGGGAAAATTGAAGAACGCATGGCAGTATTCGAAGTACGACCGTCCTGCCGATATCAAGGAAGGCACAGGTGACGATTCTCAGAAAGACATCTCAGTCGCGATCAAGTCATACGCGATAGCCGAGTGCTTCATGATCATGGAGCGCGCCATGGAAAGCTTGAGGTTGCCCTACACTAGAACACATTGATTTTAACAGCAAATCCGAAGTATCGAGGTGGTGGATTGGCCCGATTGGGACCACGTCTACTATTGCCAATGTTTTTCCTTCCTGTTTTGTTTTCTCAACTGGCAGGTCGTGGAGGCTGTAGCGTTTTTGCGGAAACTAAGTATTTTGAATGCGTCCTTTCTGACGACAAGCAGAGAGCATGGTTCGCGGCAAAAATGCTGTTGTGTTTGTCGAAGTACGGAATTCTTCTTTTCAGAAGTTTGATGTTGCCCAGTTTGACAGTGCTTTCGTTTTTTTGAGTCTGCAGGTTTCGCCATGTCGCCGACTTCTCTTTTTGTATCAGAAACTTTCTCAGTTTGTTTAGCTTGAGCCACCCAACAGCTCAGAACATGAAGAAAGTCGTTCCAAAAAGGTATTTGGTGACTACGATGGCGTTCTTGAGATATCCAAGCAACTTAGGCTCAATTCTTTAGTAAGTCTATTTGAGGCGATGTGACAAGCTAGACGCACCAAATTCACGATAGTCTCAAATATCTCTTCAAAGTTCGACGCATGCGAGTAACTCTTGATAAGATTGTCATCAAGCCAGAAGATGAGGAAGTTGTTACACTTCACTTCTCAAGTAATTCAATAGACTACAGATTCTGCATGCTCTACGCCAGGAAAATCTAGCAAACTCGACTTCTGAATAATTTATTTCCGAGCAGGCGATTTCGAGCGAGACGCAGACCGTGACCTCGAATCTGATCTTCTGGACTTCCCACGAGAGCGAGAGCGAGAAGAGGAAGGGCTCCGGCGACGCCTGGCATGTCGTGAACGAGATCTAGATCGAGAACGGGATGGAGATGACGAGCGTGAACGTCTGCGCCGGCTAGGTGGGCTTCGGCTCCTTGAACGGCGGCTGCGTGTCAGATGAAGTAAAAAAAACGGTCACCCTCCCCATCCACTAGCTGGAGGGCGCTTCGCGAACTCGATCGTTACCACTAATGACAGAAACGCTCACCTCAACTCCGATCTCCCTTCCGTCTATACGTTTCCCTCTCATTTCGTACATGGCCTTTTCAGCATCTCGTTCTTCTTCGAATTCGATGAAGGCAAACCTAGAAGTGAGCTGAAGATATTCAGAGCAAACCCGCGAGGCTGTCCTTGAGGTGCAGGAATGTCACAGCGAACGATTTTCCCGAAAGCTTTGAATTCTATCACGTCGATACAATCTCTAAAGAAGGAACCTTGCTCAAGATCTCGCGAACGAGTCGAAGTGGACAATCCATTCACGTACAAGATATTGCGCGGCATGGGTGTCTGATGTGTAACAACTTTTAAGTAGTTGTTTAAGCGTATTGATTCATTGAGACATTTCCATCTTGGAATATGATTAGTGGTACTCAAAAATAACAAAAAGATTGAATTACGCTTTGACCAGGAGTTGCTTTAGTTCAGAAAATTAAAAGTTGAAAGTTTTAGTTGTTATCGCAAGATGCAGAGTTGTTTCTTTTTTGGTGTCATTTTGGCGTTTGCGAATTGTGATTCAAAATCGCACAGAGTATTGAGAGTCTTTCGTAGTTAATGAAATCAGTACGACGTTCATGAGCCCGTTACCGTCTGGGTCAACAAGGTTGGTCCGTACGAGAACCCGCAAGAAACTTACAACTATTTCACTCTTCCTTTTTGCAAAGTGGATCCAAACAACTGGGAACGTAATTGGGCTGGGCTTGGTGAAGCTCTTGAAGGAAATGAATTGGTGAAGAGCGACTATGAGATGAAGTTCCGAGGTTTTATTCTGTCACATTTGTCTAAACCACAAGAGAATGTTGCTCATTCTGTAACCTGTGTCCAGGAACTGGATGAAGCTGATGCGGAAATATTCGAGTATGCAGTCGAAAATCATTATTGGTATCAAATGGTCATTGGTAGTTTTGCCTTTGGCCTTCTGATACAACAGACGAGCTGCCAGTTTGGGGTCTTGGATGTTTGATTTGACCTACTTAACGACGCAGAAATGCTAGGCGAAATGGGACAAGGAGAGGAGAAGGGCGTCCACGACTCTTCGAAGCACACTGATTTCATGATTTACACCCACCGGAAGTTCAAGATATCGTACAACAATGACAGGGTCACAGCAAATTAATGTCGCTCACGAGCAAAGATAATCGAAGTGAATCTCACTTCCGAGAATCCAACACCTATTCGTCCGAACCAGCGTCTGGACTTCACTTACAGCATCGAATGGGTCGAGACAGATTTGAAGTTTGAAGATCGATTTCGTAAATATCTTGACAACGACTTTTTTGAGCATCAAGTGTTTCGAACTGCCATGACCCCTCACTCAAGCAGATTCATTGGTTTTCTATCTTCAATTCATTCATGATGGTCCTCTTCTTGATTGGACTCGTGTCGCTTATTTTGATGCGAACGTTGCGAAAAGATTATGCCAGATTCGCTGAGCTGCGAGATGATGACGAATTTGTTTCTCATTTATTTCTTTTCTCATGTTCTTAGACTCGAGACACAGATGATTTTGGGTGGAAACAGGTTCAAGGAGACGTGTTTCGGTTCCCGCCTTTCACTCCTCTATTTGCTGCTCTTCTCGGTTCTGGGGTACAGCTCGCATGCATTGTCATAATTGTCATCGTCATTGCCATCATCGCAACTCTGTACAGCGGGTACTGCATAACTGGTTATGATTGACAGTGGCAGGCGAGGTGCCGTCACGAACGCTTTCATCGGAGCCTTTTGCGTGACAAGCTTTGTTGCAGGGTACGTCAGTGGGAGCTACTATGCTCAGAGTGGAGGTATGTTCCCGTTCTTCATGGCCTCACATAAACTAAGGCTTGAAATGGATCAAGACCATGGTCATGACAGCGGCTCTGTTTCCTGGACTTTGCGCGGCCATTACTTTGTCTCTCAATTTTGTTGCTATCGGATACTCGTCGCTGGCAGCTATTCCTTTTGGGTCCATGGTCGCTATTTCACTCATTTACATTTTCATTTGCTGCCCTCTTGTTTTGGCCGGCACGGTCTTTGGACGTAATTGGTCTGGGACGCCTGATTTTCCCTGCCGTGTGAACACAATCCCGAGACATATTCCAGAATCCAAGTGGTACTTGAAGCCATGGGTGATGGTCTCTCTTGGAGGGGTTCTGCCTTTTGGATCCATCTTCATCGAGATGTACTTCATTTTCACGTCTTTTTGGAACTACAAGTTCTACTACGTCTACGATCTCATGCTTGTCGTGTTTTTGATGCTGCTGACAGTTATTTCGTGCGTTTCCATCGTCATTACGTACTTCCAACTCAACGCGGAGGATTACAGGTGTGCAGATTAGCGTTTTCTGATTGGTCAGATGGGGGTGGACTTCGTTTCTAAGTGGCTCCTCAACAGCAGCCTACGTCTTCCTCTACGCCATATATTATTTCATCGCGAAGACGAGGATGTATGGCTTCTTTCAGACGATGTTCTACTTTGGATACACAACACTTTTTTGCGTCGCGTTTGCGATTCTTTGCGGTTTGGAGAGATCTGTAATTTACCACTGATTCGTGAGGGTCCATCGGTTTCTTTTCATCTCTTGTCTTTGTGAAGAGGATATACAAGAACATCAAGAGCGATTAGTGTATACATCTGTCGATTGTTTAAACCTTGTCCGTGCTTTGGATGAATTGCCGGATCTTGCCCGCATCACAAACTGAGTTTACGTACTCCGAGTTTCGCAATTCACCGCCCATCTGTGAAGTTATCGTGACAAGCGATCACTACAAAGCAAGAGAAGTTCCTAAACTCCATCGCTGAGTCGACTTTAGTTCTCAGCGATGCATGTACCTCTGCAAACGGGACTCGTTTCACAACCCTTCCAATGTTCTTCTCCGTGAGCCCTCCTCCTGGCATAACGACAATCCTTCCAGCTGCTACTGCAATGAGTGTAATCAAGAAAAAAGAACCCCTTTCATGTAATTCGACAAGATTGTCTAAACCCTCTACTACTGATTTTTCTCCGCCTGAGGTAAGGACTCTGCAGGTCTAAACGAAAGATCACGTCGTAATACCTAGAAACGCCGAGATCAATGAGGACATCTAGAGAATCCGACAAACTGAGGCACATATCAAACGCTTTGTTGTAAACCACTAGAGCTCAATTCGCACTCTACCGCGGTGACAAGTGACCATCAGACCACTGGCAACTGAGATGGCCTTTTTCATTCGCTCCTTATCAATGGTGCCATCCTTGAAGATCATTACAAGCATTCGGATAATAGACTGCTTTCAGATAGCCGATGGCTACTCCGGCACACCCCGCTTCTTTGGCATGTTGAATGTCTTTGAGACAGACTTGAAACTCAATTTCATCATAGCAAAAGTCCCCTTCTCGTGGTCGAATTAGGGCAACTACCGCTAGCATTTCAGATGACAATCATCAGCCATACGAATGGAAACTGTAGCGCAAACAATCTCCATGAGGCCTTTTGACGGAGTGACTCCACCGCTAAACAAGGAACTACATAACTCCAGTCTTGCTGCACCACCCTCGGCAGCTCTGATGGCCCCAACTGGAGAATCCACAGGAACTTCGACAACAAGCATGTCTCCTCCCTACGTTCTATTCCTTAGTTTACGAAATATGTCAATTCAAGATCCTTTCATCTCCAGTCTCGCTCACTAAGTTTGCCTGCTAACATGGACAGAGAACTCTGAGTCTGGCGAGGAAGAGTCAAAAGGGAACTCGTTGTCGTACAAAGCTTTCTTTGCAGTATGGCTAACCATGGGACACTTCGGCATGCATCGCTATCTGATAGGGAAATGGGTTTCAATGTGTCTGCATGCGGCAACTTTCCTTGTTTCTCTTTTGAGTACATTTCTGACTGTCCAGACTGGGCTCTTTCTTGTTGTTAGCGGAGAGAGATTGTTTCTTCTGTTTGACATAAGCACTCACATCATTCCCTTTTCATCTGTTCACTTTATCACGTTGGTCGGCATCTTTCTAATTGCGGCTTCTGAGATTATTTGGCTGATTGATTACTTTTCATTATCAAAAATGCTCAAAGGCGCGAATCTTGGACAATCCAAACAGGTTTGAGCAGCTTTGTTCTTCTCATCATGAAGTTGTCGACATTGCTCTCGATTATCAAATATTCTCGTCCGGAATGGAAGTATTACATTATTGGAATGATGGCTATTGTCTTGGAAGCTGTTTCAGCGTTTTTCTTTCCTTTGTTGACCCAGAAGCTCATCGACAATGCAACGGGTTTACCTTTTCGCATTTTTTCTGATCTCAGATATCAAATCTACAAAGGACCACCATGAGATGGATGTTCAAAGAGACTTATTCTATCGAAGACAAACCGTCCTCTTGGGCCTCGTTGTTCTCGCCTCATTTTCCGAGGCTGTCTTCGGTTATTTGGGAACCTTCTTGATTCGGCTGGGTACTGCGAAGATGATGAATCGATTGCAAATCTCTCTCTTTGAGGCTGGCACGACCTCATCGATGGATTTATTCGACGACGTTCCTCCAGGAGAATACATTTCGTATGTAAGTGAAGTTGAAATGTTGGAGGAGCTTGTTATGAATCGTGCGGAAGCGTTCCAGCACTTTCTCTTCATTTTCGCAGGAGTTGTTTACTTCTTGTCGTCAGAGGCTGCGCTTGGTGCGTCGCTTGACGATCATCTCTCATGCGCTAGGGATTTTTGTTGGTTTTAGCGTCGCATTTCTTTATCTGATAACAATCCCATACGCAATGTCTGTTGCAAAGATCACCGAGTCAGATTTGTCTGTTGGTGCGACACAAACCGACCTATGTTCATTCGCCTTGAACAACTCCGCTAGTTTGCAAGTTTCTGGTCGAATGCAATTTGTCAAGCGAGACTACAAGCGTTTGTCGACCGTACTGTTTGGGTTTGATATGAAATTGGCTTCCTATGCAAGTCGATTTGCCTTTGCGACTATCTTATTGTCCAACGTTGGCATGGGATTGTCGATTTGGCAAGCGACATACTTTGTTATCGCGGGTGCTCCATCAGCCGGTGCCAGCGTTTACCCTCATTGGTTGATATCTAAGGGATGCTATTGTCGTTTTTCATGTACGTGGACCTCGTTTATGAGAACATGAACGACGCTCTCGAAAATGTCGAGTTGTACCGGCAGAGCGCTTCGTCTGCTGGAGTGCTTCTGAATGTACTGGCACGTGCGACTTCAAAAAATTCATTGCGCCTCATCGGATCGTTAGAGATTATTGACCACCAGGAATCGCAGCAACTAGGAGTCAATCTGCTGAAAGCGAAAATACCTGACCACGAACCCCTCATAACTTTGTGTCTTTCAAGCTCGAGTACTTTACTCTTCTGTTCAAGTGTTTCTTTTCTCAACAAATTAACTGATTGTGTGGCTGGTGTTCGGAGTTACGAGGGGTCGATCTTCGTTGGCGAAATCCTGTTGTTGTTCTGGCTTGTCTTTCTCATCATAAAGGTCATGTCATTCGAATCGAGAGGCTGTATGGTCCAAGTTGCAGGTCTTGCGCGTTTCCGACGTGTGTCTTGAGGGCACGATAGCAGATAACATCCTTGATGTGGCGGAGTTAGAATTGGTATTTTTATTTCGAGTCGTCTTAGCAGTTAGAGCGAAGAAGAAAAACATGATCGCGTAAGAAAAGTGTTTTGTTCACTCGGTGTGTCCTGCTGTTTCGACAACTTGTCTTCGAATAGTCCTATCCGCAGCTTGCCTCAAGTTCTACAGCGCTACGTATTGATATCGAGAGTGTATCACAAGATGCCCAAATTTCTATTTGTCGATGGCGATTTCTTCAGTGTCGAGCAAGAGGATGCGGAAGGAATTTTGAGAGCAATGTTTGTTCTTTGCACTCGTTGAGTCACGCCACTCTGAGTCTTACTTTTCAGATCTGCACGTCGTCATCTTGTCTTCCAAGTTTGACGCAGTCATGCTGAATTTAGTGAGAGAAGTAGTCGTATTTTCTTCTTGTGGAGAACTTGAATCCTTGGGTCCTCCAGACAGAGTAATTGAAGAAAGTTCTATCCTCCAGCGAATTCGCACTTCGCGAGCGAGAGCGGCAGAATTTGTCCGTTGTTCCGTTCTGCAGGGGTCCTGTTGAAGTCCGATAAGTGGGTTTGTGGCACATGGACCCCTCCTACTTTGGCGGCGCTCAGCTTCGCCGCCGTCGTCCTTTATGGCGCCCTCCCGACCTCCTCCGCTTCGTCACTGAGCGAATTGTGGTCTCCCCCACATTCGCCTCATTTTTTTGCCGCCGTCCTCTACACTGCTTTCCTCTCGTTCCTCCTACCGACTTCCACCCATCACCCTGTGTAAGCCTGGTGGATTGGGCTAAGAATACTTCCCTAAACCTCCCCCTTCCTAACGTTTGCCCCATTTGTACTCAACCTTGCTATATAATTACATTATTGAACAGCAACAAGAGGCTCTAGCACTGCCTCTTCGTCCTCATCAGAAGTACCACCTACTAGCGCAGTTTCTAGAGGAGCGATCTTGGCCCGAATTGGCCTCATAAGAGACGCGCAAAGAACTCCCGCCGCAAGTAAAGCTGCCATGAGGAAGAAAAACGGATCAAAATCGTGTCTTGCGGCAGCACCTGATTCGCTGGACGGCACTCTGGTCAATGCGTTCGATGTCGAGATCCCAACTACTCCAGCAGCTCCAACTGCAGTGATGACAAGCCCAACTGCAGTTGAAGCGTTCTCGATGCCAAAAAATTCGGAGCAAGTTGCTGCACAGATAACCTTACTCATGAAAAAGATCAAGGACATTAAACCTTGGCTCCACCATACATGGATTGTGATATCGCCAAGAAAACAATGGTCAGGATGAATGCAACACGAGAAAATTGTTGTGGAATCGCCAGCAATGCGGGAATTAACCCAATCAGAATGCACTAATGTGTAAGTGGTGGCAAAAACTCAGTGAAACGCCAGTCCCAAGAAACAATATGTAAGCAGGACGGCGACCGATACGATCTGAAGCTGTGCCCCATCCAAGACGACCAAATGCATAGAAGACATTGATAGTTGTTACCTCAAGCATTAGAAAAAATCAACAACAAGAGGTACTGCAGCTGCCGCTTCTCCAGGTGTCACACTGTATGCAGCTTGAAGAAACGGTGATAACAAAGATGTGAAACCCCATCCTGGAGTCAATGAAACAAACAGAACGACCCAATAGAGCCAAAATTGGGGTGTTGATAAGAGCGAGAGACGCGAGAGAGGAGGAGCTTTTGGGCGAGGTGGTAACCATTTCATTGAAGCGCTCATCGTTGACCTCGATGTCGCAGACAAGAGAGGGGCGACCTCTGCAACGGAGGGAAATCGAAGAAATAAACACCTCAGGAATAAGAAAAAAGTAAAAAAGCAGGAACCAAGGAAGCATCCAGGCAGCGTAAACAGGGCCAAGAACAAAGAAGGTCTGGGATACTCCTCCAATATATTGTTGCGTGAATGAGGTGTCATTGGGCGTAGCATTTGCGCAAGATTGTACATCTAAGACACCCGCGCATGAAAAGTGCGTTATAAGCACGTAATTAATAACAGGCCAAGTGAGTGCTCCAGCACCTATCCAGAAACCAGCGAACCCTCCAGCAAATCCACGGCGCTCGGGAAACCATTTTGCACTCAACACTGAGCCATAAGCAAGTCAAGACGAGTTGCGGACCGAGCATTATCAAGTTCATGAAGCCAAACCCTGCTCCAGACAATAAACCAGAGACGTAAGAAAGGACACGAATAACCTACCTATTCCGGTTACGAAAAGAGAAAAGAATCCGTAACGTATAGCAGCGCCAGCAACAACCCATCCTGACGCAAACAAGATTGATCCGATGATACCATAGAGGCGAGGGCCCAACTGATCGAGCAAAGCGCCGATGAAAAAGTTTACAACCCCACAGGTAAATATCAAAGTTGCCAATGCCCATGATGCAGCAGTAATAGGAACCTTGGGCCACTCTGGCCTTGCTATCTCGATGGGATTGACAAAAACGGAGAATGCATAGGCACTAGAAACATGAGCTGTATCTCGCGGCGGGACATGTAAAATACCTGCCCACCGGAAGACCAAATGAGATCAGAGCTGGGACAATCAGAAGCAAGCGATATTTCGCAAATGGCAAAGTATCGCAAACCATCGAGATCGTAACAAATATTTCATCATCGAAATTTGGGAGCCAAGTTGCATCAATCATGAACTTTACAGCAGTTACTGTATGAGTTGTGATTTCCAGCTGCTGAGTTTTCTACTCATCCCACGCAATGCGCCTTTTCATGGTGTACAACTTGACCCCCCAACAGACCTCCTTGCGGAAGTTACAGAGCGCTCCACTGAAGCAGGGCTCCTCGCATGCATCAAAGAGAGCATCCGCTGCAGCTGCGCCCACTCCTCCTTGTTGGTAAACAATCCACTACTCGGCGTGGATTACCCCTTTAGTGTCCATCGACGAAAGAAGTGGAGGAAGCTATAGTAGCCCTCCCACCGACTGAACGGGGCACGCGGGCCCCCATTCGGCCGTTTGGATACGCTTCCTCCTGAATGTCCAATCTCCCTCTTGCAGACCCCGTGCTCCTGTAGCCCTGTAGCCCCCGGCCACACACGTGGCCTCATGAGAGTAGCACAGTAGCCTTCCGATGCCTGTTGCCGGGGACCTGTCGGGACCCCCCGCCTTGCGGCCATGTCGCCACGGTCGGGGAATGGTCGGAGGTGAAGAGGAGGTGGAAGGACCGGAAGTACTCCGCGTACGTCGCACTGAAGTCCATGCTGCTCCGCAGCTTGAAGATGTACGGCCAGTTGCCTCCCCCCTTTTCAGCCTTCCCAACGGTCT